>NZ_NKCO01000039.1:0-13737 GCF_002245615.1 Mycobacterium neumannii | reverse complement strand
CGCAGCCGGGCGCGGAAGCAGGGTTGCCCCAGATTCAATGAGAAACGTCGCGATCGAAATTCTCATCCAATCTGGGGCAATGCAGGTCAGACTAGTAAATGTGCCCCAGATTCAATGAGAACGGACATCTCGTGACGCTGCTTCCGGCGCCGGCGCCGGCGGTGGTCGTGATCAGCTTTCGTCGTCGGTAGCCCTCAGTCAGGTCTGCAGCGCACCGCCGTCCCTGTTCGGTGCAGACCATTGGCCCGACACATCCGTCACTGTGACGTATTGGTCGGTCCGGCTTTCCCGTAGGCCCCCTCGTGTGGCGGCTGCGATCCGCACTCATTGCTGTCTTGGATCCTGCGCGCATGGCGATCCCAGGCGGCACGCCTTTCCGTGTCAGCAGGGAGATTAGAGGACCTAGCGACGATTCGCGGACTAGCCCGGATATTGTCGGGGAGGTCGACTAGCGTGGGTCAGCTATCTACCGGGGAGGACAAGTAGTGCTGCTGGAAGAGTTGAAGCCTGGCCTGCGGATCGACGGGTTGATCCCAGCGCAGGTGATCACGGTGATCTTTGCCCAGTGGCACGGCACCGACGCTCTGGAGCTGACCTACAAGACCAACGACGGTACGCTCGGCCAGCAGGTGGTGTTCCGCAAGGACCAGGACAACCTCACCGTCGCCCAGACCGGCAGCCGGGCGTTCGATGCCAACGCCACCGACTTCAAGATGGTCGCCGAGGCCCAACGGATCACCCTGGCCGGATTGTTCGACCCGATGTTGGCCGTGGCCACCAGCGACGTCAGGCCACTCCCCCATCAGATCAGAGCCGTCTACGGCGAGCTTCTCCCCCGAACTCCACTGAGATTTCTGCTCGCCGACGACCCCGGCGCCGGCAAGACCATCATGGCCGGCCTGTACATCAAAGAGCTGCTGTTGCGCGACGACGTGCGCCAATGCCTGATCGTCGCACCCGGCGGGTTGGTCGAGCAGTGGCAAGACGAACTGTTCTTCAAGTTCGGGCTGCGCTTCGACCTGCTGACCAACCAGCTCATCGACGCCAACGTCAACCTCAACGTCTTCGAAAGCAACCCACTGCTGATCGCGCGGATGGATCAGCTGTCGCGCAACGAGGAGCTGCAAGCCCAGCTCAAGGAGACCGAGTGGGACCTGATCATCGTCGACGAAGCCCACCGGATGGGCGCCCACTACTTCGGCGGCAAGCTGGAAAAGACAAAGCGCTTCCTGCTCGGTGAGATGCTCGGCCGCATCACCCGCCACCTGTTGCTGATGACCGCCACTCCCCACTCCGGCAAGGAAGAAGACTTCCAGCTCTTCCTCACCCTGCTGGACCGCGACCGGTTCGAAGGCAAGAACACCAAGACCGCCAACACTGACGGCATCATGCGCCGCATGGTCAAAGAAGACCTGCTGACCTTTGACGGGAAGAAGCTCTTCCCCGAGCGCCGCGCCGAGACCGTGCCGTACGAACTCACCGAACTGGAGTACTCGCTCTACGAACAGGTCACCGCCTACGTCCGCGAGGGCATGAATCGTGCCGACCGGGTGGGCGGCAAACGCAAGAACACCGTCGGCTTCGCACTGACCGTGCTGCAGCGCCGCCTGGCATCGAGCCCCGAGGCCATCTACAAGAGCCTCGTGCGCCGTACCGAACGGCTCGAACGCAAGAAGCTCGAAATTCTCAACGGCACCTACACCGACAGGGAGCTGACCGTCGACGTCGAAGGACTCGATGCCGATGACTACAGCTCCGAGCAGATCGAGGAACTCGAAGAGGAGCTGCTCGACGCCGCCACCGCCGCGCAGACAGTCGAGGAACTTGATGCCGAACTGCTCGAACTGGCCGAGCTGACGACAGTCGCCAAGCAGGTTCGCGATTCCGGCACCGACCGCAAGTGGACCGAGTTGAGCCACATCCTCCAGGACGAGGCGCTGACCGTCGACGCGAACGGCTGGCCGCGCAAGCTGATCATCTTCACTGAGCACCGCGACACCCTCGACTACCTAGCCGGTCGCATCCGGACCCTGATCGGCAAGCCCAACGCCGTGCAGGCGATCCACGGCGGCGTGCGCCGCAAAGAGCGCCGTATGATCACCGAGGAATTCACCAAGAACAGGGACTGCCAGATCCTGCTGGCCACCGATGCCGCCGGCGAAGGCCTGAACCTGCAAGCTGCCCACCTGATGGTCAACTACGACCTGCCGTGGAACCCCAACCGGATCGAGCAGCGCTTCGGCCGTATCCACCGCATCGGCCAGGAGGAAGTCTGCCGCCTCTGGAACATCGTCGCCAGCAACACCCGCGAAGGTGACGTCTTCGTACGATTGCTCGCCAAAATCGAAGAACAGCGAAAAGCCTATGGCGGCAAAGTCTTCGACGTCCTCGGCGAAGCATTCTCGGAGACTCCCCTGCGGGAACTGCTTCTGGACGCGATCCGCTACGGCGAACTTCCCGAAGTTCGCGCCAAGATGCACGAAGTCATCGACCACAAAGTGTCCGACGGGCTCAAGGAACTGCTCGACGAACGAGCACTCGCCTCTGACCATCTCGCCGACGCTGACCTCGCCAAGCTCCGCGCCGCCATGGACGAGGCCCGCGCACGCCGACTCCAGCCGCACTACATCGAGTTGGCATTCAAGGCAGCGTTCACCCGACTCGGCGGCCGCATCGCCAAACGCGAGCGAGGCCGCTACGAAATCGCCAACGTGCCAGCACAAATCAGAGCCAGCAAGCACCAGCCGATCGCGACAAAATATGACCGTGTCACCTTCGACCTCGAACATGTGCACTCCGAAGAATTGGCCCGCGCCGACCTGCTCGCACCGGGACACCCGCTGCACGACGCAGTAATGGACGAAGCGATACGACACTTTGGCGGCACCCTCAACAGCGGCACCGTGCTGGTGTCAGCGACGCTGGAGGAGCCTCACCTGCTCGTCGGCGTTGTCGAAGAGGTCGCCGATGCCACCGGCGCTGCGGTGTCCCGACGTTTCGGCTACGCCTATGTCGACAGCCTCGGCACCGTTACGCCTGCGGGTCCGGCACCCTATCTCGATTGCGTCGCCGCACCCGACACACCAGCCGTCGCCACCGCGCGCCAACTCCCCTGGCTGGCCGACGCCGAAGATCGCGCCAACAGCTGGATCATCACGACCCAACTCCCTGAATACCTATCCGAGGTGCAACCGCGTCGTGCCGCAGAGCTCGCGAAGTGTCGCGATCTAGTGGTGAAACGCCTTGAAGGTGAACGCGATCGGATGCTTCTCGACGCTGCTGTGGCCGCCGAAAAGGAGCAGGCAGGCGAAAAGCCGAAGGAGTCCGCCGAGAGCCTCAACCGCAAGGCAGTCGAGCTCGACGCGCGCCTACACAACCGGCTAGAACTGCTCGACAAGCAGGCACTGATGTCGACCAAGCCACCGCGCATCGTCACCGCGGCGCTGATCTTGCCCGTCGCCATGGTTGACGGTGAACTTCCCGCGTCGGCGCCGATCCATGCCAAGGAAACCAAAGAGGTTGAGCGCCGAGGCGTCGATCTAGTGATGTCGACGGAGCGAGCACTGGGCCGTACACCTGTCGAACAACCCTTCAACAACAAGGGATTCGACATCCTCTCCTCGGACTCAGGCGGCGACACCTACCGCATCGAGGTAAAAGCCAGACTCGACGGAGCCAAGGACTTCTTCGTCACCCACAACGAGGTGATGGTCGGCAAGAACGCGGTCCCGCGATACCGGCTGGCATTGGTCAGGGTTGATCCGCGAGGGTCGGACCATGATGAGGTTCGCTACCTCGACAACCCCTTCGCATCAACGGATCTGGGTGATTTTCACTCGACCGGCATCCGCGGTGATTGGGCGAAGATGTGGGCGAAGGGGACTCAGCCATTTTGAGGCAGCCGCACAACGACAACCCCTGCCACATCGTCGGGCATGTTCGACGACACTTCACCGACGTCGAACTCCCGCGACTCGATTTCGAGGACGTAATCGGGTGGAACGTGACGCAGAGGTTTGAGCACGTGCTGGAAGTAGGGGACACCCCAGTGGCCGGTCTCCGAGGGCAGGTCCGGGAAGACGGGTCCGAGGCGGTCATGGTTACCGCCGTGCATCGTGCTCGGCGCAGAGGGCGAATCTGCGCTGAACTGCCCCGCACGCACCCTCAGGATCCGGTCGATGGTCGACTTCGCCACTGCCCGGACACCTCGCTGAGGTGTCAGCAGGAAGTTGAGGAGTTCGGGATCGAGCTGTCGACTCAACCCGGGTATGAACAATTGACTGGTCGGGCTGGGCATCCACATTTCTTCGAGCGCAACCGAGCGTTCGTACGTGGTCGCGGAATCGTTGACGATGGCCGGGTCGGCCAGCAGAGCCGGCATCAGGGAAATAGAGCGTTTCACACACGATGTGCAGCGCCTCACTCTGTGATCGTCGGGGCACGGCTCCCAGTTCCGGTAGCCGCCTGTGCCGAGGTAGACCGCGTACACCGGCACCAGGTTCAGACTCGCCGCTGTCGCCCTCAGGATCGACTGCTGACCGCCCGCGGTGGTGCAGTATCCGAAATCGAATCGCCAGTTGCTTCCGTGCACCGTCAGACGCTTTGCCTGCACGAGCATCCCGTAGGCGGAGTCGGTGTCCACCCACCACCAGATCCAGTCGGCCCCACTGGTGGCCTCTGCGGGCTGAGTGAACGGAACGACGTTCACGGCTGTAGCGGCGCGGGAGATCACGATCTCGGTGACAGCCGTTTCACCCCACCGCAGAAACGCTCGCTCACAGGCCGCCATGTGCTGCACGGAATGCTCTCGCGCCCGCCTGAACGCCGTCTGCACCGTCGCCACGGCCGAATACTCGCATATGCGATAGGTCGAGCCTGCGGGATGAGCCAGGTGTCGTCACGCACTGTCGATGGGTTTCAGCAGGCAGTGGCGCCGCGGCGCCGCGTGGTCATGCCCGAGAGCTGGGCAGAAGGGTCGATGTGGTTCAGAAGCGCAAGTTGATCGAGGTGGCACTTCCTCTCGAGGTGATCAACCGAGAGTCGGCCCGTGAGAAGTCGATTCGGCACGGTCATCCCTCCACGCTGCACCTGTGGTGGGCCCGACGCCCCCTCGCTGCTGCCCGTGCGGTGCTGTTCGCGCAGCTCGTCGACGACCCGTCGTCGAATCTCGAGGAGTTCCCGACTGAGGAGTTGCAACGCAAGGAGCGCGAACGGCTACACAAGCTTATCGAGCGGCTCGTCGTCTGGGAGAACATCCGCGACGAGAAGCTGTTCGCTGAAGCCCACGCCGAGATCCTCAAATCCACCGGCGGCAATCCACCGCCGATCCTCGACCCCTTCGCCGGCGGTGGCACCATCCCGCTGGAGGCACAGCGCCTCGGGTTGGAGGCGCACGCATCGGACCTGAATCCTGTTGCAGTACTAATCAATAAGGCGTTGATCGAGATTCCGCCGAAGTTCGCCGGGAGGGCGCCGGTGTCCCCCGACGTCGCCAAGGACCAACTCTCCCATCCGTGGCGGGCTGCGACCGGAATGGCCGAGGACGTCCGCCGCTACGGCCAATGGATGCGACACGAAGCCGAAAAACGCATCGGACACCTCTACCCCAAGGCCACCTTGTCAGACGGCTCGCAGGCGACCGTGATCGCCTGGATCTGGGCGCGCACAGTCACCTGCCCCAACCCCGCCTGCGGCATCGCGATGCCGCTCGTACGCTCCTGGTCGCTCGGCAAGAAGAAGGGGAAGGAAGCCTATGTGGTGCCGTCCGTAGTCGACAGCACCGTTCGCTTTACGATCGGACATGACCCCAAGCGCGCTCCTACCGCAGCCAACGACGGAACTGTGGGCCGCACCGGCGCTACGTGCATCGGATGTGGATCGGCCGTGGAGCTGAAGTACATCCGCACCGAGGGACGGGCCGGACGTTTGGGTGCTCAACTCATGGCAACTGTCGCCGAAGGCAATCGCGCGCGCATCTACCTGGAGCCCACAGTCGAGCACGAATCGGCCGCTTCGGTCACGCGCCCTGACAGTGTGCCAAGTGGTGACCTCGCGGACAATCCACGAGACTTCAAGACACCGAATTACGGCATGACGACGTTCGCTGACCTGTTTACTGCGCGGCAACTCACCGCGCTCACCACATTCAGCGACCTCGTCGCGGAGGTCCGTGAACGAGTGCTGTCCGACGCCCTCGCCGCCGGCACGCCCGAAGGCGTTCGTCTCGAAGCCGGCGGCACAGGTGCTGCGGCGTACGCCGATGCCGTTGCGACATATCTCGGCTTCGCGATCAGCCGTATGACCAACAAGGCGAGCACCATATGCTCGTGGGACTCCAGCACGAAGATGGAGGCGGTGCGAAGCGTATTCGCGCGCCAAGCACTTCCCATGAGTTGGGATTATGCCGAGTCGAACCCCTGGGGCGGCTCAGGCGGAGATTTCGAGGAAGATCTTCTATGGATTAGCCGTGTGCTAGATAAGTCGTCCGGTGGTGTTCCTGGAGTCGTCGGTCAGGCCTCAGCAGCGGAGCGCGGATACAGCGGTTATCTCGTATCAACCGATCCGCCGTACTACGACAACATCGGTTATTCAGATCTGTCCGACTTCTTCTATGTCTGGCTGCGCCGATCGCTGCGTTCCATTCACCCCCAACTGCTCAGCACAATGTTGGTTCCCAAAACCGAGGAACTCGTGGCCAATCCATATCGTCACGGCGGCAGGAGCGGCGCACATCAGTTCTTCGAGGATGGCTTTCGCAAGGTCTTTTTTAAAGCGCGCGAGTCTGCCTTTAACGACCTGCCGATCACCGTCTACTACGCCTTTAAGCAATCAGAAGCCACCGCTGTCGGGGAATCATCTACGGGCTGGGAAACACTCCTCGAAGGAATGATCCGGTCGGGGTGGGCGGTCACTGCCACGTGGCCCGTGCGTAGTGAACTAGGCAACCGGATGATCGGTTCCGGGACTAACGCCCTTGCTTCATCGATTGTTTTAGCGTTGCGGCCGCGTCCACTCTTAGCCCCGAGCACCGACCGACGCGAGTTCGTAGAGGCTCTCAAAGCTGAACTCCCGCAAGCGCTCAAGGAGCTTCAGCACGGCGCGATCGCACCGGTTGACCTACCGCAAGCCGCCATTGGGCCGGGCATGGCTGTGTTCTCCCGCTATTCGACGGTGCTGGAGCCTGACGGGTCGAAGATGTCGGTGCGTTCTGCCTTAGCTCGGATCAACGAGATCCTGGATCAAGTGCTCAACGAGCAGGAAGGCGACTTCGACTCGACGACGCGGTTCGCGATTGCCTGGTATCGCCAACACAGTTACAGCACAGGAACTTTCGGTGACGCCAACAACCTCGCCAACGCCCGCAATACCACCGTGGACGCGATGGACCGCGGCGGCATTCTGACCAGCCGGGCCGGAAAGGTCCAACTAACCAAGCCGTCAGAGCTGAGCGCGGACTACAACATTCTGACCGACCAACAGGCCAGCAACTGGGAGGCCATGCACCATCTGATCGGGATCCTGGAGGGCGAAGGAATTACGCCCGCTGGTGAGTTCCTGCGATCAGCATTGCGTCGTCCCGACGGTGCCGTCGACGCTGATCTGGTCAAGGAGCTTGCGCACCTGCTGTTCCGGGTCGCGGAGGCAAGCGGCTGGACCAAAGACGCGCTGAGCTTCAACAGTCTCGTCACCAGCTGGCCGGAGATTGTCGATGTTGCACGGTCCGACCCATCGGCGGCGAGCTCGCAGAGTGCGTTCGACTTCACCGAGGAGGACTGACGTGGGATTCCTGACGCCGATGCATGAGTTGGGTGAGCACCTGGCGTGGACTTTCGGCTTTGTCAGTTGGTCGAGTCAGCGATCGGCAAGGCCGTCCAACGCGATATCGACCAAGGCTTCGCCAGTGAAGACTCTGCACAGTTCGAGCCCGACGACCTGGACGACGATATGAGCTTGGGGGACGATTGATATGGCTTTGAGTAACCGCGACCGCATTAACCGAATGTTTGAGGTGATGGCCCCGGCGCTAGATGACTTCATCGCATCGGTGATCGGTCAAGGCGACCCTGCGCTCGGCGCCGCGTGGACCAAGCTTGTTCAAATCAAAGACGGCAAGAAGGGCGCCCCAGCAGATAAGACCTACAATCCCCACGATCCCCAAGTGCAGTTCCGCATCCTCACTGAGAGCAGCATCACCAGCAGTTTCAAGGCCGGCTGGTATCCGTTCAACAAGTCCTTCGGCAAGGCCGGCGAGTCCTTCGCGATCGAACTGCGCGAGGTCCGAAACAACTGGGCGCACAACGGAACCTTCTCCGACGACGACGCCTATCGCGCACTGGACACCGGCGAGCGACTGCTCAAGCTGGTTGGTGCCACCAAAGAAGCCGACGAGGTGCACGCGATCCGGCTCAACCTGCGTCGCGTCACCGCCGACAAGGAGGACAAAAAGACTCTGAAGGCGGCGGTCGACAACCCGGAGGCGTCCGGTCTCAAGCCTTGGCGAGATGTGCTTCCGCCCCACGATGACGTCGCCACCGGGAACTTCGCCGCCTCCGAATTCGCCGCCGACTTGTACAAAGTCGCATTCGGCGGCGAACAGGATTCTGGCTACGCGGATGCGGTCGAGTTCTTCCGACGCACCTACCTCACCGAGGGGTTGACCGATCTCGTCGGCCGCGCTGTCCGTCGTATCTCCGGCGACGATAACGCGCCACCGGTGATCAACCTGCAGACCAATTTTGGTGGCGGCAAGACCCACTCCATGCTGGCGCTGTGGCACGTCGCCGCCGGAATGCCCATCGGCGAGTTTCCTCAAGACACCCAGGAGCTACTGTCCGCCAACGGATACTCCGGCGCGAAGGTAAATCGCGTCGCAATCGTCGGCAACCACTTCAGCCCCGCCGGTGAAACCAAGGACGACGGCACGCACGTCAACACCCTGTGGGGCGAGCTGGCCTGGCAACTCGGCGGGCCCGAAGCCTACGCACTGGTCGCCAAGGCCGACGCCGGACGCACCACCCCCGGCGAAGCGTTGCACGACCTGCTGCAGGAGCACTCCCCTGCCGTCATTCTGATCGACGAATGGGTGGCCTACGCACGCTCGCTCGTTGGCCGTGACGACCTTGCTGGCGGCACCTTTGACGACCAGTTCACCTTCGCTCAGTCGCTGACCGAGGCAGCCAAGGGCACTTCGGGTGTGCTGCTTGTGATCTCGATTCCCGCCTCCGAGACCGGAGACGCCCCCGACAAGATCGCCGCCGGTAACGCTGAGGAAGTTGGTGGTGCCCACGGCCTGGAGGCGCTCAAGCGGTTGCAGAACGTCGTGCGTCGTGTCGCTGACCAATGGCGACCCGCTTCATCGGTCGAGGCTTACCAGATCGTGCGGCAGCGGCTATTCAAGCAACCCGATGCGGCGGCCCTCGCATCGATCAGTGCAACCGCGCGCGGTTACGTCGAGATGTATCGCAAGTACAGCGACGACTTTCCCCGCGAAGCCCGCGACGGCGCCTACGAAGACCGGATCAAGCGGACCTACCCCATTCACCCCGAACTGTTCGACCGGCTATACGAAGAATGGTCGTCCCTGGAAAGGTTCCAACGCACCCGCGGCGTGCTGCGCCTGATGAGTACGGTGATCCACGCCCTATGGACCGGTGAAGACGCCTCACCGCTGATCATGCCAGGCTCGGTCCCGCTGGCGACTGCCAACGTCAATTCCGAACTTACGCAATACCTTCAGGATTCGTGGAAGGCGATCATAGACGCCGATGTGGACGGCCCAACCTCCGAACCCGCACGCATCGACAAGGATAAACCGCTATTTGGTCAGCGCTCGCTGACCAAACGCCTTGCCCGCACCGTCTTCTTTGGCGCGGCACCTACCATCGGCTCGGCCCACAAGGGCCTCGAAACCCAGCGGGTGTTCTTGGGCACCGCGGTACCCGGTGATGTGCCCGGCAACTTTCACTCCGCGCTCACCCAGCTCGGCGATCGGGCCACCTACTTCTACTCCGGTTCCGGCAAGTACTGGTACGACCTACAAGCCAACATCACCCGCACCGCCAAGGACCAGGCCGAGCGTCTGCATAAAGAGGATGTGTGGGCCGAGATCGTCCGCCGCCTACAGGCCCAAGCCCGCACACGCGGCGACTTCGCCGGAGTCCACGTCTGCCCCGAAACGAACGCGGACATCCCCGACACAGACGAAGCACGCCTGGTGATCCTGCACCCGAAGGTCGCTCACAAGCGCGGAACCGACTCTATTGCTAAGGAGTTCGCCCGACAGTCCACCGAGCAGCGCGGCACCGCCAACCGCGCCAACCGCAACATGCTGGTGTATCTCGCCGCAGACGAAGCCCGGCTCGAAGAACTCGACAACGCCACCCGCGACTATCTGGGTTGGACGCACGTTTTGGCAAACGAGGCCGACCTGGACCTCACTCAGAATCAAAAGAACCAGGCCACCCAACGACAGTTGCAAGCCGACCAAACCGTCATCTCCCGGCTGCTGCAAACCTTCACGTGGGCTCTGGTCCCGGCCCAACCTGACGCAGGCGCTCCGTTCATCGTTCGCGAAACCAAGGTGGAAGGACAGTCCGAATCGTTGGCGGAGCGGGTTTCGCGCCGACTTGGCAACGACGGTGACCTGTCCATCCGGCAGGCCGCCGTCAATGTCCGACTCGCCATCAACAAGGTGCCGCAAATCTGGAACGGCGGGCACGTCACGCTCGGTGCGTTGTGGTCGCTGTACTGCCAGTACCCGTACATGCCGCGCTTACGTGACCGAAAGGTGTTGCAGGACGGGGTACTCGATCTGCCGATGATTTGGCAGACCGATGCCTTCGCACTTGCCACAGGCTTCGACGAGGCCACCGACCGGTACATCGGGCTATGGATTCCGACCGACACAAACGACGCGCCATCAGCCACCGACGCACTTCTGCTCGTACGGCCCGACATCGCTGTTAAGCAGCGCGACGAGGAGACGCCATCCGATGCGCCGCTGCAGGAGGCCAAGCCCAATATTCCAGCTGATTCTCCCAAAGTGGATGTCGGATGTCCCCCATCAAAGACGCGCTTCTACGGGGTGAAGACCCTCAGTTCGGACAAGATCGCGCTCGACTTCAAAAACGTCGCCGATGAGATCATCGCTAACCTGCGGGAGCAGGGCATCAACCTCGTCGTCAAGATTGAGATTGAGGCGGTTGACACAAATGGGTTCGACGAGAACACGATTCGGACACTTACTGAGAACGCCAAAACGCTAAAGTTCGATCAGTCCGGGTTTGAGGACAGTTAGTCGGATTTGCTGCTCACGATAGGTGATCAGATATTGAGTGATCAGGCGACATACCTGATGACGAGTTCTTTCAGGGACGCGCACAATGGGTGACATGGTTGCAACGATGGACGCTCGGACCCAGGCTGAGATCTCTGCCAGCCCGTGGTACGTCGCCGCTCACCGCGGCCGGGACGCGATCAATGTCCAGGAGTTCTCGAAGCTGCGGACCGGCCGGCGCCTGATCTCACGCTCTTGGAACGGCTTCCGTCTGTTTGAGGAGCCTGCCTACATGGTGAATTTCGGCTACGCCCACCTGTACCTGCCGTGGGAGGTCTGGCAGGTAACCCCGATACGCGTACGGGGGTACGAGCCGATGCTGCACCACGAGGCACGCCAGATCCGTGCACGCGGGCTCCAGGTGGTGCGGCGCATGCCACCCGGGTTTGAGTTCGGACCTAATGGGTCGAACGTCCGTAGGCTCGTCGAGCAGCTCGCCCAGGCTCACCCGCCGAGCGACCGGCGACCGCCCGCGGACTACGAGATCGCCATGACTTTCCTCGAAGATCAGCGTCACCCGGGCAGCTGGCTGCACGATGCCCGAGTGTCGCTGGCCCACACCTATCTTGACGTTCTTACGTCGGGCTCTGCCACCGGTCCGATCGGGCGCTGGGACCGCCACACCCCGGCGAACCTCCCTGCGCACACGCTGATCGACGCAGCTGTCGCCGGCCTCTCAATACCTGAGGCGGTCACCCGGCACTGGGGCCTGGACCAGGGTGGTGAGGCAGGCTCTGCTGCTCGACGATTCGAGCGGTAGGCGTCACGCCCTACGGTGCAGAATCCGCGCGAGCATCCCCCGCGATGCCGGTGCGCCCACCGTAGGGCGAAATTCCTCGATCGTCGCCTGGAGCTGTGCCACAGTGAGCGGCTCCCGTACTGCGACCTGCACATAGTGGTGGCGGATTCCGCTGTCCAACAGTAGTTTTGCGACCTTGGCGCGCCAGAGCCCGGTTTCGTCGTAGACCTTGGCGGCTGAGTGATACGGCCCGCTCGCATCGACCGTTGGCGCGAGCGGTATGAGTGCTGAGACTAGCGGGCCTGCCAGCCCCGACGCAGCGGCCACTTGATCCCCGCTGAGCAATTCAGCTCCTCCCGGTGTCATGGCTTCGAACGTAAACGGTGCGCTGCCTGCCAGTCCATCGGCATAGCCGAATCGGCATGTAAAGCGCCGCCGACTCGACCGCGCCTGGCGCACCCCGCCCTGTCATCACTGTGGGGGTGGATCCCGCCACCGGCCGCCGTTGTCGATCAGTTGCAGAGCTATGGCGCGATCGAGCCATCGGGGCGGCACGGGCTTTCCGAGCGAGGCCTTGACGGCATCGATGGCCGGGCGGGAGAAGTCAACTTCGTTGAGTTTGAGAGTGATCCGAGGGGCTCGCAGCAGGTCCTTCTGGCGTTGATTGTCCGAGAGCTTGCCGTTGGTTCGGTCCATCGGGTCGAACATGTCTATCAGTCCGAACTCCTGCAGTTCGTGGCGCGCCGAGAATGCCTCAGGCGAGAGCCCGTACCACTGCCAGCGCACCAGTTGAGGCAGAGCGACCCCTGCCTCGTCGGCGTCCTTGCGGCTGCGCGGCCGTTCGGTCTGCGCCGCGACGGCTAGCAGTGTGGCCATCTTCGTTGGTGAGAACCAGGTGCCAGCCCGCCATGAAGAAGCCCGCCGGCAGGGTCAGCGAGTCCGCAGCTGACGGGACGAAGTAGCGGGACCGCGACCGGTTCTCCTGGTAGAGGGTGAACCGGTCGAACCTGCGCTCGCTCTTGCGGGCACCCACGCGTACGAGGTCATGCTCGGCGAGTTTGGTCAGGGCCCGGGTCATGCGCAGGTTGAGTTCACGATTCGATGTGTCCGGCGCCAGCAAGCCGGACAGCTCGCTCCAGCCGCCGACTCCGTTGTTGGGGCGCCCGTTCTTCCATCGTGTACCGGGCTCGAATTCCAGGTGAGCGATGTAGAGCAGGCTCAGATACACCTGCAGGGCGTTACTGGGCCGGTGGATCAGCTGAGTCAGTGGCGGCCTGGTGTCGACATCTCCCCTGACCGTCTTGAGCCGGGGATCGGTTTCCCGGCGCGCCCGGGCTGTGCCGAGCCGTACGAAGCGCCGGCGGATCCGGATGTCGGGTTGATCGCCGTCGTCCAGCGTTGCGTACTTGTCGGTGGCACGCCTGATGGCGTCCGTCCGTTGGTCAAGGTGTTCCTGGCGCCGTATCCGCACGCTGCGGGCCTCTGCGATGGCCACCGTGGTCTCCTGGTCCAGCTTCGCCATCTTCTTGGTGGCGGGGTCAAGTCCAGGGACGTGGTGTACGACGTCGTCGGGTGATTCTTCGAGGTGATGGTTCAGGCGGTCAGTGCCGCCGGCGTGGCCTCCTGTTCGCTCGGGGTGTCGTTGACGGCACGTGATTTGCTC
>NZ_NKCO01000038.1:0-17600 GCF_002245615.1 Mycobacterium neumannii | reverse complement strand
ATGTCGAGGCGCCGCCTCCCGCACCGCAAGCCCCCGCGCCCCAAGCCCCGGCGCCCGCTCCTCCGCCCGCGGCACCGCCGCCCGCGCCGGTACCCGTGGCTCCCGCCCCGGTGGCTCCGGCCCCCGTCCCGGTGTACGTGCCGCCGGTGGTCGCACCGCCGCAGTATTACCCGCGGCCCCAGAACCCGTGGAATCCGCCGTGGTCACCGCCGCGACCAAGGTGGAGTCCGCCGTGGCAGTACGAGCCGGAAATGCCCAAGCTGCCAAAGCCGCAGAAGCCGCCGAAGCAAAAGGGGCCGGGGAGTTATCCCGGCAGTGGCTCGGGCGGTTACCCCGGCAGTGGCTCGGGTCGGTCGCCGCGCATCGACGACGACAGGGGCGGCTCGGGCGGCAACACCGGTCACGGCGGAGGGTCGATCTGCGTGCTGAACATCTGCGCCGGATAGCCACTCGTAACCTGCCGTTGGCCGCACGATCAGTGTCGCGTAGCGGTTAGCTCATCAGGGCTGCATATCAAGGCGGTATGCGGTGCACCGTTTTCGGCACGGGATATCTGGGAGCCACCCACGCGGCGGGTATGGCCGAGTTGGGTCATGAGGTGCTCGGCGTAGACGTCGACGCTGGCAAGGTCGCCAAACTCGCAGCGGGCGAAACCCCCTTCTACGAGCCCGGATTACGGAAAGTGTTGAGCGACAACATCTCCGCCGGGCGCTTGGCGTTCACCACCGACTACGACGCCGCGGCCGGGTTCGCCGACCTGCACTTCCTCGCCGTCGGGACACCGCAGAAGAAGGGGGAGTTCGCCGCCGATCTGCGTCATGTACACGCCGTCGTCGACATGCTGGTCCCGCGGCTGAGCCGGTCGGCCGTCATCGTCGGCAAGTCCACGGTGCCGGTCGGCACCGCCGCCGAACTGAGGGACCGGGCGCGCGCGTTGGCGCCGGCGGGGGTCCACGTCGAGATGGCGTGGAACCCGGAGTTCCTGCGGGAGGGCTTCGCCGTGCACGACACCCTGCATCCGGACCGGATCGTGCTTGGTGTACAACCGGATTCGTGTGCCGCGAAGGCGGCGATCCGGGAACTGTACGCACCGCTGTTGGATCAGCAGGTCCCCTTGCTGATCACCGATCTGCAGACCGCGGAGCTGGTCAAGGTGTCGGCCAACGCCTTTCTCGCCACGAAGATCTCGTTCATCAACGCGATCTCCGAAGTCTGCGAGGCCGCCGACGCCGACGTGACGCTTCTCGCCGACGCGTTAGGGTACGACCCGCGGATCGGACGCCGCTTCCTCAACGCCGGTCTGGGTTTCGGTGGCGGCTGCTTGCCCAAGGACATCCGCGCCTTCATGGCCCGCGCCGGCGAACTCGGCGCCAACCATGCCCTGACGTTCCTGCGCGAGGTGGACGCGATCAACATGCGACGGCGAAGCCGGATGGTGGAACTGGCAACCGTCGCGTGCGGAGGGTCGCTGCTGGGCGCCAATATCGCGGTGCTCGGCGCCGCGTTCAAACCCGAGTCCGACGACGTGCGCGATTCGCCGGCTCTCAATGTCGCCGGGATGCTGCAACTCAAGGGCGCCGCCGTCAACGTCTACGACCCGAAAGCGATGGAGAACTCCCGGCGCCACTTTCCGACGCTGACCTATGCGACGTCGGTCGCCGAAGCGTGCGAACGGGCCGACGCGGTGCTCGTCCTCACCGAATGGCGCGAATTCGTCGAACTGGATCCCGTCGATCTCGTCGGTGTCGTGCGCGCGAAAGTCGTTGTCGACGGCCGAAACTGCCTCGATGTCGACCGGTGGGCGGGGGCGGGCTGGCGGGTGTTGTGCCTCGGAAGGAGCACCAGTCGGTAGGCTTTGGCTCGTGGAACCGATTCGTCCGGGTCGGCGAACGGACCCAATCCGAAACCGGATCCGGTGGCTGGCACTGCACGGCTTCGTGCGTGGCGTGTCGAAGTTGCTTGCCCGGCGTGGCGACCCGCAGGGCCGGATGATCGCAGATCCCGCCGTACGCGCTGACCCCGTGGCGTTCGCCGACGAACTGCGGGCACAAGGGCCGGTCATGGAGGCCGCCATCGTGCACCTCACCGTCGACCACGAGATCGGCAGCGATCTGCTGCGGTCCGAGGACTTCGAGGTCATGCCGATCGGGTCGAATCTGCCCAAGCCCTTGCGCTGGGTGGCGGACCGCACGAACTCCGGCCTCCTACACCCGCTGGAACCGCCCTCGATGCTGTCGGTGGAGCCACCCGACCACACTAGGTACCGCAAACTGGTGTCCTCGGTGTTCACCCCCAGAGCCGTTGCCGCGCTGAGGGACCGGGTGCAGGAGACCGCCGACTCTCTGCTCGATGAACTCGCGCAAGCCGGAACCGTCGACATCGTCGACCGCTATTGCGCCCAGTTACCGGTCGCGGTGATCGGTGACATCCTCGGCGTTCCCGACGCCGACCGGTCACGGGTCCTGGAGTTCGGCGAGCGCGGTGCGGCCAGCCTCGACATCGGCCTGACCTGGCCGCAGTACCGCACCGTCTACCGCAGCGTGGTCGGCTTCAACGATTGGCTGTCCGGGCACCTCGAAGGGCTGCGACGCAACCCCGGCGACGACCTGATGAGCCAGCTGATCGCGGCCTCCGACGAGGGCGCCCAACTCAACCAGCAGGAACTGATGGCTACCGCGGGCCTCGTGCTGGCCGCAGGATTCGAGACGACGGTCAACCTGCTGAGCAACGGAATCCGCATGCTGCTCGACCACCCGCAGCACCTCGAGACCCTGGCGCAGCGACCCGAACTCTGGGCGACTGCCGTTGAGGAGATCCTGCGACTGGACCCGCCCGTGCAACTCACCGCGCGCAGGTCGACGAAGCACACCGAGATCGCGGGCCACCGGATCCCGCGGGGCAGGGCGGTGCTCATCTACATCGCAGGCGCCAACCGCGACCCCAAGGTGTTCGACGACCCGGACCGCTTCGACCTCGAGCGGGAGAACGCCGGACGACATCTGTCGTTCTCCGGGGGCAGGCATTTCTGTCTGGGATCTGCCCTGGCCCGCGCTGAGGGCGAGGTCGGACTGCGGGCGTTCTTCGAACGTTTTCCCGATGCGCGACTGGCCGCTGAGGGCAGCAGGCGCGAGACGCGGGTGCTGAGGGGGTGGGCGTCGCTGCCCATCGCCCTGGGGACCGCACGCTCGACGATTAGTTCACCGGCCTGACGGGGTCTGCCCCTTCGAAGAACGGAGGAATTCATGTCGGTTGATCATGTGCTGGCGGTCGTCCCCGTGACTGACGTCGAGGTCAGCGGCCGGTGGTACGCCGATTTCTTCGGCCGTCCGGCCGACAACAACCCGATGCCCACGCTGGTCGAGTGGCAGGTGCGCCCCGGCGCCTGGGTCCAGGTGTTCAGCGATCCCCAGCGTGCCGGAAGTGGTCTGCTCAACTTCGCCGTCGACGACCTGGAGCGCCACCTCGCCGGACTGCGTGACCGCGGCCTCGATCCCGGTGAAATCGTCGCGGCCAGTAAGGGTGTGCGGTTGTCTAAGATCGAGGATCCCGACGGCAACGAGATCGGCATTATCGGGGGTTTCCGCGTCGAGTATTGAGTACGTTCGTGGGCGTGGATTTCCGAGCCGCGCTGCTCGACCAGACCCGCGAATTCGGGGAACTGATCCGCAGTGCAGACCCCTCGACACCGGTGCCGACCTGCCCCGACTGGACGCTCAGACAACTGTTCCGCCACGTCGGTCGCGGAAACCGATGGGCCGCGCAGATCATCGCCGAACGCCGGATGTCGGCGCTGGATCCGCGCGAGGTGCGCGACGGCAAACCACCCGACGACACCGACGGGGCGATCGACTGGTTCAACCAGGGCGCGCAACTGGTGGTCGATGCGGTCGAGCGCGCGGGGGCGGCGACCAGGGTTTGGACCTTCCGCGGCCCGCGGCCCGCGGGTTGGTGGATCCGCCGACGGTTACACGAGGTCGCCGTGCACCACGCGGATGCGGCGCTGGCCATCGGGGCCGCCTACAACCCACCGCCCGAGCTGGCAGCCGACGCGATCAGCGAATGGGTCGAACTGATGGTTGGTGCCGGCGCGCAACCCGCGCTGGATCACGGCAGAAGCATCCACATGCACGCCACCGACGAGGGGCTGGGCCCGACCGGGGAGTGGACCATCGTCCACGACGAGGACGGCGTCTGGTGGTCGCACAATCACAGCAAGGCCGACACCGCGCTGCGCGGCAGCGCCACCGATCTGCTGCTGGCGATCACGCGCCGGCGCGCGGCCGCCGACGCCGGCATCGAGGTATTCGGGGACGCCGCGGTATGGGACGCGTGGTTGGAGCGCACCGGCTTCTAATCGCGTCGGGCGCGCGCGGGCGTCGCCAGTACCGTGGCGATGCCCGTCGTAAGCGGCACCGACAACGCCAGCGCGATGCCCCCGACCGCCGAGCGGGCGATCTCGATGGCCACACTCTCGCTGGTGAGCACGTCGCCCAAGGCCCGGTTGGCCACGCTGAACAACAGCAGCAGGGGCAATGCGCTGCCCGCATACGCCAGCACCAGCGTGTAGACGGTGCTCGCGATGTGGTCACGTCCCACCCGCATCGCGCCCGAATAGATCGTCCGCCGCGAGCTGCCCTCGAGCTCGGCCAGCTCGAACACCGTCGAGGCCTGGGTGACCGTGACGTCGTTGAGCACGCCGAGCGATCCGATGATGAACCCGGCCAGTAGCAGGCCGGTGATCGATACGTTGCCCAGGTAGGCGGCGACCTCGTTGTTACGATCCTCTGAGAGACCGGTGAGGTGAGCCAATTCGATTGCGCCCCAGGAGAGGAGCGCGGCGAGCAGCAGCGACGTGAGTGTTCCGAGCAGGGCCGCGCTGGTCCGCAGGCTCACGCCGTGGGCCAGGTAGATGACGGCGTAGAGGATCAGCGCCGAAGCCACAAGCGCGACGGGCACGGCCGCGGCGCCGTCGCGTAGCGCAGGCAGCATGAACACCACCAACACGAGGAACGCGACCACGATGCCGATGAGGGCGCGAAACCCCCGCCACCGGGCGACCGCGACCACCACCACGGCGAACGCCACAGCCAGCGCGACGAGCGGCCATGTCCGTTCGTAGTCGTAGAACGAGTAGGTGGTGGTGCCGGTCGCATCGACCTGACGGGTGATCCTGACGTCGTCGCCGGCCGCGAGATTGGGTTGGCCGGGGCCACCGCTGAATTCGAGCACGGTCGCCGCGCCCTTGTTGGGCCCGGACTGAATCTCGATCAACGTCCGCACGCACTCGGCGCCGCCGCCCGTCGCCGGAATTGGATCGGCGGTCAGCACCTGACCGACTGACGGGCTGCCGCACGTCGCGGTACTGCTCGAGCGGACCAGCCCAGATTCGGTGGTGACGGCGCCGCCCTCGGCGTTTTGAAACGGCAGCGGGATGTCGGTCTTCTGCTGGCTGGGCCACAGCCATGCCGTTCCCGCCAGGACGGCCACTCCGATGGCGATCAGCAGACCGACGACTACCTTCGCGGCGATCGGCCCCAGCGGTGCCGGGCCGGTAGGGGAGTGGGAGTGTCCGTGTGAGTGCGCCACGGACAACAGCCTAGAAGGACGCTACTGCCGGTAGCCGACCAGGAAGTTGCCCAGCCGTTCGATGGCATTGGACAGCTCGCGGGCCCACGGCAGCGTCACGATGCGCAGGTGATCCGGTGTCGGCCAATTGAACCCGGTGCCCTGGGTGACCAGGATCTTCTCCTGCAGCAGCAGATCCAGGACCAGCTGCTCGTCGTCGACGATGTCGTAGACCTCGGGGTCCAGGCGGGGGAACGCATACAACGCCCCTTGCGGTTTCACGCAGGACACCCCGGGGATCTCGTTGAGCATCTGCCAGGCCACATCGCGCTGCTCCAGCAGGCGGCCTCCGGGTAAGACGAGGTCGTCGATGCTTTGATATCCGCCGAGGGCGACCTGGATCGCATGCTGTGCAGGAACATTCGGGCACAGCCGCATGTTGGCGAGCAGGCTGATTCCCTCGATGAAGCTGGTGGCGTTCTCCTTCGGTCCGGTGATCACCAGCCAACCCGCCCGATAGCCCGCCACCCGGTATGCCTTGGACAAGCCGTTGAAGGTCAGGGTCAGCACATCGGGTGCCACCGATGCCGTCGCGATGTGGTCGGCATTGTCGTAGAGGATCTTGTCGTAAATCTCGTCGGACAACAGCAGCAGCTCGTGCTTGCGCGCTAAATCCGCGATCTGGGTGAGGATTTCGCGCGTATACACCGCCCCGGTCGGGTTGTTCGGATTGATCACGACTATCGCCTTGGTGCGCTCAGTGATCTTGGATTCCAGGTCGGCGATATCGGGCATCCAGCCCTGTGTCTCGTCGCACAGGTAGTGCACCGGGGTGCCACCCGCCAGTGAGGTGCACGCGGTCCACAGCGGATAGTCGGGCGCCGGAATCAGCACCTGATCTCCGTTGTCGAGCAACGCCTGCAACGTCATTTGAATCAACTCGGACGCGCCGTTGCCGAGATACACATCGTCGACGTCGAATCGCGGGAACCCGTCAACGAGTTCGTAGCGGGTGAACACCGCACGCCGCGCGGGCATGATGCCCTTGGAGTCGGAGTAGCCCTGGGCATACGGCAGGGCCGAGATGATGTCGCGCATGATCACGTCCGGTGCTTCGAACCCGAACGGCGCGGGGTTGCCGATGTTCAGTTTGAGGATGCGATGACCCTCGGCCTCGAGGCGTGACGCGTGCTCGTGCACCGGCCCGCGGATCTCGTACAGGACGTCCTGCAGCTTCGACGACTGCGTGAACGTGCGCTGCCGCGGTCCGTGTCCGGCGGCGTGGATCGGCACGTGGTGGGTGGTCACGTCGTTCATGGTCTCACTTTTGTCCAGCGATTAACCAAAATCGCCGGTCATCGGCTCATCGTTTGCCTGGGGGACGAGCGCCTCTGGCGATACCGAGGCCCTTGACCGGAGGTGGTTCGGGCTTGTCTTCGTTGTCCCCGCCGGAAGGCTCAGGGACAGCACCGGATTCGCCATCGGAATCGGCGCTGTCCTTGGGCTCCCGTTGTGCGGCAGCGGGCTTCGGCTCGGCCGGTGGCTGTGCTGGTGCGGCCGACTTCTTGGCCCCGGGCTTGCGTGCGCCCGGGGCGATGCCGAGGCCCTTGACCTCAGGTTCGGGCTTGCAGTCCAGACCCCGATCCGAGTCGGCGGTGTCGGTCTTGGCTCCAGGCTCCGCCTTGTCCGGATCGACGTTCGGCGGTTGGGTGACGGTCGCCTCGCCCTCGTTGGGGGCCGCGGACTGGGTTTTCTTTTTCGCCCCGGGCCGCTTGGCGCCTGCCGCGATCCCAAGACCCTTGACCTCGGGCTCGGGCTCGGGCTTGGCCTCCGCTGTTGATTCGGCCTGGGCTTTCGGCTCCGCGGGTGCTGCCTGCGCGGCTGGTGCGGCTTTCTTGGCGCCGGGCCGCTTGGCGCCGGCAGCGATACCGAGCCCCTTCGCGGGTGCCGCTGCGGCAGCGGGCTTTTCGTCGGCCGCCGGCTTGTCGCCCGCGGGGGCGGCGGCCTTCTTGGCGCCCGGACGCTTGGCACCGCCGGCGATTCCGAGGCCCTTGACGGGTTTGGTTTCGGTGGCCGTGGCGGCCTCGACCTTGGGCTCCGGTTCGGCCTGCGCCTCTTCCTCCGCCTCGGTGGGCGCTTCCTCCACGGGCGCTTCGGCGGCGAGCCTGGCTGCGCGTTCCTCGGCCTCCTTCGCCGCGGTGCCCTTCTCCGGCAGCGTGATGGTGCTCTTGTCCAGCGAACCCAGCAGCAGCTGGGCCACGTCGAGCACCTCGGCCTTCTCAACCTCGCGGGCGGCCGAGACCTCGTCGACGCCGTCGGTGATCATCACGCGGCAGAACGGGCAGCCGGTCGCAATGGTCGAGGCGGTGTCCATGGCCTCCTCGGTGCGCTCGGTGTTGACGCGCTTGCCGATGTGTTCTTCCATCCACATCCGCGCGCCGCCGGCGCCGCAGCACAGGCCACGGTCGGCATGCCGAGGCATTTCGGTCAGCTTCGCGCCGGACGCCCCGATCAGCTCACGCGGCGCCGAGTACTCCTTGTTGTGCCGGCCCAGATAGCACGGATCGTGATAGGTGATGTCCGTTCCGCCATCAGCGGGCGTCACCGGGATCAGCTTCTTGTCGCGCACCAGCCGGTTCAGCAGCTGCGTGTGGTGCAGCACCGTGAAGTTGCCGCCGACCTGCGGATATTCGCGGCCCAGCGTGTTGAAGCAGTGCGGGCAGGTGACGACGATCTTGCGGTCCACCCGCTCGACGCCCTCGAACAGCTCGTTGAGCGTCTCCACGTTCTGCGCGGCCAGCTGCTGGAACAGGAACTCGTTGCCCGAGCGGCGGGCCGAGTCGCCGTTGCAGGTCTCGCCCTCGCCGAGCACCAGGTACTTCACGCCGGCGGCGGCCAGCAGTTCGGCAACGGCCTTGGTGGTCTTCTTCGCGCGGTCCTCGTAGGCGCCTGCGCAGCCCACCCAGAACAGGTACTCGTAGCCGTCGAACGACTCCACGTCCTTGCCGTACACCGGCACGTCGAAGTCGACCTCGTCGATCCAGTTCGTGCGGTCCTTGGCGTTCTGGCCCCACGGGTTGCCCTTGGTCTCGAGGTTCTTGAACAGCACGCCGAGCTCGCCCGGGAATTCGGACTCCATCATCACCTGGTAGCGGCGCATGTCGACGATGTGGTCGATGTGCTCGATGTCGACGGGGCACTGCTCGACGCAGGCGCCGCAGGTCGTGCAGGACCACAGCACGTCGGGGTCGATCACGCCACCCTGTTCCTCGGTACCCACCAGGGGCCTGGTGGCCTGCTCGGGACCCGACCCCAGGATCCGCTCGAAGCCGGACTCGGGAACGTGCTCGTGCGAATGTTCCTCGGATTTCTTCTCCCCGCGCAGTTCCTCGCCGAGGCCGCCCTCGGGGGTGTTCTCCAGCGGCGTCTCCTTGTCGCCGAGGATGTAGGGCGCCTTGGCGAACAGGTGGTCGCGCAGGTTCATGATCACGAGCTTGGGCGACAGCGGCTTACCGGTGTTCCACGCCGGGCACTGCGACTGGCACCGACCGCACTCGGTGCACGTGGTCATGTCGAGGTAGGCCTTCCATGTGAAGTCCTCGATCTTGCCGCGGCCCAGCACCGCGTCCTCCGGCGGATCCTCGAAGTCGATCTCCTTGCCCTCGTACTCGACGGGCAGCAGCGGGCCGAGGCCGTCGGGCAGCCGCTTGAATGTGACGTTGATCGGCGCCAGCCCGATGTGCAGGTGCTTCGAGTGCAGCACGATCAGCAGGAACACCAGCATCACCGCGATGTGCGCCAACAGCGCGATGGTCTCGATCCACGAGTTGGCGGTGTAGCCCAGCGGGCTCATCAGCCACCCCATGAACTGGGAGAAGAACGCGCCGTTGCCGTAGGGCAGGGCGTCCGTGTTGACCGCGGCGCCGCGCACCAGCGCGTAGGTCCAGATGACGTTGAAGATCATGAACAGGATCAGCCAGGCACCGCCGGTGTGCGATCCGTAGAACCGCGAGTCACGGCCGTGCTGTTTGGGCTCCTGCCTCACCCGGATGATCGCGAACGTGATGATGCCGAGCAACACCGCGACGGCGAAGAAGTCCTGCAGGAAGCCCAGAACGTCCCACCGGCCGATGATCGGGATGTGGAAGTTGTGGTCGAAGAGCAGGCCGTAGGCCTCGAGGTAGACCGACGCGAGGATGAAGAAGCCCCACATCGTGAAGAAGTGGGCGAGGCCGGGCAGGGACCACTTGAGCAGTCGGGTTTGCCCGAAGACCTCTTCGATCTGAGTGGTGATGCGCTTGCCGAGGTTGTCCTTGCGGTTGTTCTCCGGGCTGGTGGGCGCACCGGAGCGGATCAATGACGTCAGCCACAGCACGCGTTTGGCGGCAAAGACCAGAACAAGGGCCGTCAGCCCTAGCCCGACGACGAGCCTGATCAGCATCTGCGTATCCACCGCGCGCCTCCCATTCTCAAGTTACCCAAGGGTAACTTATCGTAAGTTACCGGTGGGTAACTTAACTCAGGCCTGCTCAAGCCCGGGAGTCATAGTTGCATCTCCAAGGGAAACACCGCTACGAAGGTTGTCCTAACTACGCACCGTCGGTCGGGCTGGACTCGTCGGGCACGGTGTCGGTACCCGTTTGCTCGCCGCTCGAATCCGGGTCGACGGGATCACCATCGGGAGATGGGGTGCCGTTGCCGGGTCCCGGATCGATCGGTGGGGGGTCGGCCACGGGAGGGGTCTGCGGATCGGTCGGCGGCTCAGGGTCGGCCGGCGGCTCAGGGTTGGACGGTGGGGTCTCGGGTTCCGGTGACGGATGGGCGCTCGTCGGTGGCGTGGGTGTCCAGGGCGGTGCTGCGGGCGCCATCTGCGCGGCCGGTGCCGGGCGCGGGCTGCGGTGCTGGGGTGTGGACGATCGCTGCGCGGGTTGCACGACGACCGTGGTGAGTTGAGGGGCCTGCGGCGCCGGGGGTACTGGAGTGGGAGCCGGCGCCGCAGGCGTGGGGGGTGGCGTGGCCGCGGGACTGAGGACGGTCGCCGCCTCGACCGGGGTGGCGGTGTCGCCGCGCAACTGCGTGAAGCCGAACAGGGCCGTCGTGACCACCGCGGCGGCCGCCGCGAGGCCGAACAGGATGAGCGGGGAGCGTCGCGGTGCCGCCGCCTCCTCCTGCCACTGCTCATGCTCGAAGTGAAGTTCGGGGCGCGAATCGGTGAAGGGCAGGGGCGCATCCTGCTGGTCGTCTTCGGACCAGGCCAGCGCGCCGAACGTGGCCGACGACGGTCCGGCCTCGACCCGGACGGTGGCTTCATCGATCCCGGCGGGCGCGAGCGTGGTCTCCGGGTCGACGACGCGCCGGCGCTGGGCGATCAGAGCGGTCCCGACGGCGGCGGCCAATTGCGGCCGCGCGGTGGTCACCACCGGTACCCGCAGGTGTTCAGACAGCTTCTGCGTGAGCAGAGGGATGCGTGCGCCGCCGCCGACGGTCGCCACCGCCGAAACCGCGGCGTCCGGAACCCCGTAGCGTTCAAGCGTTTCATCCACCGCGGCAAGGAAATCCGTGACCGGCCGCTGAATGAGCCCCTCGAGCTCGGCGCGGGTGACCCTGACGTCCGCGTGGTGTCCGGGCAGAGCGACGGCGACGGCCGTCGCGGTGTGGGCCGACAACCGCTCCTTGGCGGCGCGGCACTCGTCGCGTAGCCGCGCCAGCGAACCGACGACAGCCGTTCCGGGCGGGTCGGTGTCAGCAGCCAACGGAGCCATCACATGTGCCATCAGCGCCTGATCCACCAGATCGCCGGAAAGATCGGCGAACCGGACGGTCTCGCCGACCACGGCGTGGTCCGAGGATGCGTTGACGAGCGTGATGTTGGTGCCGCTGCCCCCGAAGTCGCAGAGCACGACGACGCCGCGAGAGGGCAGCCCGGGTTCGGCGTTCAGCGCGGCCACAGCGGCGGTCGCGTCCGACACCACCGGCACGTCGCCGCCCAGGGCGTGGCGCAAGGAGTCGGCGACCGACGGACGCCAGTGTGCGGGTACGGCGACCGTGATGTCCTCGGCCGACTGAGTGAGCGTGCGCAACGCCTCGGCGAGCAGTTGCTCGGGGCGATGGGCGGAGCCGTCGGAGGCGATGAGCGGAACCGGGTCGCCGATGCGGTCGACGAACCCGGTGAGTCGCTGCCCGTGCAGCGTGAGCTCGGAAGGCCGGATCACCGCGGCGTGTCCGTCACTGGTCGCGGCGAGGTAGGTCGCGCCGACCGAAACACCCAGCGGCCGGTCCGGAGTTGCCTGGTGATTGAACATGGCATGACGCTATGGCGCTTCGCAGGCGGGCGAATCCGGTGCCGGACCCGTCGTCGGACACGGCGGTTAGGGGATTGCCGTTAGGGGATGGCGGCGCGCTGGGGGATCACGACTGCGGAGACAACATGGCCCGCAGCATCGACAACATCTCGGAGCGGGATTCGGCGCCGAGACGACGGCGGATTCGGGCGACGTGGTGTTCGACGGTCTTCGCCGAGATGAACAACTGTGTCCCGATATCGCGGTAGGGCATACCGAGGAGCAGCAGTTCGGCGACCTCGCGCTCGCGGTCGGACAGCCGAGACGACGCGGGACGCGCCGAGCCGGTCCGGGCGGTCTCCGGCGCCGCGAGTTGATCGGATCCGGGTGCGTCGTCGGGTGCGACGGTCTGCTTCAGGTCCCGCGCGAGCTGCAGCATCGCGCCCGACACCCGGCCATCGGGGGTCTGCAGCGCGGCCTGACCGGCCAACCGGGTCGCGTCCCAGGTGAGGCCCACCTGCGCGAGCAGTCGCGCTGCCGTCGTGACCTCGTCGGTATCGACGTGATTGGCCAGTACCCGCAACCAGGTGCGGCCGGCAGTGGCCAGCGTCTTGGCGAAGGCGCTGTGCGTGGCCGCGGCAGTCAGCGCCTGGCCGTGCGGGGCGACGGCGTCCGGGGAGTTGGCGAGGATGCCCGCGTGCACACCGGCCCAGTGCAGAGGAGTCGACCACAACACGGGCTCACCGAGCGAGCCGAGCAGCGCGAAGGCCTCGTCGAGGGTGTGCTGCAGCCGGTCGATCTGACGCATGCGGGAAGCGGCCACCCACAGTTCACCGAGCGGCAGTAGGGAGAACAGGTCCATCGAGTACTCGGCGAGCACCTCGACCGCCGTGTACCAGTGCTTCTGCATGGCGCCGGTGTCGCCGCTGCGGCGCGCGATCGCCGTCTGCAGCGCGGCCGCCCACAATGCGTCGCGGCGGTGCAGCGGGGACGCGTCGGCGTCCGCGCACGCGATTGCCACGTCAGAGGTCGCCGCGGGCAATTGCCCGTCCTGCATCCGCACCCAGCCCAGCAGCAGCCGGTGTCTGCGGGCGACGAAAAGCGCTGCGTCCGTACCGTCTTCGAGACTGGCGCGCACCGCACGGGCGATCACGCTGCGGGCCCGGACCGGATCGCCCCCGTGCAGGGCGGCCAGCGTTACCAGCGCCGCGGGGGTGTCGGGGGCCACGCCTTCCGCGGGCTGGTCGGCGGTGATCGCCTGTCCCAACCGGGAGACGGCTGCGGGGTATGAGGCGTCCAACGACATCAACAGGCCGTCGGCGAGGCTGCGCGCGGCTCGGGCCGTGGAGGTGGGTGGGCCGGCGCTCTCGGCGGACAGCGCCGTCCGAGCGGCCGACAGGTCGCCTGCGGCGAGTGACACCACCGCGCCCGCCGCGCTCACGAACGCGTCGGGATACGGTCCCAGCCAACGGAACAGGTCCGCGGCCTGTGCTGCGCTGCCGTCGTGCAGGGCGATGCTGGCGGCGATCCTCACCGCGGCGGCCCTCTCGGCCGCATCGTCGGAGCCGAGCAGTTGATCGGTGAGCCGTCCAGCGGTGACGCAGTCGCCGGTCAGCGCCAGCGCGTCGGCAAGCCGCGGACTCAACGTGGTCGCCCCCGCATCGACGGCGGCGCGGTAAAGCCGTGCCGCCCTTGTCGGTTGGCTGCGACTACGGGTGGCCATGTCGGCCAGCGCGCTCGCCAGCCGATCGTCGCGCAGACCGTGTTCGGCCATCTGGAGCGCCAATTCGGGTGAGAGCGTGGATGATTCGAGTTGCGACACCAGAAGCGAGATCTCGGTGTCGTGATGACGTGCGGCGCCGAGGATCTGAGCGACACATCGGTGCAGGGTGCGCAGGAAGGCCCGGCTGTAGGACGGCTCGACGAGACCGGTGGCGCGGGCGCGATCGACCACCGTGTAAGCCTGCTCGGCGTCCATGCGCAGCGCCGCAGCGACGTCGTCGGGACCGAGGTCTCTGCTCAGCGAGGTGACCAGAAGGGTGTCGAGTGTCGCGTCGTCGAGGCGGCGCAGCCGTTCGGTCAGCGCGTACGTGACCGCCTGCAGGACCGCGGTGGCCGGCGCGTCGTCCTGCAGTTCGGCGACGGCCGCGATCGCCGGTTGCAGCAGGAAGGGCAGGCCCGCCGTCGCCACGACGAAAGATCGCACCATGTCGGACGGGGGTGTGCCGCCGAGCTTTTCGGTGACGAGGCTTGCCACGTCGGCCGGGGGCAGTGGTCCCAGGCTGATGATCGGGTTCTCGCGTTCGATCGCCGTGGACAGCGCACGCATCGCCGGGCGGTGCGCGATCGGCTCGCTGCTGACCACGAGCGTCGAAGGCAGATCCGACACCCGTCGCGCGAGTTCGCCGAGTTCGTGATCATCCAGCAGGTGGGCATCGTCAAGGACGACCGCGGCCGCCGGATCGTCGTCAGCGCGCGGTACGCGGGTGAGCACCCCTACGCCCGCGGCCCGAAGCGCGGTTCGAACGGCGGCCAGCACCGATGTCTTGCCCGTGCCGATGCCGCCCGACACAAGTAGTTTGACCGGCTCGGTCGGCGCGGCTGCCAGCCCTGTGACCGCCTCGCGTGCGGGCGGCGGGATCTCGGTCCGCGGGTCCGACGCGGTCATCGGTCTATGGCGCGTCCGGAACGGGGATGTCCGGCTCCGGTTCGACCGATGTGGTGGGCGGGTCGGTGGTGGTCGGCGGCTGGGTGGTCGTCGGCTGCGTGGTCGTGGGACGCGTCGTCGTGGTGGTGGGTTGGGTGGTCGTCGTCGTCGTGGTCGTGGTCGTTGTCGTCGTCGTGGTTGTGGTGGTTGGTGACGTCGTGGTCGTCGTCGTCTCCGGGGGCGGGGGTGGCGGGACCACGCTGGTGGTCGGGCGCCCATCCGTCCCGGTGACGGTAACCGTCTGTGGTGCAACCGAAGTCGTCGTCTCCGGCGACGGTCCCGACTCGAAGGTCGTCGCGGTCTCGGTGACCGGACTGCTGTCACCTGTGGTGCTCGTCAGCGTGACGGCGAGACCACCGGCGGCCAGCAGTGCGGCTGCGGCCGCCGCGCCGAACAGCACCACCGGCCTGCGGTACCACGGCAGTGGTTCGGGTTCCGGCTCGTATTGCTCTTCCTCGTGGGCGAACTCCATCGCGGGCCGAGCGCCGGTTCCGCCCGCTTCGAACGTGTAATCCTCACCGGCATAAGGGACCGGCTCGTCGACAGGCGAGTCGTCCTGCGACCACGCCAGGGCGCGGAACGTCGCCGAGCCTGCGCCGTCGGAGGCCGACTCGGCGGCTGCGACGCCTGCGGCTCCGGCGGCCCACGCTGCGGCGGACATGCTCGTCGGCGCCATCCCGGTCGGGGCATCGGGGGCGACGGCGGCCATCCCGGTGGCAGCCTCGGCGGCGTCGGCGATCAGCGCGGCGCCCGCAGCGACGTTGAGTTGGGACTGCGGCGTGGTGATGACCGGCGCGCGCAGCCGGGTCGACAACTGCTGGGTGATCAGCGGGATGTTCGCCCCGCCGCCGACCGTCGCGACGGCCGAGACATTTACCGGCGGAATATTGTTGCGCTGCAGAGCTTCCTGGACGGCATCGAGCACCCCGTCGAGCGGCTCGCTGATCAGCTGCTCCAGCTCGGTGCGGGTGACGCGCACGTCGGAATTGAAGCCCGGCAGGTCGGCGTGCACGACCGCGGCGGTGTCGGCCGACAGTTGTTCCTTGGCCACGCGGGCCTCGTTGCGTAGCCGGGCCAGGGAACTGACGGCGGCGGTGCCCGCGGGGTCGGCGTCGTTGGCCGCCGCGATGCCCGCTACGACGTGGTTGAGCAGGAGCTGGTCGATCTGGTCGCCGGAGAAGTCCGCGTAGCGGACCGTCTCCCCGATCGGGCCGTAGCCGGCTGACGCGTCGGCCAGGCTGATGCTGGTTCCACTGCCGCCGAAATCGCACAGCACTACGACACCGCTCGACGGCAACCCCGGCGCGGCCTGCAGTGCGGCGAGCGCGGCCGCCGAATCGGGCACCAGCGCAGGCTGCACCCCGTCGGGAGCCAGGCCCGGCGCCGCCCGCAGGGCGCCCCGCAGCGCGCCCGTGGTCGCCGCCCCCCAGTGCGCGGGCACCGCAATCACGATAGGGGCCCCACCGCCGACCGTGCGCGCCATGGCGTCGAGCGCCTCGACCAGCACCCGCTCTCCGCGATGAGGTGAGCCATCGGCGGCGACCAACGGCACCGGGTCGCCGACGCGTTCGACGAAACCGCTCAGCACCATGCCCGGTTGGTTGAGGTTGGGGTTTTCGGCGGGTACACCGACCTCCGGCGCGCGATCGTCGAATACGGTGAGTATCGATCGGCGCATGACCGGGGGGCGGCCGATTCGGGCCGCCACCAAGTTGGTCGAACCGATCGACAACCCGAGTGAGTCGCTCATCTCCACCTCTACATTTGGCCGTTCATCACGATAGCGGCTCAACGTCTTCGGACACGGGAGCTGCCCCTAGTGGGAGGAAATCCCCTAACACCGCACCCCCTAACGACCGGGCCGAGCAGGTGGGTTTTGCACCGATCACCGCGGCGGTAACCGTCGATAGCATCGTGGCAGGCCACTCGGCTAGGCCTTGTCTCTAGCCACCTATATCTGTTCGAGGGAGGGAGGGTGTTTCATGGCCAACGAGTTACTCGACTTCGTCATGTCGGTGGTGCGTGATCCCGACGCAGCCGCGCGTTTCGCCGCCGATCCGAATCAAGCCATTCTCGACGCCAATCTGACGAACGTGACCAGTGCCGATGTCCACGCCCTGATCCCGGTGGTGTCGGAGTCGATGTCGGCGCTTCCGACGACCGTTCCGACCGCGCTGGACGGCGGTATCGCCGAAGCGGCAGGCAACGTCTGGAGCAGCGGAGCGGCCACCGCCGCCTTCGACGCGTTCGGCGATCACGTGCCCGCCGATGTGGTGGACGACGTGTCCGCCGCGTTGATCTCCGATCCGGGGGTGCCTGAACTCGCCGAGCCGGATGTCCCGAGCGTCGCCGACGCCGACGACACCGCGTTGCAGTTGGACCAGCCGGTGATCGAGGACGTCGTCGACGACGTTGTAACCAGCGACGACTTCAGCGACGCGCTCGCCGATGTGCAGCAGCTCGACATCGACGCGGGCGGATTCGACATCTTCGACTGACAAACCTGAACCGAAGGAATGCGCGGCCCCTTGAGGGGCCGCGCATTTTTTGCCGTTTCGGCTCGAGAATGCGGACCTTTCGGCCGATCCCCGAGCCATCCCCTAATCCCCTAACCGAACCCCTAGTCCGATCCCGGGACGGTGCTGTGCAGGGAGGGGTCGCGACCCCGTTTCAGGGGCGTCGCGGCGGCCATAACGTGGTTCTCAGCTCGCCGGACAGCCCGGCGACCAGACCAAGACCAACATCTTCGAAAGGATCCGACATGAACCTCATCGACTGGTTTCTGAACCTGTTCCGCGACCCTGTCTCCGCCGCCGCGTTCGTGGCGGACCCCGACCGCGAACTGCACCAGGCCGGCTTCGGCAACGTCTCGGCCGCCCAGGTGCAGGCCGTGGCGGCCACCGTCGCGCCTGCGGCGGTAGTGCATGGGGGTGGTGATCCGGTGGTGGGGCTGCAGCAGGCGGTGGCCCAGACGCACGGGATCGCGTTCGCCCCGCAGCGGCAGACCGAGGTGTTGTCCAACAACGACACCCTCAGCCATAACGACA
>NZ_NKCO01000037.1:0-18916 GCF_002245615.1 Mycobacterium neumannii | reverse complement strand
CACGTAGTGAGGCCTGGTCGCGTGGGCTCGGGGATGTGTATAGGGGGCGTAAGCCGGGGGAGCGCCGGCGGGGGCCGGTGGTGTGTAGGCCGGTTCGGGCGCGGTGTACGCCGGCGCGGGTGGTACGTAGGCCGGTGGTTCGTAGACCGGTTCGGCCGGGGGAGCGGCAGGCGGCGGCGGAGGGGCGGCCATCGCGATGGTCTGTGCGACGACCGGCTTCGCTTCGGCGGGCGTCGTGACCTTCTTGCTGTGGATCTCGTTCTCGACGGGCCGCCGCGCCTCGTCCGCGACGGCCACGGGTTCCTCGTCGGTGGCCGGCGGGTCCTGGCGCGTGGACGAGCTGTCGCCCGTCAGAGTCAGGCCGACTGCTGTCGAGGTCGACACCACGAACGTCACCACGGCGGCGACGAGAACCGATGCCAGCGCCCCGACCCGCGACGGTGCTTTGGTCGCCGGGGCGTCCAGCCTGTTCACCGCCCGCGCCGACGCCAGCGCCGCTCCGCGTGCCAACGCCAGGTCGGCTTCGGCGGCGGAGAACACCGGGGAATCCGTCACGTCGCCGAGCGTCGAGGTGATCAGCTCGACATCACGGGCCGACCCGACCACGAAAATGGCCTGCGGCCGCCATTCGTTGAGCTCGAGCATGGCGATCACGCTGCTGGGCAGCTCGACGACGTCTGCGCCGTCAAGGGGTCGCGCGATGCGGTCGACGGTCACGCCGTCGCGGTCGACCATCGCGACCACCGCGGCGTCGGGTTCCACGATGCACACCGCGACGTCGTCGTAGTCGGCGATCTCTGCGATGCCCGCCGCCAGCACCTCGCCCGCTTCCAGTTCGGAGACCGCGATCGCGTTGCCGTAACCGCGGACGGCAAGTGCGTCCAGCACATCGGACGCCACGGTTTCGGCCTCGTTGGTCCAGGTGACGCCGATGGCGTGGATCGGGCTGGCGACATCGGCGAGCGCGACGTTGAGCAGATCGTCGGGATCGACCTCCGCGTCGAAGTCGAACGATCCGCGGTCGACGGTGGCTCCTTCGCCGGTGGTGCCTTCGACGAGCACCCACCGAACCGTGCTGGACGTCATCAACAGGCCGAGCACGAGGTCCATATCGTGTCCCCGTTCTTGCGGTGAATCAGGTCCTGAGATTACTCCCCCTCGCAGGAGGCGATACCCAGTAAGCCCAGCAACCCACAGCCGCCGCATGACCGCCTATCCGCAGATTGCCCGATGGCGAGGATCGGAGTTTGCGACGATAGCGCGCGGGGGAACATCTGAGTGACCTCATAGGACGTAGGGGGAACACCGTGGATGCGCTGGCCGTACGCTTCGGCGTGAGTACGCCGGGCGGATTCACGGCGGGCCGAGAATTGCAGGCCGTCGCCGATGCGGTCGGGCATCGCCCCGAGATGGTGATGGCATTCGAGGATTTCTTTGCTCCGCCGCCGATACCGGCAATGGCGGTGGTGACCTACGGTGGCGCCGAACCCATCGTCTCCTGGGAGCCGTGGTGCTGGACGGGCGATCGGTCGCCCGCTCTCATGGAATCCCTGCGCGCTGGCGCCCTCGATGACCACATTTACCGCTGGGCCGACGAGATCGGCGAATGGGGCCGACACGCCTTCATTCGGTTCGCGCATGAGTTCAACGGCAATTGGTACCCCTGGACACCGCCAGGCGGCACGACGCCCTCGGCATACGTCAGCGCGTGGCGGCATGTACACGACATCTTCACCGAGAAGGACGTCTCCAACGTCGACTGGATATGGGCGCCCACGGTCGGCGGCGCCGGAATACTGGCCGACTGGTACCCCGGCCACGAGTACGTCGACGTGTTGGGTGTCGACGGATACAACTGGGGAACCTGCCTGCCCTCGTCGAACTGGGTTTCGCCCGAGCAACTTTTCGGAGCCGTCCTCGACGAGCTGCGATCGATCGCGACGGACAAGCCGATCCTGATCGCGGAGGTCGGGTGCGCCGAATCCGGCGGCAGCAAAGCCGAATGGATAGCGTCTTTCGTCGAGTTCCTCCAGCAGCAGCGCGATGTAGTCGGATTCGTCTGGTTCGACCACGTCAAGGAGACCGACTGGCGGATCGAGAGCACGCTGGAGGCGGCGGCCGCGATGGCCGAGGCGATGCGCGATACGCGGTTGGTGTCATGATCTCAGGCGTGGCCAATGACCGCTTCGCCCTCCCGGCCGAAGTCGAAGAGCGGCGGCTTCACTCGCTTGAGCAACTGAACATCCTCGACAGCCCGGCCGAAGAGCGGTTCGATCGCATCATCCGCATGGCGCAGCTGATCTTCGAGGTGCCACGGGCGTACATCAACTTCATCGACCGTGACCGCCAATGGTGCAAGCAGGCGGTGGGCGAGGGCCTGGAGATCACTGGGCCCCGGGAGACATCGGTGTGTCGCGCAACGATCGCCCGGACCTATGACAAACCCGCCGAGCCGGCCCTGATCGTCGACGATCTGAAGGTCGAGCCGGAATTCGCCGCGCTTCCGGCGATAGCGGCCGAAGGGGGCATCCGTTTCTACGCCGGTTATCCGCTCTTCGGTCCGGGCGGCCACGCGGTCGGGACCTTTTGTATCTACGACCTGAAGCCGCGATCGCTCGACGACCGGCAGCGCGAGATCTTCCGTCAGCTCGCGGTATGGGCACAGCGTGAACTCGAACGGTCCGACGACCTGGAGCGAGCGGCCGCCATACAGCGTCTGCTGCTGCCGCCGGCGATTGACGAACTTCCCGGTTACTCCGTCTGCGCGATGTGTTCGCCCGCGTTCACGGTCGGCGGCGACTTCTACGATTTCTACCCCGTGCAGGGTGGCGCGGTGTTCACCGTTGCCGATGTGATGGGTAAGGGGCTCGGGGCGGCCTTGCTGACCGCCAGCGTGCGGTCGGCATTGCGTGGAGCGTCGCGCGCGGTCGACCAGGTGGCCTACGACGCCGACTTGTCGGCGGCAGTCAACTCGGTGGCCAGTCAGTTGACCGAAGACTTCGGCCGCACAGAAACTTTCGTGACTATTTTCCATGCCCGGTTGGACACGATGTCCGGCCGAGTGCAGTACGTGGACGTCGGCCACGGAATTGCCGCTGTGTTGAGACGAACGGGTGTCGTCGAACGCCTGCCTACAGGTGGGCTTCCGATGGGCGTTGTCCCCGACGACATCTGGGAAGCGCAGGAGACACTGTTGGAGCCGGGCGACATGCTCGTGATCGCCTCGGACGGGTCGCTGGACCTGCTCGGTCGCAGTGCCGTAGAGCAGGACATCCTAAATTTCGTTGCCGAGCACGCCAAACCCGGTGAGCTCTGTGCCGCAGTCAGCGCTTTGACAACCAGGAAGCCGCCACTCGACGACGTGACATTGATAGCTGTGCACCGAGACATTCCGTGACGCACAAGCTTCCGTCCGAGAGGACCGCGCCGTCGCCGTGGCTGCGGCTGTTGATCGTGGTCACTGCCGCGCTAGGCGTCAACTACGTCGTCTGGCGGTGGTTGGCTTCGACGAACTGGTCGGCGTGGTGGATCGCGGTTCCTTTGGTGCTGGCCGAGACCTACAGCCTCATCGACTCCCTGCTGTTCGGTATGACGATGTGGCGACTGCGTCGTCGCCCCCCGCCGCCACCGCCTCCTGAGGGCGCGACGGTCGACGTGTTCATCACCACGTACAACGAACCTATCGACATGGTGATCGCGACAGCGGAAGCCGCACAGCGCATTCGGTATCCACATCGGACCTACATTCTCGACGACGGTGAACGCAACGAGCTAGCGGAGGCCGCCGCCGAGCGCGGGATCGGATATCTGGTCCGGTCGTCGCATTGGTTGGACAAACCGCGTCACGCCAAGGCGGGGAACCTCAACAACGCGTTGCTGGAAACCGACGGCGAGTTCATCTTGATCCTCGACGCGGATCAGGTGCCGAAACCGGAGATCCTCGACCTCACGTTGGGGTACTTCCGTGACGAGAAGATGGCCTTGGTCCAGACGCCGCAATACTTCATCAACGTCCCGTTCTCCGACCCGCTGGGCAGCCAGGCGCCGTTGTTTTACGGTCCCATTCAGCAAGGTAAGGACGGTTGGAACGCCGCGTATTTCTGCGGTTCCAACGCCGTGCTGCGGCGCGACGCGCTGATGCAACTCGGCGTGACCGGCTACGTGCGCGCGGTGGAGGACGGCATCAAGCGCGCGCTGTATACCTCGCGCAAGATCCTGAAGCAGGCGAAGCGCAGGACCAGCAGAGATCAACAGAGCGTGCTTGCCGCCTTGAAGAGTGTCGAGGACGCCGTCCACGAGGCCCGTGCCTCGCTCAAGACCAAGCAGCCGCTGGCCGACATCACCTACGTGTTTCAGCAACGTGTCGACGCAGCGGCGAAGAGCCTGGTAGTCGCCGATGTCAGCGCCATGCGTGCTGACCTCGATGCCATCGCCGCGTTGAGCGGCCACGGCGAAAACCTCGACACCGCAGTTATCTTCGATGACGAGGCTCTGGAGTCGCTCGCCGGCAGGGAGTGGTCGCCGCTGGGGGCGCTTGAGTCGATTCGCACCATGATCCGCACCGTGGACGTCGGCAGGGACGATGAAGCCCAGCCGATGCTGCCGATGGCCACGATCTCGGTGACGGAAGACATGGCCACCTGCATGCGCATGCACGCACTCGGGTGGAAGTCTGCCTATCACCACGAGATTCTGGCGGAGGGTTTGGCGCCCGATGATGTGCGCACCATGCTCACTCAGCGGCTGCGTTGGGCACAGGGCACAATCCAGGTGATGCTCAAGGAGAACCCACTATTCGTGAAGGGCCTGAGCGTCGGGCAGCGGCTCATGTACTTCGCGACGATGTGGAGTTACCTTGCCGGCTTCGCGGCTCTGGCCTACATTGCTGCTCCCGCAATCTTTTTGATCTTCAATATCATGCCGGTGCAGGCTTACAGTTGGGACTTCTTCGGACGGTTGATTCCGTTCCTGATCCTCAACCAGCTTCTTTTCATCGTCGTCAGCAGGGGCACACCGACATGGCGAGGCCAGCAGTACAGCCTTGCGCTGTTCCCGGTCTGGATCAAGGCGTGTATCACGGCATTTCGCAACGTCTACTTCGACCGGCCCCTCGGCTTCGCGGTCACACCCAAAACCCGACAGGGTGCCGGCTCGATCCCTTGGGGATTGGTGAAGTGGCAGCTCGCCGCCATGGCGCTGCTGGTGGTCGCGTCCGTGATCGGGATCGTCCAGCTGTATTTCGGCGCAATCTCGGTGCTGGGCGTCGGAGTGAATCTATTCTGGGTGCTCTTCGACCTAATCATCCTGAGCGTGGTGTTCCAGGCAGTGCGGTATCGCGGCCATGAAGCGGAAGGCGAGAAGTGACCGGATCCAGTAGGCGTACGACAGCTTCCGGGGCAGTGGTGGTGAAGCCCGAGGGGCGACTGAACATGGTGGCGGCGCCGGCGCTGCGCAAGGAACTACACGGCCTTGTCGAGGCCGGCAGCACCCGGTTGGTCGTCGACCTGTCGGCAACGGAGTTCATTGACTCGTCGGGGCTCGGGGTTCTGATATCCGGGCTCAAGCTCGCGAGGCAGGCGGGAGGGGATCTGCGTATCGCGGCTCCCACCACGCAGGTGGAGACCGTGTTGTCGCTGACGAACCTGGACAGGGTGCTGCGCGCACATTCCACAGCCGACGCCGCGTTCGACTAGAAGCGACCGATGATGCAGAATCCCGCCGCCGTCGTCGAAATGGCTACTGGTCCGGAAACCCTTGCAGCCCTGCAGGAAACGTTGGACGAAGTGTGGCAGACGCATGACGTACCCGACGGGACCCGGATGTCGATGGATCTGGCGGTCGGAGAGATCGGCGCCAATATTATCGAGCACGCACGGGGCGGCCAGTCGGTGCGGTTGCGGATGGAGGTCGCGGTCTCACCCACCGAAGTGATCGCGACCTTCATCGACGACGGCGGACCGTCGCCGGTGGACCTCAGCCAGGTGGAGTTACCCGACGAACTCGCCGAAAGCGGCCGGGGTCTTGCCATCACCCTGAGGGTGCTCGACGAGCTTTCCTATCGGCGCGAGGAGACCGGTAACCGTTGGACGTTGGTGTCGCGTCTGCACTGACCGGGGTCAGGGCCGCAACGTCACACCGCCGTCCACGCTGATCGTCTGCGCGGTGATGAAGCTGCCGTCGTCGGAGAGCAGTAGCGCGGCCAATGCGGCGACGTCGTTCGGCGTCCCGAACCGGGACTTGATCATCTGCCGTGCGCGGGCCTGTTCGACGACGCCGTCAGGCATCGGTTGCTGGTCGAATTTGTAGTGCCAGATCAACCCGGGCGCGATCGCATTGCATCGGATGCCCTTGGGTCCGTATCGACGCGCGATATGTCGCATCAGCGCCAATTCGGCCGCCTTGCTCATGGCGTACGACACTCGGGTGCCCGCGCCGTTGTAGGCGTCGATGGAAGCGGTGAAGACGATCGAACCGCCGCCGCTGTCGACCATCGCGGGGATGGCGTGCTTGGCGCAGATGACGAACCCGCGGGTGTTGACGCGCATCACCTCGTCGAACGCTTCGAGCGGAAGCTCGACGACCCCGCCGGGCAGATAGGCATCCGCGGCGTTGGTGAAGTTCACATGCAGGCCATCGAGGCGACCGAAGGTGTCGACAGCCAATGCGACCGCCGCGCTGACGGACTGCTCATCGGAGCCGTCGAGATGCGTGCCGCGGATCCGCTCTCCCGCCGGGTTGATCTCGTCGGTGACGCGTTTTACCAGCTCAGCGTCGATATCGCCGAGCACCAGACGGGCTCCCTCGTCGGTGAACCTGCGCGCCAGCCCGTTTCCGATGCCGCCGAGGCCCGCGACGATGATGACCTTGTCTTCGAGCAGTCCCGTCACGCTTGGAGATGATCCACCCTGGTCGAGCGCGGGCCCAGCGGATCGTCCCGGATTGCGGCAAATGTAACGGTTTGATATACAACCCTGCGTGGGTCGGCACTCCGTAGCCAAGAAGCGGCGCACGTCACCGATGGGCGTGGCCGCAGTGCTCGGCCCGGCCGCCGTCTTCTTCGCGGTCGGGGGAGACGTCCACCTTCAAGCTCGTCCGGCACCGGAAAGCAAGCCCGTCGTCGAAGAGGTTGCCGACAGTCAACCGTGCTGTTTGGAGATCGTTGCGGCCCCGCCGATAGCACCCGCGGCGGCCATCGGTCATGTCAGCCCCGGCATTGCGGCCGACGCCATGGTTGCGGCGGCGCGCTACCGCACCGTCGATCGATCTCTGCCGGTCGGCATCGCGCCTGAGGGCGGCCTGCAGGTGAAGACGATCCTGGCGTCGCGGGCCATCAGCGAGGCTTTCCCCGAGATCAGCAATATCGGTGGCGTGCGACCCGATTCGCTGAGGTGGCATCCCAACGGCTTGGCGCTCGACGTGATGATTCCCAATCCCGGCAGCGCCGAGGGGATCGCCCTGGGCGACGAGATCGTCTCCTACGTCCTGCGCAACGCGAAGCGTTTCGGCTTGCAGGATGCGATCTGGCGCGGTGTGTACTACACGCCAGATGGCGCACAGCGGGGCGGCTACGGCCATTACGACCATGTGCACATCACGACCCGCGGGGGCGGTTACCCGACCGGGGACGAAACCTACCTGCGCTGAGGTTGTCGCGGCGCGTGATGCGACGCAGCGGATTACCGGTGCTGTGACCAATCTGACAGTTTGCTGAGAATCGCCAGCTGGGCGGCTGCGGATTTTCGTCAGCAAACATATTGAGACGCCGTTCCCTGACCTTGCTCCGGCTTAAAGCGGACGCCGCTCGGTTAATATTTCCAGCGGCAAGTAAGCACACTTATATTCAGGGGTGGGATACGCATGCGCACTTGGAACGTAAAACCGGAGGGGGCTCGGGCTCGGAGGCGCCGGCTCAACCGTGGGAACGGCAAAAAGCTGGCCTTGATGGGCGCCATCGCGACGACGTCGGTGGCGATGATCTTGACACCCTCGTTGGCTAACGCAGCATCGTCGCAGACCTACTTCGTCGGTGTTCCGGATTGGTTGCCGATTGGCGAGGGGTCCAAGCTGCCCAATGATCCGGTCGCGATCAACAACGCCATTGTCGCGGCCAAAGACCGCAATCCGCTGGTGGCCTGGGGCCTAGGGCCCGTGCAGCTGAAGCCGGTGTGGGTGAACTGGTACACGCCGGTCAACCCGTTGGATCCGACCGATCCGGGCCAGGAGCAGTACTACACGCCGGGCGAATGGGGCCAGACCGGCTCACACACGGTATCGGTCAACGAGCCCAACCCGCTGTATGACGAGGCGTACACCCTCGCCTACGACGGTGGCTACGAGGTCGCTCGCGCCGCGTACATCGCCAAGGCATCGGAGGATGCTTCCACCGCGGCGTACAACACCACGTACGCGCAGGTCTACACGCGCAAGTACAACGAGTACGTCCAGAAGTACTGCAAGGTCATCTGCAATCCGAAGAACCCTTCCGGACCGATCAAGTCGGCTGCGGACGCATTCGCCAAGAGTGAGGCAGCGCTCGAGGCCGGCAAGGCCGCCGTCGCGGCTGCCCAGGCCGCGGCCAAGAACCCCACCGTCGCGGCCGCCGCCGCCGCTGCGGGGCACAGCGCCGGCTTGGCCGCCGCGCTGGCCGCCGTGACCAACATCCCCCAGACCATCGAATTCACCACGGAGGTACCGGAATTCGGTTGGAAGGACGACGGCTACTGGACCACGACCACCTCGGGTCAATGGGTTGCCTCGCATGAGGACGTCGCGGCCCTACCAACGGTCGGACAGCTTGCCTATCTGGCGCACGCGATCGAGAACGGCGACCTCAGTGCCCTTGCGCCGGTGCTGAACTGGACCGCCTACCTGACCAACGTCAACCTCATCGCCTACGGCGACGGGGCGATCGCGGCGGGGCAGGCGTATCAAGCATTCATCGACAGCGCCAACGGCAACACCCACGAGGGTTACAACCCGTTCGCCGTCGGCGATCCGGAAACCGGACCGCGCAAAATCCGGCTCACCTTCGGTGACGGCAAGGTCACAGTGACACGGACCGACACCACGAACAATCCGCTCGAGATTCCGCTGCCTGGTGACCTCGAATTCCCGGATGCGTCACCGGTGGGCTGGGAGACGGTGCAGGAGGGCGGCGTCGTCGACGTGACCCTGCTGTCGCTGCTGCTCGTGCGGAACCCCGGTCGGGTGAACGGCGGTCTCTACTCGCGCTTCGCGCCGATATACGAAGAGCTCACCGGGGTCAACCCGGTGACCCCCGACCGCCAGGACGTGCTGCCGGACGGCTTTGACCCCGACCTGATCACCAAGCTGCTCACGGGAAATGCCGGCGACATCACCTTCGACGAGCTCGGCAACCTGCAGACCGTGATCGACTCGGTCGACGGCGAACCGATCATCGTGACGGTCAAGGCCGACGTTGGTTGGCAATACGACCTGCTCTCAGACGCCCCCGCGACCGCCAACCCCATCGCATGGGCCAACTCGGTTGCATCGGCCGTGCTGTTGACCAACCTGTTGACCGGAGTCGACTTCGGAAACCTCGGCGCGGGTGGATATGTCGGCCCTGACGGCACGATCTACTACACGCTGCCGGTCGACGAGCTGCCACTGCTGGCGCTGCCTCGACTGGCCTCGGCCGCCATCGGCCTGGCCACCGGGGAAGACGTCAACACACCGCTGGCGGATGCGCTCGAACCGGTTCTCAAGATGCTGGTCAACATCGGATACACCGACGTCGTGCGAAATGCAGACGGCACGTACGCCCGTTCGCTCGACAAGTTCGGTGAGCCGACGTTGTTCGGTACGCCGGCACTCACATCCGCCCAGATGGCGATGTTGCCAGGTGATTTCGCTCGCCTGCTGGGCGCAGGTGTGGGCGACGAGCTGACCGATGTGTTGACGCGCGCGGTGACGCGGTTCGTCGAGCAGACGAAGATCGGACTGACAACCGAGCAGCGTGCTCAGCTCAATACGATGCTGGCAGCGCCCGGGTCGATCCTGAAGACCGTCAGTTCTCGAGCCGGAGAGCAGATTTCGAGCGTGGCCTCAGAGGTTGAGCGTCAGACACCCGACTTGCCGACACCGAGCCAGTCCGAACTCGGCCAACTGCAGCGACAGGTCGGCCGACAGGTGGCCGACGTTCGCGACGGGGTCGGCGATGCGGTCGAGGCAGTGCAGTCGGCCGCGGGAAACCTCAACCGCGTCGGCGCCGGCTCCGATGAGAGCGACAGCACCGGTCAAAGCGCCAGTAGCAAGACCGACTCCGTCGGCGGCGCCAAAAAGGTGACCCCGGAAAGCCGCTACCGCGGCACCAAGAAGGACAACGGGGACGGCGGCGCCAACAAGGTGACGCCCGGAACCGTCGCCAGGGTGCCGGGATCGAGTGCTGCGAACGCCGACAAGAACGCCGACTCGGGCGTCGCCAAGGCGGGCGACGAGAACGGCAGCAACACCAACGAGAGCGGCGATAACAAGAGTGACGGCGGCGGCGACGAATAGGACGAATAGATCGTCTGCCCTCAGACAGCCCCGGTGCCGTATGGCCCGGGGCTGTTTGTCGTCGCGTCAGTGATGCCCGCCGTCGGGCTGTTGGCTGTCGACCGGCGCCGGAGGGGCATCGGGTGCGGCAGGGGCGGTGGGCGCCGGCACGCACGTCGGAGTGCCATCGACAATGGATTCACTTCCGATGCATGCCGGTTCGGCGCCCGACTGCGCAGGCGCACCGCCTAGCGCGGTGACAACGGGAACCGCGGCGAGCGCGCATCCGAGAACCACCGTACCGGCGCATCGGCTAACAATTTTCGAGAGTTCGGACATCGGACACCTCCTTCGACAGTCTCGGCAGGAAAGCTCGGCTAATTCCAGCCGCTCACTGCCAGGCTGAGGCGAGACTATCGCCAATGTGCCGATGAATTGCTGAAATTGACGCGCAGCATTCATGCCGTCATCGAAGCCGGCCACGTTGCGGTTCTTGATTCAGGACGTGGGTAGACGAACTACGGATTGGCCCCGAGTTCCACCGGCCTCCGCGCGATGACGATGAAGAATCCGCCCTCGCGGTGGCCTGTAAACATCATTCCCAGATTCACCAGCATGCGCTCGAACCTGTTGCCGAGCCGCTCCGGCTTGAAAAGCTGCTCGTCTTCGGCCAACTCGGCGAACGGCTCTGTCTTCGGAATCGCGTGCACGAAGTCGAAGCCGACGTTCTTGAGCCATCCGACTACCTCGCCGATGGTGTGTTTCGATTCGTGTGGGTTCTTGTACTGATCCATGAACCATGACCGGCGCTTCTGCGTGCTGACGCGCGCATCGACGGCGTGGCGATCGAGAAACATCATGCGATCGTTTGTGGCTTTGAAGGCGAAGCGACGGATGTCTGTGGCCAGCCGCCCAAACTTGTGATAGAGCCCGATCATGATGTAGCCGCCTGGCCGCACCAGCCGCGAGATCGACTCGAAGCCGAGCTGTGGATCGCTCGTATGGTGCAACACCCCGTTTGAGATCACCAAGTCGAACGTGCCCGGTTTGAACGCCGGCCTGAACAGATTCATTTGCAGAAAGTGGGCGCGCTTGAGATTGTTCTGTTGTTTGAAGGCTGTGGCCATCTTAAGCGAGTTCAGGCAGAGGTCCGTCCCGATCACTGTCCGGTTACGGATGGCGAGAAAGTTAGTGAGCTGTCCGGTGCCGCAGCCGCATTCGATCACGCGCGCGCCAGTCGGGACCTGCTCGTCGAGCAGCTTGGCGAACACCGCCTTTCGCGCCTTGTCGATCAAGCTGCCGACGCTGTCGAAGTCGTCGTAGTTCGGGAAGGGGTTCGCCTCGTAGAACGCCTTGATCTTCTGGGTGACGTCCTGCTTCGAGTCGCTCCACTCGTTCGGGATGAAAAGCGATGCGATGTCGTCTTGTGCGGGATGCCACTGCTGACACTGCGCACATCTGAAGCCATCACCATGGAGCGTTAGGGTGGCGCCACAGTGCGGGCAGCACAACAACTCGGAATGTTCACTAAAGAGATCGTTGAGCCCGGAATAGGTCACGCCGAAGTCTAACTGCGGCGGAAAGATTGGGGAGCAGTGTTGTACAAGGTCGGATGAGCCGTTTCGTGAAATGGGTTCTAAGGCAATTTGTAGAGCATTTGCTGACTGTAAGCTTCGCTCTGCCAATGTGATTAGCCTTAGCCGCGCAGTCGTGTGTTTATATCTGACCAACTTCCGCGGACGGCGCCCATACATCTTGATGTCCGATCGGGACATCCGAGTCCGCTTGACTGACCATCACATCCGCCGGTCGATCGACAAGTCCAGCCCATCGTGTTCACCGCTGTGTCGATAGGCGCTCGGCTGCGCACTGAACCTCCTGGGCTCAAGACTGCGTGAGCCCCACAAGTGAGCCGCCATCGATGTCCGAGGAGCATGTCGGCACGCGGCGTGGACGAGATAATCCTACGGAGTTCGGCGCCCTGTCGGTGTTTGCCCTTGTAATGACAGCAAGCGGTCGAAATGCGTTGATCCAGAAAATGATTGATCGAGGAGTCGGGCTTCACCCAGACGCCCAAGCATTTCCGTTTAAGTAGCTCAGGACCTGACCTTGAGCTCTTCCGCCAGCTTGTGTTTGTACTAACTGATGCGCTTCTATTTGCTGCGGAATCTGTTCCGAGAAATACGTCTCTGGGTAGCTAACGGCGGCCAAGACCGGATCGAAACTCCGGCACAGCTTGCGTTTCCCCGACTGTCCCGTTGAGGGAAGAGCTGCCAGCACCTGCGGCGCGGTCTGTGGTAGATAACGAGCGCCGGGAAGCCGCTGGATCTGCGCTACCGAACGGAGCTCAGAAAAGCGCGTACAGGGTGAAGGGAACGGTCACTTGGACGACGCCGAGCAACCCCGCGACGCCCAGCAGCAGTATGATCATTGGGATCACCCAATAGGCTCTGTTGACGACCGCGTACCTGCTGAACTCTGTCAGCATTTTCCAGGCATAGAAGGCGCGCCGCATCAGTCGAGTACTGTCGCGATGTGGAACAGTTCCCTGTCCTCACGGCCCGGCTGGAGTCGTTTGTCTAATACATGATCCTCGAGGATCAGATAGTCCATCTCGGTATTCATGAAACATCGGTAAGCGTCTTGTGGAGTACAGACAATCGGCTCTCCTCGGACGTTGAACGAAGTGTTGACGACTACGGGGCAACCCGTCAGATCCTCGAATGACGCTAGAACGTTGTGGTAGAACGGGTTCGTTTCTCGCGAGACCGTCTGAATGCGTGCGGAGTAGTCGACATGGGTGACCGCCGGGATAGACGACCGCACCTTGTTGACCTCACTCCAGATCTCGCCTGACCCATCCTTGCTGGGAGCGGTGCGTATCTCCTCCCGGACCGGACTCACCAAGAGCATGTATGGCGAAGGTGCGTCGAGGTCGAAGTAATCCTTCGCTCTCTCCTCGAGAACCGATGGCGCGAACGGGCGGAACGACTCTCGATACTTGATTTTCAAGTTCATGACCGACTGCATTTGGGGTGACCGAGCGTCACCAAGGATGGAACGATTCCCGAGGGCTCGAGGTCCGAACTCCATGCGGCCGGTGAACAGACCCACGACGTTGCCTTCTGCGACGAGCTCCGCGATTCGTCGGGCACGCTCGTCGGTGTCGGTGACCGTTTGGAAAGGGTAGCCGTGTGACGAGAGATATGCAGAAATGTCGTCCGCGGAGAATTGCGGTCCGAGGTACGCCCCCTGCATGCGGTCGCCTGCGACATGTCTTGGGTTACCGGCGATCTGGTACCACGTGTGCAAAGCCGCGCCTACGGAACCTCCGGCGTCCCCAGCCGCCGGCTGGATCCAGATGTCGGTGAAGGGCCCTTCGCGGAGCAGCCTCCCGTTCGCGACGCTGTTGAGAGCAACACCACCCGCCAAGCACAAGTTTTTCTCCTGAGTGATGGCTGCCGTCGTCGCGGCCATCCTCATCACGATCTCTTCTGTCACATCCTGGATTGAGCGGGCAATATCCATTTCCCTCCGAGTGATCTCGCTTTCTGGAGGACGCGGGGGCCCGCCGAACAGCTCGGCAAAACGGTCATTCGTCATAGTGAGGCCGCCCAGGAAGTCGAAGTACCTGAGATTGAGCTGGATCGAACCGTCTGCGTTGATGTCGACAAGGTTGTCCGTAATGACATCTACATACGCCGGCTCACCGTACGGCGCGAGGCCCATAAGTTTGTATTCGCCTGAGTTGACTCGGAAGCCGCAAAAATAGGTGAACGCGGAGTAGAGCAGTCCTACCGAGTGTGGGAACCGCATTTCGCGATGGATCTCCAGCTGATTGTCGACCCCACGGCCGATGCTCGCCGTCGCCCACTCGCCGACGCCGTCCATCGTGAGGACGGCGGCCGATTCGAATGGTGAGGGGTAGAAAGCGCTTGCCGCATGACTCTCGTGATGCTCGGTGAAGTACAAGTCCGAGGGCATCCGGTACCCGAGCGCTTTCAGGTTGCGTTCGATTTCATAGGTAATCCAGAGTTTCGTTCCCAACCACTGCGGAAGCGCGGTGGAGAAGGACCGAAAACCCCGTGGGGCAATGGCGGCGTACGTCTTGAGTAGACGAATGAACCGGGATATCGGCTTCTCGTAGAAGGCGATTGCATCGATTCCAGTGCGGTCGACGCCTCCTGCGGCGAGGCAATACTCGATCGAGTTTTTCGGGAAACCCGGGTCGTGCTTGAGACGTGTGAACCGTTCCTCCTGCGCGGCAGCGATGATCTGCCCATCTCGCACCAAAGCAGCAGCCGAGTCGTGGTAGAAGGCACTTATACCCAGGATGTTCATGATCGCACCGTGCCGGGGAGCAGGTTGACGATTTCACCGACAAGTTCGCGATTGCTCATGACTTCAGCCCCAGGTGTGGATAGATGATTCGTGCAACGAGTTCCGCGCCAAACTCATTGGTATGTGCGTTGTCCACGAACACGGGTTCTTCAACGCCGTCCAGTGCGTCGGCGAGATTGATGGCTGGAGGGGCCACGAGTTTGGACGCGTCGAGAAACGCCGCTCCAACTCCCCACTCGTCGGGGCTCGCGTAGCGTTCGGCATCGCCGCCCTCAGTGCTATAAGCAAGTGGCTGCCAGGCGAACACGGCCTTGAAACCGTAGCTCCTAGCCAGCTGTTCGATGACCTCGATCGCTCTTTCGTAAAGGTTCACAGCGTTGCGCGCCCGTTCGTGGGTCAGCTCTGGAGTGAATTCCGGAGAAGCCCTCTTAGAGTTAGACGTCAGGGCGATGCGCGTCAGGATGCTGTGTTGCGAGTAAAAAGCCATGAGAGAGTCTTTGAGGCCCGCCACCCCTCCACGCAGGCGAGCCCTTTCCACAGCCTGGCTTACGAAGTGCCCACCCGGGTACGTAGGTTCGGTCGTGAGTCCTTCTACCTGCTCGGCAACGTCGTTCGCGCCGTCATAAAAAACTGCCACGTCGGGGACCCGACCTTCGCTGAGCAGCTGTTGAAGGAGGGCGAGTTCTTGCCAGATTCCCCATGCGACCTGCCCGTAGTTGGTGATACGGACTGGAATACCGTCCTTTTCGGCGAATCGAGCCACTTGGGAAGGGATCGTGTACAAGTCGCGTTGACCGTAGCCCCACATTGTCGACCCGCCGAACATGTATACCGATGCGGCGTCCTCTCCGACCCCGTCAGCGGTATATGTCTTGCGAGCGCGGTCGACGATGTTGATGTACTTGCCCGTGTGGTCCTGATTCACCATGCCTAAGAGCGGCGTATACACGTTGTGCGTGTATACGTACTTGAACTCGTTGAACCAGTCGGCAGCCCACTCTTGATCATCTGCCATTGCCGCAGAGGAGATCTGTGCGGCAAAGATGTCGTCCCACGTGCCTTGCTTGCCTCCTACGCGGACGCCGCCATGGGCGGCCCAGTGCGGGAATGCAAGCCCGATGGCAAGATCGACGACAATTAACACCAGGGCGGCGCGAAATGTCATCACCGCAATGTGTCTCGCGGTGGCGGCCCGTCCCTTTGGCTTCCATCCGATCACCTCCGGTTCAACGCTGAACTGGCGGTGAGCCATCGCCGGATCGGATACACGCGGCTTGGTGATCCAGGTGCTTCCGGGACTGGCACCGGGTGAATTGAGAGGGTTGCGACCGACGAGGCGAAGAACGAGAGACACCGGGGTTATGACGACGAAGTAAACGATCGCCAACACAACCTTCGCGATAACTCGTGCCACGAACGCCGCCACCCTGGCGATGCCGCGGTCGATCGTCGCCCCTGCGGCCGGCCGAAAGACGGCAATCGCCGCGAGCGCGATCAACACCAGCACGAGCAGAGTGGCTCCGAGCCGTAGCCCGAGCAGCCACAGGACCGCGGCGAACAGCAAACCGACGGAGGTTCTCAGTGCGGAGGCCTTGAGGGCGGCAACGCTCCATGATCGCCGATCGTGTCCTGGGTCATCTGATTCACCCTCAGGCACCCACCAACCATGCTCACCACGGAGTGTGACGGCCTCGTTACGCTGTTCCTGGAGCATCTGTCCCCCTCTTCGACGATCCAGTCACAGAACGTGCCCTTCACCGGCGTATAAGGGTCACATTCGCGAGCACCCTAGCATCGCGCCGAGGCCGATATCTGCGATTTCACACCGACGACGCCGGCCGCACCGTCACCGATACGGCACACCTCGCAGGCTTCGGCAGCACGGAGACCCTTCGGCGAGCGTTCGTCGAACACCTCGGTGTATCACCGAAGGCTTACAGGGACAGGTTCCGCACCGCCATCCTGGGCTGAGTCAGCCGACCTTTCGCAGCTGGAACGGGCTTTGGGTCACGACGCCGCCCGCGCAGCCGTAATTGGAGTCCGAGGAGAGCACGCCACTGAGCGTTGTGGGATCGACCGACATCGACACCACGGCCGGTTCGTAGCTGCCGTCTTCACAGGTGAGACCGCCGGGCTTGGAGACGGTGAAGGTCCAGCGGCCGCCAGAGAACGTGGCGGGCGTCTGCCATCCCTGGTTACTGGCGACCGTGCCGGTACAACCGGCAGGACCGCAGCTGGTCGCGAAGGTCAACACCAGAATGGAGTCGCCGTCCACTTCGGTGTAGGACCCGTTGAGTAGCGGAGGATCGGCGGACGCCGTCCCTGCGAGTGCAACGCATGCGGTTGCCGGCAAGGCGACCGCGATTGCCAATGTGTGCAAGACCTTTGTCATAGTGACTCAGGAATTTACGGTTCTGTCAGGCCAATTCACGGTGACGGGACACGGCAATACCCGGTTGTGTCCGTGATGTCGCTGAATCGAGACCTTCGACGCGTTCGGCCGTTACGGCGCAGTCTTGCGCCGACGGCCTGACAGGAGGAAATACACCACCGCGCCGATCGCCAGCGCGCCGGCGACGGCCGCGCCGATGGACACCGGCTTCACCCAGGTGTCTTGGGTCGGCGCCGCAGTTTCGTTGCTGGTCAACTGAACCTGGTACCCGGGGAGGGGACCTTGTGACGGCGCGACCAGTCCCGGTAGTTGCTGCGTGCTGGTGATCTCGAACAAGCGCTCACCGCCTCCGGTCTTGGTCCAGCGCCCCCACGCGGGGGTCTCCTCGTCGAGAAGCACGCGATGACCACCGACCGACGGGTCATCGCCGAGATCGGCCAGCGTCTTGACCCGGAACGGTTTCGACTCTCCGTCCTTGTACTTGAGCTGTACGAGCACGTTCTTGAAGGTCGTCGGCGGCTTGGGTTTTGGCGGCGGCGGCTGACCGGGAGCCGGCTGATAGCCGCCACCGGAAAAGCTTCCAGTGGACACCGTGACCGGCTTGCCGGAGGGGTCGCGGTTCACCGCCGTGAAGCTGTACACGCCGGGATTGGGCACCGTGAGTACGGCGCGACCGCTCGGTGGGACGTCGACGACGCGGGTGGTGTTGTTGTACGGGTAGACGATCTGCAGCGGCGATTTGTACGGATTGGTGAAGACGGGCCGATACCAGCGGTCATAGCCGGTCCACCTCGAATTCCATTGCGTTACCGGGCTGCTCCACGTTGAGGTCGTGGTCGAGGTCGTGATCGTGGTGCTGGTGAACGACTCCAGCGATTCCGTGAGTTCGGTGACCTCCGTCTCCGACGCGGACTCCGACTCGACGTCCACCGCATCGGCGCCGTGAGCCTCGTCGAAGTCTCCCTGCGACACCTCGGCGATGTCGGGGTCGGCGGTGTCGGCATCGATTGCCGGGTCGGCGACGTTCGTGTCCGGGTCGCCCGGATCACCCGGTGCCTCGCCCGGTCCCGGTTCGTCGGGTGCTCCTCCCGGTCCCAGTTCGTCGGGTGCTTCGGCCGGCCCCGCCTCGTCGAGTGCCGGTGCGTCCGGCTCGGGAGCCTCGCCGACCGGCTCGCCCGGGTCCTCCGGGGCCGGTTCTTCGACGGGTTCGGCGTAGGAGCCGGAGTTATCGACGACCTCGGTCGAGTCGCCGTCCTCGTACGGATCGGCCAAAGCCGGCGATATGGCACCCAACCACATGGCCGTCGTGACCGCGACCGATGACATGGCGAGGGCGCCGCGCCGGTAGAGGACGCTTCGAGCTTCGTTCACGTGATCTCCCGTCGTGTGCCGCCTGGCGCGCGTATGGCACAGACTTGCGACCTTGGCAGATTCTTCGCGGCCATGGCGGCAAACACGCCGCGGATTCCAGCCATGCGCTCTGCTGGCGTTCCCGCTATGCGGTTCTTCGCTTCCTCAGCAGTGCTCGCGGCCGCCTCGGAGCCGACGAGGGTCGTGAGGCCCACGATCCGGGACGAATAAACCCGCCGGCCCTGGTGGGGCCGGCGGGTTGGGGGTGGGGTGGTCAGTGTGCGGTCTTGACCTGGGTCGAGATACAGCTCTCCGAGCCCACCAGACGAGGCA
>NZ_NKCO01000036.1:0-19815 GCF_002245615.1 Mycobacterium neumannii | reverse complement strand
CGCCGACCGCCGTGCGGACCAGGTCGACCTCGAACTGCTCGCGGGTGGCCGCATCGACGAATCCGGGCAACCTGTCAACGGCCTTGCGGATGACGTCCACATGCTCGCCGTTGATCAGCCCATGAGCTTGCGCGACAGCCGTCGCGGGCAACGCCGGCGGCAGCGACGGCCCGGTCAACCCCTGACGCGGCGCCAGCAGGGCAGCTTCGGTCAGGCGCCGGTTGGCCTCGGTGGTCGAGATCCGCCAGCGGACCCTCAACACCTCTTTCCACGATTTCGCACCCATCTGTTGCGGCGTCGCCTCGACCTGCAGGCGGGCCAGCAAGCGGTGGCGCATCGCGGGCAGTTGGCACCCGAGAGCTTCGAGCTCATCAAGGGCCATGACGAGATCCTGGCGGGTCAGCAAGTCGACGTCACAGGCCGCCGCCTCCTCAAAGGCCGCACGCAACGCAGTCACCGCGGCCTGCAGGTCATCACCCGACACACTTCGAACATACATTCGACCCCCGACAAAAACGGGTCAGCCCGTCGGGCGCGCGCTCGGACACAACCCCAGGTCCGACGGTTACGCACTCTCGCTGGGGCGCGACCGTGCGCGAACTGCCGAATTTCCGCGGCGTGTCGGGTGCAGACGCGCACCGTCGCGGGAATGGGAAGGCCTGGATTCGGCGATCACGTCTCGGTAGTGGCCGAGGAGTTCGTCGCAGATCGCCGGCCAGGTGCGAGTCAGCACGCTGCGGCGCGCAGCGATCGAATACCGGTGCCGCTCGGCGATCAGATGCTCGACGGAATCGGGCAGGCGGGCCTCGAACTCGTCGACCGCCAGCAGCAATCCGGTGCGGTAGGGGGCGACGAGATCTCGCGGACCGCCGGCGTCCGGGGCGATGGCCGGCAGACCCGACGCCATCGCCTCCTGGACAGCCTGGCAGAAGGTCTCGTGCTCGCCGGAATGCACGAACACATCCATGCTGGCGTATGCGGCGGCCAGTTCCCCCCCGTACAGGGCGCCGGTGAAAACCGCTGAGGGAAGGAGGCTTTGAAGCTTGGTGCGGTCGATACCGTCACCGACGACGACCAGCTGCATATCGTCCCGGCGTGCGAGCACCGCCAGCCGTTCGACGTGCTTTTCCGGCGCGAGGCGACCGACGAACCCAACGATCGGCTTACCGTCGGGCGACCACCGGCGTCGCAGCGCGTCGTCGCGCGCCGACGGCACGAACCCGGTGATGTCGACGCCCCGCGCCCATTTGTGCACACGCGGAATACCGTGCGCCGTCAGGCCTTCCATCGCGGCAGTGGACGGCGCGAGGGTCCGGTCGGCTCGGCTGTGCAGATGCCGTGTCCACGCCCACGCGGCGCGGGAGGTGAAGCCGACGCCATAGCTCTCGGCGAATCCGGCGACGTCGGTCTGGAATACGGCCACGGTCGGGATACCGAGGTGGCGCGCGGCGTGCAGGCCGCCGTACCCGAGCAATGCGGGTGACGCCAGGTGCACGATGTCGGGCTCGAATCCCCGTAGCACACCGACGATCCGGGGCCTGGGTACGCCGAGGGGCAGTGAGGTGATCTTCGGAAACATCCGCGAGGGCACGCGGTGGACACGGACGCCGTCGTGCACGCGTTCGGCGGGCGGTTCGCCGCGCGGTGTGTCGGGAGCGATGACGAGGGCTTCGTGTCCGGTGCGGCGCAGATGCTCGATCACCCGCAGGACCGAGTTGGTGACGCCGTTGACATTCGGGAGGAACGACTCTGCGACGATTGCCACGCGCACGACCGAATCGTCTCAGCGGAGCCTGTCGCCAAGGTTGCGGCCAGGAATATGGCACGCGAAAAGCTGGTGCGCCAACGGGTGCTGCGGCGCCTTCCCGTCGAGTATCGTGCGTCCAGAGAAAGGCGGTTGACATGCGGTTCTCGCGGGCATTGGCGGTCTTGGCCCTCACCCTGCTCGCCGCCGTCGGCTGCACCAACCATGTCGCAGGCACCGCCAAGCGCGATCCCGCCCAGGCCCCGCTGAAGGTCAGCGAAGACGGTTTCGGAGTGGTGGCCGGATTCGACGACGCACCGGTCAAGATCGAGATCTTCACCGAGCCGCAATGCACCCATTGCGCGGACCTACAAGCCGATTTCGGAAATCAGCTCGCCTACTACATCGGCGTCGGCCAACTCAACGTCACGTACCGGCCGCTGATCTTCCTCGACGAGGCGACCGACGGCCACTCGTCGCGGGTGAGCAATGCGCTGTTCCTCGCCACCGGTAGCGGCGCGACCGGCACCCAGTTCCAGCGGTTCGTCGAAGAGCTGTGGGCCAACCAGGATCCGGGCGGGCGGGGCCCGAGCGACGACGAGATGGCCGACATGGCCAGCGCGGCCGGCATGCCCGACAAGGCCGTGAAGCGGGTTGCCAGTGGCGGATCCGCGGTGAACATCGTCGAGATGGACGAGAGCAACTTCGGCTTTCTGTTCGACGTCGATCCCTTGGCCACCGGCACGCCGACCGTCTACGACCTGGTCGCCGGCGAGAAGGTCGACATCTACGACAACGACTGGCTCGACAAGCTGATTCAGTCCTGATCGTCAACTCGCGCTTGACAGCTCGGCTTCCCGATCCGAAGTCGGACGCGGTGAGGTTCTGCGCTCGATCAGCGTCAGACCGGCCAGTGCGGCACTGGCGATCAGCCAGCCGACTACCGCGATCGAACTCGCCGGGATGATGGCCAACGCTGCGTTGCGGTGCTGCACGCGAACGAGATCCGGGTCGTTCGTGTCGTATTCGACGTAGATGTTCATCCCCGTCTCGAGCTCTGACGGATAGAGCACACCGAGTTCGGGACGGTAGGTGACGCGGTCGGGGGTGACGAACTCGATCGTCGACCGCCGGGGTCCGGCGTCGAGCACCTCAGCGGCGGCGACGCCCATGTGCCGCTCGATCTGGCGGTCATTGCGCCATGCGCCCAACACCATCAGCACCGACTGCAGGGTTACCAGGCATGCCGCGATAACGATGCCGACGCGGATGCGGCGGAACACTCGCTGACGGCGCGACTCGTCCGGGTCGGCGGTCAGCCGGGGCAGGAATCTGCGCGTCCACAGGATCGGTTTCCGTAGGCGGTCCATGGCGGTCCGTCTCAACCCGGTCACCCGGCTCACAGAAGCTGAATCGTTCGCTCCGCTCACAGAAGCTGAATCGTTCGCTCCGCTCACAGGGCAGCCTTGATCGACGCGTGCAGCGCCCGCAGCGACGACCGGTCGGCCTTCACCTCCAGCACCCGCATCCCGTCGTGGGGTTCGTCGAGCGCGTCGGCCAGATCGTCGGCCTCGAGTTGCCGGCTCTCGACGTGGTACGCCCGGCAGAGCGCGCCCACGTCGACATCGTGGGGGGTGCCGAAGATCCGCGACGACACGTCGGAGAACCGTGGGTCACCCTGTTCGAGCAGTTCGAAGATGCCGCCGCCGTTGTCGTTGGACACCACGATGGTCAAGTTGCGCGGCGTCGGCTCCGTCGGCCCGATCAACAACCCCGAGCTGTCGTGGACGAACGTCAGATCACCGAGCAGCGCGATCGTGCGGTTCGACCCGCTCCCCCCACCGGCGCGCTCGTGGGCGAGCGCGGCCCCGATGGCCGTCGACACCGTCCCGTCGATACCCGCGACACCGCGGTTCGAGCGCACCTTGACCCCGTGGGTGTCCAGGCCGACCAGCGCGGCGTCACGCACCGGGTTCGACGCCCCCAGCACCAGCTGGTCACCGGGCCGCACGGCGTCGGCCACCGCGGCGGCCACGTGCAGCCCGGTCTTGAGCGGGTGGGCCCGCAACTGGGAATGGACCGCCTCCATCGCGTGCCGGTGTACCTCGGCGCACCTGGCGAGCCACGCCGGGTCCGGTGCGCCCGTGGTGACCGCGCGGGTGCCGGTCGCTTGGGAGTTGCCCGACACGTCGGGCCAGCGCGGACCCGTGGTCAGCGCATACACCGGCACCGACGGGTCGGCCAGCAGCGCCGAGACCGGCCGGTGCAATGTCGGCCGGCCGAGCATGATGACCTGTTTGGGCCGCATCAGCCGCAGCGCGAAGGGGTGCAGCGGGTTGTCGGCGGGTGGCGCGGTCGGCTCCGCGACGGTCGGCAGGGCGGCCAGGTTCGGATGCTCGCCCGCGCCGTGCCCGGCGATCACGACGGTGTCGGGCGTCAGGTCGATGTCGAGCGGCTGGTCGAAGGACACCGGCGGTGTGTACGTCCACGGCTTGCCGCCGGGCCTGCCCTGCGGCACGTAGGTCACCGTCTCGTCGGCATCGGGCACGAGCGGCTCCCGCAGCGGGATGTCGAACTGCACGGGGCCCGCGTTGGCGGACCGAGAACCCTTCGCCGCCACCAGGATTCGACATACCGCCGAACGCCACTGCGCGTTGAGCACGTCGAGGTGTTCCGGGGATTCCTCGGCTAGGCCCAGGCTGATCGATGCCCGAACCTGCGTGCCGAAATATCCCAGCTGCTCGAAGGTCTGGTTCGCGCCGGTGCCCAGAAGTTCGTAGGGGCGGTTCGCGCTCAGCACGACCAGCGGCACCCGCGCGTAGTTGGCCTCCACCACCGCGGGTCCGAGGTTGGCCACCGCGGTCCCCGACGTCATCGCGATGCAGACCGGGGCGCGCTCGGCGATCGCCAACCCGATGGCCAGAAAGCCCGCCGTGCGCTCGTCGATGCGGACGTGCAGCCGAAGCCGTCCTGCGCGGTCGGCGTCCTGTAACGCGAAGGCCAGCGGGGCGTTGCGCGATCCGGGGCACAACACGACGTCCCGTACGCCGCCGCGAATCAGTTCGTCGACGACCACGCGGGCCTGCGCGGTCGAGGGGTTCACCACTACAGCTTATCGGCGAAGAAATCGAGCGCCGCCTTGTTGATCGCCTCGGGATGCTCGAGGAAGCCGAGGTGGCCGGCGTCGGGAATCTCCAGGTAGCGGCCCTTCGGGATCGCGTCGGCGACCTCCCGGCTCAGGTGCGGGGGCAACACCAGGTCGTCGGCGAACCCGATGACCAGTGTGGGCGCCGTAATACTTCGGTAAGCAGGCAGCCGGTTGCCCTGCGGCCGAACCTCGATCTGCGCGCGCCCGCCGGGTGTGGGCTTGGTGGGCCACATGACGAACATGTCGATCCAGTCGCGGACCTTGGCGTCGTCGTTGAGCGTCTTGGGCGAGAAATTCTCCAGCAGGCGGATTTTCGCGTCGTACATGGGGGGCAGCTCAATTCCAGAGTCGATTAACTCGCGCTCGGCGCTGCGGAAGAATTCGCGGGTGCGGTCCTCGCGGCCGCGGGTGGCCATCAGCACCGCCCGGTCGACCAGGTCGGGCCGGGCCACCATCAGTTCCTGGGCGATGTATGAGCCCATCGACACCGACACGATGCGCACCGGCGCAGCGTCGAGCTTCTCGATCAGCGCCGCCGTGTCGGCCACCATCGTCTCGGTGGTGAAGCCGGTGGCGTTCTCTGTGGCGCCCACCCCGCGGTTGTCGAATGTGATGCAGCGGTAACCGGCGCGCTGGAATTCGGGCACCTGATGCAGGTGCCAGGTTCGGCCCGCACCGCCGTGACCGGCGATGAACAGTACCGATGGGCCGCTACCGCGATCGTCGAAGGCCAAATTCACCCGAACGACGCTACTCAAGTCCGCGAGCCTAGGCGCGGTCCGGGTCTTCGGCAGATCGTGCGTCTCGCATGACATGCGCATAGCATGAATACCTGCACCCTCGATGACTTCGAGGAGGAAGACGAAATGAAGATCGCAATCAGCGGCGCCGGTGTCGCCGGACCCGCATTCGCCCACTGGATGGTGCGCGCCGGCCACGACGTCACCCTGATCGAGAAGGCGCCGACCTTTCGCACCGGCGGCTATCTGATCGACTTCTGGGGCCTCGGCTACGCCATCACCCAGAAGATGGGTATCGAGGACGACCTCCATGCGGCCGGCTATCGCGTACGCGAACTGCGCATCGTCGACGACAACGGCCGGGCGTCGGCCCGGCTTCGGGTCGATCCCCTGCGCCGTGCGTTGCGCGACCGCTACATCAGCCTGCCCCGCGGCGACCTGGCGGCTGCGATCTATCGGACCGTCGAGCACGACATCGAGACCGTTAACTCCGAGAGCATCACCGCACTCGACAACCGTGCCGACGGCGTTACGGTCGCGTTCGAACACCGCCCACCACGGCAATTCGATATGGTGATCGGCGCGGACGGGTTGCACTCCAACGTCCGGGCGCTGGCCCTCGGACCGGATGCGCGTTATGAGCACTATCTCGGCTGCCAGGTCGCGGCGTGCGTGCTCGACGGTTACCGACCGTGCGACGATCTAGTGTACGTGACGCACAACGTGCCCGACCGTCAGATCGGCAGGTTCACACTGCGCGGTGACCGCACCCTGGTGCTGTTCATTTTCCGCTCGCCGACACCCACCCTGCCCACAGACCTCGATTCCTGTAAAGTGTTGCTGCGCAGGGAGTTCGCCGACACCGGTTGGGAATCTGCCCGGATTCTCGAGGCCCTCGACGGCGTGGACGATATCTATCTCGACGTGGTCAGCCAGATCCGCATGGACAAATGGTCGACCGGCCGCGTCGGGCTGATCGGCGACGCGGCGGCGTGTGTCTCGCTGTTGGCGGGCGAGGGCACCGGGTTGGCCATCGCCGAGGCTTACGTCCTCGCCGGTGAGCTGACCCGGGCGGGCGACGACATCGGGGCCGCGTTCGAAGCGTACGAGAACCGGTTGCGCGGCTTCATCGGCGCCAAACAGGACGGCGCGCAACGGTTCATCTCCTTCTTCGCGACCCGGACCAAGCTCGGTATCTGGCTGCGCAACTTGGCGGTACGCACCTTCGACATTCCGCCGGTCGGGAACCTGGTGATGGGCCGGATCCTGCGCGACGACATCGTCCTGCCAGAATACGAGCTGCCCGATACGAAGCCGCGACGATGACACACGCCGGCACGGGGTCGAATACCGTTGCGGGACGGGAGGAAGCGGTGCCGTCGACCAAGCGGGCCGTCGAGGCCAAACTGTCGGAACTCGAGCGCGCGACCCGCGGGCTACTCGCGCTGAACGTATCCGCGCTCGAGCAGATGGAGCAACGCATCGGGCTCGCGCCGCTGCGCGCGCTGCAGTCCCTGGAGCGGCTGGGCCCGAGCCTGGTCACCGCGTTGGGCGACGACCTGGGACTCCTGCCGTCCACCGCGAGCAGGCTCAGCGACCGCCTCGCCGATGCCGGTTACATCACCCGTCGGGTCGCTCCCGCCAACCGCCGCGCCACGCTGCTCGAGTTGACCGACGCGGGACGCGCGGTGCTCGACGAGCTGATAGGGCTGCGCGTCGAGGCGTTCGGCCCGGTGATCCGGCACATGACAGAGGCGGACATCGCGGCGCTGATGCAAGGCGCGGGCGCCTTCACCGCTGCCTACCAGGAGCTGACCGAGCGGTCACAGGCCGAGGGCCGCTGAGGCCGCGACGGGCTACGCCGCTTCGGTGAACGCGACGACCGGAATGCGCCGCTTTCCGGCGCGCTTCTCGTAGTCGGCGTAGTTCGGCACGAACTGTTTGGCCAGGTCGAACAGGCGGTCCCGTTCGGCGCCGGTGACCTCTTCGCCGATGAAGGTGCCCCGGTAGCCGCGTGCGGCCAGCGTGACCCGCGGATTGGCCTTGACGTTGTGAAACCACGCCGGATGCCGGTCGCCGCCGTAGTTGGAGGCGATGACGATCACACGGCCCGCGTCGGTGAAGTAGGTCAGCGGCGTACTGCGTTGTTGACCGGTCTTCGCGCCGGTGTGGGTCAGCAGCACCTCGGGCATCACCAGCGACATCGATACGCGGCCGTTGGTCAGGTTGATCACCGCGCGGTCCAGCCGCCATCCGATGCGGCGCAGAAACCACCTCGACGGCCCCAGTCCCATCAAACGGGCGCCCGCACGGATGAACGGTGTCGGCGGATCGGGTCGCACTTCAGGAATGCCCACCCCCGCGACGGTATCTCAGGCACGAACGCTCGCCGATCGCTAGCGCGCGGCGACCGCCTTCCCACGGACCCGTTGCACAGCGGCGTTCCAAAGCAGCGCCATCGTCGAGGCGAGCTGTCCCTGTTTGACGACGTCGCGGCTCAGCAGCGCCGATGCCGTCGCCTTGGTGGCGGCCGACGCCTTCGACAGGTGCCCGGAGTCGTAGGGCGGCTGCGGGTCGTATTCGATGACGAGCTGCACCGCCTTGGCCTTCGCGTCTCCGGCGATCTGCCCGTAGAGCCACAGTCCGAGGTCGATTCCCGCCGACACCCCCGCGGCGGTGACGATCTTGCCCTCGTGCACCACGCGTTCGTCGGAGACCGTGTCGACGCCGAACGGCTTGAGCATCGGCAGCGCCAGCCAGTGCGACGTCGCGCGGCGGCCGTCGAGCAGACCCGCCGCGGCGAGGATGACCGAACCCGAGCACACCGACGTCGTCCACGTCGACGTCTCGTGGGCCGTGTGCAGCCAGTCGAGCACCTTGTCGTCGCGGGCGTGCTCGAAGCTCGACACCCCGCCGGGGATCAGGATGATGTCGGGCGAGGGCGTCTCGTCTAACGAATGGGTGGCGCCGATGAGCAGCACGCCCGAGTCGGCCTCGATCGGCCCGGGTTCATGCCATACGAACCGCACCTCGGCGCCGGGTAGGTTGCGCAGCACCTCGTAGGGTCCGATGAAGTCGAGCGCGGTGTAGCCGGGGTACACCATGATCGCGATCTGGGTCATGTGTGGTCTCCTGTCTCAGGCGAAGGTCTTGCGATACTGGTCGGGTGAAATATCAAGGCGGCGAACGAAGTTGCGCCGTAGCGACTCGGCGCTGCCGAACCCGCAACGCGCGGCGATGACGGTGACGGTGTCGTCGGTCTCCTCGAGCTGGCGGCGCGCGGCTTCGGTGCGGATCCGCTCGACGTAGGCGCCGGGCGCCTCCCCCACCTCCTCGGTGAACAACCGGGTGAAGTGACGCGGGCTCATCGCCGCGCGGCGAGCCAATTCCGTGATGCTGTGCACGCCACCGGGTTCGGTCTCGATGGCTTCCTGCACCTCGCGGATGGGCGCTTTCTTGGCGCGTGGCATCCACACCGGCGCGGCGAACTGCGTCTGCCCGCCCGGCCTGCGCAGGTACATGACGAGCCAGCGCGCGACCGTCTGCGCGGCATCGGTGCCGTGGTCGTCCTCGACGAGCGACAGTGCGAGGTCGATGCCCGCGGTGACACCGGCCGCGGTCCATATCCGCTCGTTGCTGCGCACGAAGATCGGCTCGGGATCGACTGTCACCGTCGGGAATTCACGCGCCAACTGTTCGGTGAAGGCCCAGTGCGTGGTGGCGGTGCAGCCGTCGAGCAGACCGGCCTCGGCGGCGAGGAACGCGCCGGTGCACACGGTGACGACCCGTCGGGAATTCTGCGCGACGGTCTGGATCCAGTTGACCAGGTCGAGGTTGGTCTTGGCGTCGTGAACCCCGATGCCGCCGGGAAGGACGAGGGTGTCGATCGGTTCGCGCGGGTCCGGCAGCGGTTGGGCGACAAGCGCGAGACCCGTGCCGGTGGTCGCGGGTTCGCCGTCGAGGGTCACCACCTTGGCGTCGTAACCCTCGCGACCCTTGTCCTGCAGATATCGGGACGCTCCCGTGAACACCTCGAAGGGACCGACCAGGTCGAGAGCCTGTACACCGGCAAAACCGAGGATCACCACCGATCGCATGAACCCAGTGTTGGCTACCGGGCCGATGGCGTCTAGGCCCTGCACCCCACAGATCAGGACATCGACGGCCGGTGGATCACCACACCAGCGGGGCGAGGTGTTTGAGCGCGTAGGTGCGGACCGCGTCATCGTCGGTGACGTCGAGCACCGGTGTGCGTACCTGGGCCAGCGATGCGGCCAGCCGGATGTGCATCTCGCTGACCGCCAGCAGGTCGTCGTCGGGCATGGTCGCGCCCGCGGCCCTCAGCGCCCGGGCCATGGCCGCGGACGCGCTCTCGAGGAACTCCTGGGCTTCGTCGTACATGCCCGACATTGCCGACAGGTCACCGTCGAGCCGCAGGAACCGACGCATGACCGGTTCGGCGGTCAGCAGCCGCAGGCCCTCGCAGAACGCTGCGACGGCAGCCTCTTTCGCGCCGGAGTCGATGCCGACGGTCTGCAGACGTGCCATCGCGAAATCAAATGTCTGCCTTCCGAGTTCGGTGATCAACACGTCGCGGCTCGGAAAGCGGCGATACAACGTGCTGCGGCTGACGCCTGCTTGCCGCGCGATGACGTCCATGCTGGCCCTGCCGACGCCGACGAGCGCCACCTCCTCGGCGGCCGCCTTGAGGATCGCCGCCTCCTGTTCGGTGCGGCTGTCGGTGTTGCGGACCCGTCGCATCGGTCTAGGTTAGGCCTGCCGACCGGCCGGGCACGCCGCAGGCGTGGCGAACGAGTCCAGGCCGACCGAGCGGTGAAACCGGACCAGCTTCTCGTACTCCAAACGGTTGCGCGCCAAAGGAATCAACGTCAGCTTCTCCGGCAGCACCCGCCACGCCAGCTGCAGCACGCGGGTGTACACCTCGAATTCCCGATCGTGGCGATCCTCCCAGCGGAACCCCGTCAGCTCACGAACTCCGGGGTGCATGATCCCGAACGAGCAGATCTTGACGATCCGGCCGACCACCGGACGCGCGAGCAGCCACGGCGGGGTCAACGCGCGCCGCATCGCCGGTGGGATCAACAAGGTGGGCAGGGGGAGCTTGGTCAGGTCGTCGGTGACGCGCCTGAGGAATTCGTTGTCGGCGAGTTGGGTTTCGACCATGGCGTCGTAGTACCGCACGGCTTCGCCGTAACTGGCGGGCAGTTTGGCGTTGTTGCCAGGAAGCTCGAGAGAGCCGAAGGCCTCGAGCAACTGCTCGTATGCGGCCTCCTTCTCGGCCGAGGTCATGGTGATGCCGGTGCACGGGGTGAACGAGTTCAGCACCATGAACATCCCGCTGACGGCGATCCAGTTCCACAGCCGCGGGTCGAGAGCGCTGTACCGCACGTCGGCGAAGCTCCCGTCCCCGCGGCCGCGGACTTCCCGGTGCATCCGCTTGAGCCGCTCCCCCTCGGCGGCGCGGTCGTGCGGGTCGCCCCAGATCGCGAGGAACGCCGAGAACCCACTTCGCACCCCTCGATCGGCGAAGTTGGCCGCGAATCGACCGGTCTTGTCGACGGCCGCCGCCACCGGCACCAACGCGACCTCGTCGAATGCGGCGGCGCCGAAAAACCCGCCGAACGCGCTGCCGCTGTGTTTGCGGAACTCGCGCATGACCTTCGGGCGCACGTCGCCGGCGGCCTGGTGGACATGGTGAGCTTCGGCCGTCTGGATCATGTCGCCTCCGATGCGAGTTGACACAAAGACTAATGATTTGTGTCAACGTGTCAACGGATGGCAGGCACGCACCCTGTCGACCCACCATCGGCGGCGCTCGGCAGGAGCGGCCAGCGCCGAAAGCCGCGCCGGATCGGGGACCGCCGGACCGATCGATAGGTATCCGTCGTGCGGGGGAACGGGTTCGGCGACGTCCTCGGCGAACAACCCGCCGGTGCCCAGCCCGCAGGCGTGGCGCAGGTCCGGCAAGGCCGCGGCGGCCAGCAGACCGCGGCCGATGCCGACCGCCGAGTCCAGTGCGCTGGAGACGACGACGGGGATGTCGATCTGCGCGGCGATCTCGAGCAGTGCGCGCACACCGCCCAGCGGTGCGACCTTGAGCACCGCGACATCAGCTGCCTTCTCCCGCACCACCCGCAGGGGGTCGGCGGCCTTGCGGATGCTCTCGTCGGCGGCGATCGGGACGTCCACGCGGCGACGCAACTCGGCCAGTTCGGCCACCGTGGCACACGGCTGTTCCAGGTATTCCAGCGGTCCGTCGGCGGTCAGCGCCGCCGCCGCAGCGACCGCTTCCTCGACGCTCCAGCCTCCGTTGGCGTCGACCCGCACCGTCGGCACGATCGCCCGCACCGCGTTGACCCGCGCCGTGTCGTCGGCCAAGGTCTGCCCCGGCTCGGCGACCTTGACCTTCGCGGTGCGCGTACCGGGGAAGCGCGCCAACACCTCGGGCACCTGGGCGGCGTCGACGGCGGGCACGGTCGCGTTGATCGGGATCCGGTCGCGACGCACATGCGGCGATGGTTCATAGGCCGCCTCCAGCGCCGACGCCAGCCAGTGCGCCGCCTCCGGCGGCTCGTATTCGAGGAACGCACCGAACTCGCCCCACCCTGCCGGGCCCTCGATCAGCGCCACTTCGCGGACCGTGATGCCGCGAAAGCGCACCCGCATCGGGAGCGCGACCACGTGCATGCGGTCGAGGACGTCGTCGAGTTGTGGCATGCGCACCATCCTGCCGGTTGCGCACCGAGAGGTTTAACGCTCGCGAATCCGGCTACCTTTCAGTTGCTTAACTAATTGTGATTCGTCATAGGAGCACATGGTGCAACTGAAGACACTGGTCCCCTCGGCGCTGGCGGTGACGGCGACGGCGGTTGCCGGCGGCCTGGCCAGTAAGGACTCGCAGTCCCTCTGGTACGCGAAGCTGCGCAAGCCGCCGTATCAGCCACCGGCACAGGCCTTTCCGATCGTATGGCCCATCCTGTACACCGACATCGCCGTTACCTCGTCGGCAACGCTCGATGAGCTCGAGCGCCGTGGTCAGACCGAGGAACGTCGACGCTACCTCGCCGCTCTCGCGATCAACCTGGTGCTCAACGGCAGCTGGTCGTGGCTGTTCTTCAACCAGGGCAAGCTCGCCACGTCGGCGGTGGCGGCGGGCGCACTGACGCTCAGCAGCGCCGACCTCACCCGACGCGCCGTGCAGGTGCGGGGCGCCCAGGCGGCGCCGCTGGCGTTGTATCCGCTGTGGTGTGCGTTCGCGACCGTGCTGTCGTCGCACATCTGGTTCCTGAATCGACGCTGATGCGGCTACTGGAGATCCCCCGCCAGGTCGCGGAGTCGGTGTTCTCGATGGTCGGGATCCGAGTGGGCACCGAAGAACCGCACTACCTGACCACGAAGCTCTCCGATCAGGTGGAGGTGCGCCGGTACGGCCCCCGGATCGCCGCCGAGACCACCGTGAGCGCCGACGAGGACCGCGCCAGAAACATCGGGTTCCGGCGCCTTGCCGGCTACATCTTCGGTGGCAACCACCGCGACGAGACGATCGCGATGACCGCACCGGTCAGCCAGCAAGCCCGCGAGAAGATCGCGATGACGGCGCCGGTCGCACAAGCCCACGACGGTGAGCACTCGACGATCCGCTTCTACATGCCGTCAAAGTGGACGATGGACACGTTGCCCACTCCGGACGACGATAAGGTGCGGTTGGTGGAGGTGCCGGGCGAAACGGTCGCGGTGCTGCGGTTCACCGGTGACCGTAGTCCGCGCGCGGTCGCCGAGCGCACGCGTGAGCTCTCGGCGACGCTGCGCGCCAACGGAATCGAGGCCGTCGGGCCGGCGCAGTCCTGGTTCTACGACCCGCCGTGGACACTGCCGTTCCGTCGGCGCAACGAGATCGCGATCCCGGTGCGGCCCGACGACTAGACGGTCGCGCGGTCGCGGCCCTCCCAGTACGGTTTGCGCAGTTCCTTCTTCAGGATCTTGCCCGTCGGATTGCGCGGCAACTCATCGGTGATGTCGACCGTCTTCGGGCACTTGTAGGCCGCGAGTCGTTCCCGGCACCACGCGATGAGGTCTTCCGGCGCTACCGAATCCTCGACCGACACAACGGCCTTGACCACCTCGCCCCACTTCTCATCGGGCACGCCGATCACCGCGACGTCGGTCACGGCGGGATGTTCGGCGATGACGCGCTCTACCTCGATGGAGTAGATGTTCTCGCCGCCGGAGATGATCATGTCCTTGAGACGGTCCTCGACGAAGATGTAACCGTCCTCGTCGATGCGGCCGATGTCTCCGGTGCGGAACCAGCCGTCGTCGGTGATCGCTTCTGCCGTTGCCTCGGGCTTGTTGTGGTAGCCCTTCATCAGTTGCGGTGTGCGGAACCACAATTCACCCTGCTCACCGGCCGGTACGTCGTTCAGTGTGTCCGGGTCGACCACGCGAACCTCGGCGCCGGGGATCACCCGTCCCGCGCTGACCAGCCGGTCCTCGGGACCGGAGCGGTGGTCGTCGGGCAGCAGCTGGCTGATCACCCCGCATACCTCGGTCAGCCCGTACACCTGGATGAAATCGGTTTCGGGCCAAGCCTGCAATGCCGCGCGCAGCAGCGGCAACGGCATCGGCGACGCACCGTACACGAAGGTCTTCAGTGCCCCGAACAACTTGACCGCATCCTCGCCGGACTCCAACACCTTGGCCAGCACCGCGGGAACCAGGAAGGTTCGGTTGGCGCCCTTGAGGATTGCGCCGGCCAGCGCGGCGCCGTCGACCTCGCGTGTCATGACCGTCGGCACACCGTCGTGAATGCCGAACTGCACGTAGGACGATCCTCCGACGTGGAAGAGCGGCATCGACACCATGCTCTTGTCGCCTTCGTCGAAGCCCCAGCCGTTGTGCGCGTTGATGGTGTGCGCGATCAGGTTGGCCTGGGTGATCTGCACACCCTTCGGGCGCCCCGTCGTCCCTGAGGAGTACATGATGATCGCGACGTCGTCGGGTTCTACGTCGTCGCTGCGGTTGACCGGTGTCGCGTCGGCGAGCATCGCCTCGTACTCGTCACCGTCACCGCCACCGCCCTCGGGTGTCACCTCGATGAGGTGTTCGACGTTGGTGAGCTTGCCGCGGATCTTCTCGATCGTCGGCTTCAACTCCGTGCCCACGATCAACAGCTTGGCTCCCGAGTCGGCGAGCACGTAGTCGATCTCATCGGCGGCCAGCCGAAAGTTGATGATCGCGGTCGCGGCGCCCAGCGACGCTGCGGCGATGGTCAACTCGACGCAGGCCGGGTGGTTCTTGTCGAGGAAGGCCACCACGTCGCCGCGTTGGACGCCGCGCTGCTGTAGTGCACCCGCCAGGCGGCGCACCCGCTCGTTCCATTCCGACCATGTCCAGCTGCGGTCGAGGAAGGTCATCGCCTCGGCGTCGGGTTTGGTCTCGGCCCAGTGCGCGAGCCGTTCGTCGAGAAAGTGCGGGTCATGCCGGTCAGTGAGGTCAGACATGGATCGAGCGTGCCATGACACGCTCAAGAGTCAGTCGAGATTGCCCGAGTTCGGTGTCACGGCCTCCCCCGGGGCATGCGCCCGGCGCAGCCCCCGGCGGTCGTAGAAGCGGGTGACGGACACACCGATGGTCAGGCCGATGGCTAGGCCGACGGTCGTCATCACGAGTGCATGAGTGAGTCCTGCGTCCGCGCGCCCGTCGAAGTAGAGCAGCGCACGAGCGCCGAGAAAGACTTGGTGCATCGGCTCAAATCTCGCTAATACTCCGAAGATCGACGGTGCTGCCTCTAGGGGGATGGTCGCGCCGTTGGACGGCAGACCCAGCATCACGAATATGAAGAGGTTGACGAGCAGACCCATCGAACCCAGTGCGGCGATCAGCGAAGTAGCGGTGATTCCGACCGCGGTGATAGTGAACGCACCGTACAGCCACAGAGTCCACACGTTGGGCACCGGCATGCCCAAGGCGGCCCCGATAGCGATGTATATCGCTGAGGTGAGAGCCGCGAGTATCACCATGAAGAGCCACTTGACCAGAAGCGTCTGGAAGCGGGAGATTTTCACCTGTTCGGCGAACCGGTAGACCGGGCCCATCTCGGCGGGCACGAAACCCAACATGGAGTCGACCAGCGAACTGACGATGATGCTGCCGGTGAAGCCCGCGAGCAGCAACAGCAGCGCGTAGTAGAACGCCGATAGCCCATTGCCGGTACCGCTGGGCAGAGGGTCGGCGTCGTTCACCACGACGTTGATCGGACTCGACAGAGCCAACGACACCCCACCCGGCAACGGCGCGCCGGCCTCACGCACTACCTGGGTGGACAACTTCTGCCCCAACCCCGCATTGATTTCACGAACGGCCTTACCCAACGCCATTCCGGCGATGCTCGCACCAAGTTCGCTCGCGCGCGGATTGACCGTGATCGTGACAGTAGGGCGGGTCAGCGACCCGGGTCGCAAGGCGCCCGCACCGAGCTGGTCAACCTCGGCCGAAAAGTTCTGCGGGATTTGCACCTTGCCATAGATCTGCGCGGTGCCCAGTTGTCGATCGGCCTCCTCGGCGGAGACGACCCGTAAATCGAACTGTCCGCGGTCGAGGCCCGCGATCAGATCGTCGACGACCTGCCTACCGAGCGGACCGGCGTCGGCGTTGACGACAGCCAGAGGGAAATGTCGCAGGTTGGTCGTCGGATTGAGTATGCCGGCCAAATAGAGAGCTGCGAGCGCTGAAAATACCGTCAGCGCAATGACTATCGGTGACAACCAGAACCGCGGGGTGCGCAACGTCGCGAGCGGATCGGGAGCGGCGTGCCGAGCGTGAATTTGTGCCGACATCAGGGTATCCCTTCGGTCGTGCGGCTCGTCGGTGACCGCGCGGTCTCGGGTCGGTCCGTGGGTGTCGGTGTCCGCCTCATCCGCCGAATACCTGCCGACCTGCCAAGAACGTCGCCGTGATGTCGAGGTCCGCGATCTGCTCGGGGGGCACGGTGCGTGGGTCGGCCGACACCGTCACCATGTCGGCGTACTTGCCCACCTCCAGCGAGCCGATGACGTCGTCGGCGAACAACTGGTAGGCGGCGTCCAGAGTCTGCGCCCTGATGGCCGCCTCGACTGAGATCCGTTGTTCCGGGCCGACCACCCGTCCGCTCGGCGCCGTACGTGTCGCGGCGACACTGATATTGCGCAACGGCTCCTCCGGCGTGACGGGCGGATCGTTGTGCAGCGAGATCCGCATACCGGTGGCAACTGCGGACCCACATGGCATCCAACGACTTCCGTGTTCGACACCGAACAACCCATCGACGATGATGTCGCCCCAGTAGTGGATCTGATCGACAAAGATGCTGCAGGTGACGCCGAGATCGTGAGCACGCTGCAGCTGATCGTCTCGGATGGCGCCGACGTGCTCCAACCGGAGCCGGTGATCGTCGCGCGGCCAGCGCCGCAGCGCTTCCTCATAGACATCCAGAATTGTGTCGACCCCGGCGTCGCCCTGTACGTGACACGCCATCGGCCAGCCATTCGGAAAGTAGGCGTGCACGATCTCGGTGAGCTGTTCGCCGGTGTAGTTCGCGTGGCCGCAGGAGCCAGGTGCGACACCGATCGTGCGGGTGGCGTCGGTGTCGAGATACGGGAACGACAGATCGATATTGCCGATCCAGGGCGACCCGTCGACCCAGATCTTGATGCCGACCTGACGCAGAAGGTCGTCGCCGTTGGCTGGTGTCGCGTCTGTGGCCATCTGAGCGTTGGAGATCTCGTAGAGCCGCAACCGGACGGTCAGGTCGGCGCGCAGTTGCTCGACCACCGGACGGAAGACCGGATCGAACGCCATCTCCGAACACGTTGTCAGCCCCACGCTGTTCAGCCTGCGCAGTTCTGAGTGCAGCATCGCGGGGTAGTCGGCGGGATCGATAACTCCTGCCAGCAGGCTGAACACCGCTCCGGTCTCCTCGGCGGTGCCGTCGAGGTCACCGTTGACATCCCGGCCGTACCGGGCACCCTTGGGGTCGGGGGTGTCGCGGGTGAGCCCGAAGCGCTGGGCGGTAGCGCTGTTGAAGTAGGCCTTGTGCCCTGAGTTGTGCACGATCACCAAAGGGGTATCGGATGCGACGTCGTCGAGCCAGGCCAGCGTCGGCTCCGGTAATCCGGCCTGCAGCAGCGGATCCCAGCCGTTGAGGTACGCGCCCTCGCCACCACGTTTGGCGACCTCGGCCCGGATCGCGGCGACGACGTCGTCGGCGATCGGCAGCGTGACCGGCCGGATGTCGACCATGCGCTCGGACAACACAATGGCCTCCATCAGCGGATGACCGTGTGCCTCGACGAATCCGGGCATCACGCAACCGTCAACGTCGCGGGTCTCGGTGCCCGGACCGATCCAGCCATCGATCTCGTTGCGGCTACCGACCGCGACGATGCGGCCGTCGCTCACCGCGAGCGCCTCGGCAGTCGGCTGATTCTCGTCGACCGTCAGGACGGTTCCACGGATGACTAGGTCAGCGGGCATCGATGCTCCTCATGTCAGCCTTTGGGCTGCCCAGAAGCCGGTCAGCCCGAGGTCGGTCGACGTGACGTCGATCAGCCGGAGCGACTCTCGCCCAGCGGCGTTCGGGCCGTCACGCGCACGAGCACGACGCCGATGACGGTACCCAGTGGCGCCGCCGCCGAGTGGTGCTTCGTGAACATGGCGGTGCCCTTTTCCATCAGGGCGCGACACCACTGGCCCGATGATGAGGAATCTTTCGAAACTGCGATGAGAAAAGGTCGCATCGCGTGTCGAATTCAGTGGGAGCCCGTTCGACGTAGATGTGAGGGCGCGAATGCTCGCCCCGATAGAACAGACAGAAGGAGACGGAAAAATGGCACGGTACATGCTGATCATGCGAGTGAGCCCCGAAGCCGAGGCCGGATTCGCCGAGTCCGACATCGACTTCAGCGAGATCATCGAACAAATGGGCCGGTACAACGAGGAGCTGATCAAGGCCGGTGTGATGCTTGCCGGTGAGGGCCTGACCGGGCCGGAGGACGGCTTCGTCGTCGACTTCGACTCCGATCCGCCGGTGGTGACCGACGGCCCGTACACCGAGGCCAAGGAATTGTTCAACGGCTTCTGGATCATCGACGTCTCGTCGAAGGAGGAGGCCAAGCAGTGGGCCCAGAAGTGCCCCCTGGGGCCTGGTGTCAGGCTGGAGGTTCGGCTGATCGGCGAGACCGACCAGTTCCCGCAGGATAATCCCTGGATCCAGAAGGAGATCCAGTGGCGCGCTGACCTCGCTGAGAAGGCGGCGGAGCAGGCCCGCAAGGCCGCGGGCCGCTGATCCGGCTCGGCTTTCCATGAAGCAGCGCTGTTTCGCAATGGGGCAGCGCTGCTTCCCACTGCCTAAACGACTTTCGCCAAACTGAAGCCGGATTGATAAGTGGCCCCGGCCGGATCACCACAAGCCGCGGCGGTCTGGGTGTTGACCGCAGTGCCGTTCAATGTCGCCGCCTCCCACGAAAACACCACTGTGCCAGGGACAGTCGCATAATCATGGGGCGGCTTGCACCGGACCGCCTGGGCGTACTGGACAGTCATGTCCCAACGCCCGTTGTTCAGCAGGGCACGCCCGCCATACGGCACGACCCGCGGATCGGTGACGGGTGTGACGGCTACGTCGGCACATCCGGGACCGCAGGGCGTGATCACCCAGGTGTTGACTCGGCCGGTGTCGGACTCATAGCTGTAGGTACCGCTCAGCTCGCCCGGTGAAGGCGCAAGAGGCCCGTCGGCCCACGCGGTGCCTGCCGATCCGATCGCTACGCCGGCCGCCAGGATGATCGCCGCGGGCAGCTCGCGAGTGGTGGTCATGCCGTTCCTTTCATTACACATGTCCGGGCATGCCGCCGATTCCGCCGACGTGGCCCATCCCGCCCATACCACCGATACCGCCGATATGGCCCATCCCGCCCATACCGCCGATACCGCCCATACCGTCCATTCCCCCGATATGACCGATCCCGCCAAGGCCACCCGCCGGGTCCATACCGCCGATTCCGCCAAGGCCGCCCGCCGGCGCCATCGGTGGCGGGGCGATCGGCGCCATCGGTGGCGGGGCGATCGGCGCCATCGGTGGCGGGGCGATCGGCGGTGGGGCGATCTCGTGCTGACGTCTGACCCGG
>NZ_NKCO01000035.1:0-37898 GCF_002245615.1 Mycobacterium neumannii | reverse complement strand
TCACCGCGCTGCCGCCCCCGCCACCCGAGCCGGGAGTCAACTGCCGGGAAGTCTCATGACGACCCAACCGCAGTCCGCCGTTTCCGTCGCGCCTCCACTTCCCAACCGGCGCAACGCCGAACTGCTCCTGCTGGGTTTCGCCACCGTCATCACCAGCCTTGCGCTCCTGCTCGTCGAGGCGAACCAGGAACAGGGACTGCACTGGGATCTCGCGCGCTACACCGTCGCCTACATGGCGCTCTTCAGCGGTGCCCACCTTGCGATACGACGCTTCGCCCCGTACGCCGATCCCCTGTTGCTGCCGGTCGTCGCGCTGCTGAACGGCTTGGGGCTGGTGATGATCCACCGCCTCGACCTGGCCGCAGGCGAACTGTCCCAGGACGGCCTCGGCGGCACGGCGAACCAGCAGATGCTGTGGACCCTGCTCGGCGTCGTCGGGTTTTCGCTCATCGTGATCTTCCTGCGTGACCACCGCCTGCTGGCCCGCTACGGCTACGTGTGCGGGCTCAGCGGCCTCGTCCTGCTCGCCATCCCCGCCGTGCTGCCGCGCGCGTTGTCCGAACAGAACGGCGCCAAGATCTGGATCCGCTTGCCGGGCTTCTCGATTCAGCCCGCCGAGTTCTCCAAGATTCTGTTGCTGATCTTCTTCGCCGCGGTCCTGGTGTCCAAGCGCAGTGTGTTCACCAGCGCCGGAAAACACGTCCTCGGCATGGATCTGCCCCGTCCCCGTGACCTCGCGCCACTGCTGGCCGCGTGGATCGCCTCGGTCGGCGTGATGATTTTCGAGAAGGACCTCGGCACTTCGCTGCTGCTGTACGCGTCGTTTCTGGTGCTCGTCTACGCGGCGACCGACCGGCTCAGCTGGGTTGTCATCGGGCTGGCCTTGTTCGCCGCGGGAAGCGTTGTGGCTTATCACCTTTTCGACCACGTGCAGGTGCGGGTGCAGACGTGGCTCGACCCGTTCGCCGATCCCGACGGCGCGGGCTACCAGATGGTGCAGTCGCTGTTCAGCTTCGCCACCGGGGGCATCTTCGGCACCGGCCTCGGCAACGGTCAGCCCGGCACGGTTCCCGCCGCGTCGACCGACTTCATCATCGCCGCGGTCGGTGAGGAGCTCGGTTTGGTGGGACTGGCCGCGGTGCTCATGCTCTACACCATCGTGATCATCCGGGGCCTGCGCACCGCGATCGCCGTGCGGGACAGCTTCGGAAAGCTTCTCGCCGCGGGCCTGGCCTCCACGCTCGCACTGCAGTTGTTCATCGTCGTCGGCGGTGTCACCAAACTCATTCCGCTGACCGGGTTGACCACGCCGTGGCTGTCCTACGGCGGCTCGTCGCTGCTGGCCAACTACGTGCTGCTGGCGATCCTGGTGCGCATTTCGCACGCCGCGCGGCGCCCGATCATCGCCGGCCCCCAGGCACCCACCCCGATCGCGGCGGCCAGCACCGAGGTGATCGAGAAAGTATGAACACCTCACTGCGCCGCATTGCCGTCACGGTCATGGCCTTGATCGTGCTGTTGTTGGGCAATGCCACGCTGACGCAGGTCTTGACGGCCGACGGGCTGCGCTCGGATCCGCGCAACCAGCGGGTGCTGCTCGATGAGTACTCCCGGCAGCGCGGGCAGGTCTCCGCGGGCGGCCAGCTGCTGGCGTATTCGGTGTCCACCAACGGCCGGTTCCGCTTCCTGCGGGTGTATCCAAATCCGCTGGCCTACGCCCCGGTCACCGGCTTCTACTCGCTGCAGTATTCGAGCAGCGGGCTGGAACGTGCCGAGGACTCCATCCTCAACGGCTCCGACGAGCGCCTGTTCGGCCGCAGGCTCGCCGACTTCTTCACCGGCCGCGACCCGCGCGGCGGTAACGTCGACACCACGATCAAGCCGCAGGTGCAGCAGGCGGCCTGGGACGCGCTGGAAGAGGGCTGCGACGGTCCGTGCAAAGGTTCGGTGGTGGCCATCGAGCCGTCGACCGGCAAGATCCTGGCGATGGTGTCGTCGCCGTCCTACGACCCGAACCTGTTGGCCACCCACGACATGGCCGCCCAGACCGAGGCGTGGCAACGCCTGCGCGACGACCCCGAATCGCCGCTGCTGAATCGGGCGATCTCCGAGACCTACCCACCGGGGTCGACCTTCAAGGTGATCACCACCGCGGCTGCGCTGCAGCGCGGCGCTACGGTGAACACACAGCTCACCGCGGAACCGCGAATCCCGTTGCCGGACAGCACCGCAACGCTGGAGAACTTCGGCGGCTCGGCCTGCGGCGGCGGGCCCACCACGTCGCTGCGGGAGGCGTTCGCCCGGTCCTGCAACACCGCGTTCGTCGAGCTGGGGATCGACACCGGCGCCGACGCGCTGCGTTCGACGGCGCGTGGGTTCGGGCTCGATGCACCGGCGCCGACGATCCCGCTGCAGGTGGTCGAGTCCGGCATCGGTCCCATCCCCGACGCCGCCGCGCTGGGCATGTCGAGCATCGGGCAGAAGGACGTCGCGCTCACGCCCCTGCAGAACGCCCAGATCGCCGCGGCCATCGCCAACAAAGGAGTGGCGATGAAGCCGTACCTGGTCGATAACCTGAAGGGACCGGACCTCACGAACATCGCCACGACGGCGCCGCAGGAGCAGCGCCGGGCGGTGTCGGAGCAGGTCGCCGATACACTTACGGACTTGATGGTCGCCGCCGAGCAGGTGACTCAGCAGAAGGGAGCCATCGCCGGCGTGCAGATCGCATCCAAGACCGGCACAGCGGAGCACGGTACCGATCCACGCAACACCCCTCCGCATGCCTGGTACATCGCCTTCGCCCCGGCTCAGGCCCCCAAGGTGGCGGTCGCGGTTCTGGTCGAGAACGGCGGTAACCGGCTGTCGGCGACCGGCGGCGCGCTGGCCGCTCCGATCGGCCGGGCCACGATCGCCGCGGCCCTGCGGGAGGGCTCATGACAGCCCGGCAGCAGGCGGACTGCGCGGCTTGTGACCAGGGGGCCTTATGACGGCTCGCGTGGGAGTGACGCTGTCGGGGCGCTACCGGTTAAAGCGGTTGATCGCCACCGGCGGCATGGGACAGGTCTGGGAGGCCGTGGACTCCCGGCTGGGCCGCAGTGTCGCGGTGAAGGTGCTCAAGGCCGAGTACTCCACCGACCCGGAGTTCGTCGAACGGTTCCGCGCGGAGGCCCGCACCGTCGCCATGCTCAACCATCCCGGCATCGCCAGCGTGTACGACTACGGCGAAACCGACATGGACGGGGAAGGTCGCACCGCCTACCTGGTGATGGAGCTCGTCAACGGTGAACCGCTGAACTCGGTGCTCAAACGGACCGGCAGGCTGTCGCTGCGCCATGCGCTCGACATGCTCGAGCAGACGGGCCGGGCCCTGCAGGTCGCCCACACCGCGGGGTTGGTGCACCGCGACGTGAAGCCGGGCAACATCCTGATCACGCCGACGGGCCAGGTCAAGCTCACCGACTTCGGCATCGCCAAGGCCGTCGACGCCGCACCCGTCACGCAGACCGGCATGGTGATGGGCACCGCCCAGTACATCGCCCCCGAGCAGGCGCTGGGCCACGATGCCACCGCGGCCAGCGATGTCTACGCGTTGGGAGTCGTTGGCTACGAATCGGTTTCGGGTAAGCGGCCGTTCACCGGTGACGGTGCGCTGACGGTGGCGATGAAGCACATCAAGGAGACCCCGCCGCCGCTTCCCGCCGACCTGCCGCCCAACGTGCGTGAGCTGATCGAGATCACGCTCGTCAAGAACCCCGGCATGCGCTACCGCTCCGGTGGTGCGTTCGCCGACGCGGTGGCGGCGGTGCGCTCCGGACGGCGCCCGCCGCGGCCGAACGCCGCGCCCTCGATCGGACGGGCCGCGCCCACCGCCGTGCCGTCGGCCACGCAGGCCCGCGCCGCCGCCGATATGACCGGGCGCGCCCCGGCCACCGCCGCCCGCCCGCGCTCGGCGACGGGCAGCCATCGGCCTCCCCCGCCCCGGCGGACGTTCTCCTCCGGCCAGCGCGCGCTGTTGTGGGCCGCGGGCGTGCTGGGAGCGTTGGCGATCATCATCGCGATCCTGATCGTGCTCAACGCCCAGGACCGCCAGGACAAGCAGACCCCGCCGCCGACGATCACCAATACGATCACCGAAACCACCCCCTTCGAGTCACCGGGTGCGCTTCCGGACCGGACCTTCCGCGAAAGCGGTGGCGGTGGTGATGGACAATCAGGGGTAACCACACCGCAGGCGATGGCGTCACCGGCAATGCCGCTGGCATCGCCGTCAGCCCCGGCACAGGAGCCCTACCAGCGGTATTCGGCTCCAGAACAGACATTGCAATGACGACCCCGCAACACCTGTCCGACCGCTATGAGCTCGGCGAGATCCTCGGCTTCGGCGGCATGTCCGAGGTCCACCTCGCGCGCGACGTACGCCTGCACCGCGACGTCGCGATCAAGGTGCTGCGCGCCGACCTCGCCCGCGACCCGAGCTTCTATCTAAGGTTCCGTCGCGAGGCCCAGAACGCCGCGGCGCTCAACCACCCGGCCATCGTCGCGGTCTACGACACCGGCGAAGCCGAGACCCCTCAAGGCCCGCTGCCCTACATCGTCATGGAGTACGTCGACGGCGTGACGCTGCGCGACATCGTCCACAACGACGGCCCGATGGAGGCGCGGCGGGCGATCGAGGTGATTGCCGACGCCTGCCAGGCACTGAACTTCAGCCATCAGCACGGCATCATCCACCGCGACGTCAAACCGGCCAACATCATGATCAGCAAGACCGGTGCGGTGAAGGTGATGGACTTCGGCATCGCCCGGGCACTGGCCGACGCCAACAGCGTCACCCAGACCGCGGCGGTGATCGGCACCGCGCAGTACCTGTCACCCGAACAGGCCCGCGGCGAGAAGGTCGACGCCCGTTCCGACGTCTACTCGCTGGGCTGCGTGCTCTACGAAATCCTCACCGGGGAGCCACCTTTCATCGGTGACTCGCCGGTGGCGGTGGCCTACCAGCACGTCCGTGAGGATCCGGTACCGCCGTCGCAGCGCAATCCCGCGATCGGCCCCGAACTGGACGCGGTGGTGCTCAAGTCGTTGGCCAAAAACCCCGACAACCGGTATCAGACCGCCGCCGAGATGCGCGCCGATCTGGTCCGGGTGCACAGCGGCGAACAACCGGAAGCGCCCAAGGTGTTCACCGACGCCGAACGCAGCTCGCTGCTGTCGGCGCCGACGGGCCACGAGCGCACCGAGCCGATCGACCCGATGCCCCCGGTGCCGGCCCCCGACGACTCCGACCGCGTCCGTCGCGGCTCGGTCGCCCGGTGGCTGGCTGCGGTCGCGGTGCTGGCCATCCTGACGGTCGTGGTCACCGTCGCGATCAACATGTTCGGCGGAACCACCCGCAGCGTCGAAGTGCCCGACGTCAGCGGTCAGCCGTCGGCGGACGCGATCGCCGAGCTGCAGAACCGCGGATTCAAGACCAGGACCCAACAGCGTCCGGACTCGACGGTGCCTCCCGACCACGTGATCGGCACCGATCCCAGCGCCGACTCGTCGGTCGAAGCGGGCGAGGAGATCACCATCAACGTCTCCACCGGCCCGGAGCAGCGCGAGGTCCCCGACGTCAAGAACCTGTCCTACACCCAGGCGACGGAGCGGCTGAAAGAGGCCGGCTTCGAGAAGTTCAAGTCGTCATCGTCGCCGTCGACACCCGAGCTGAAGGACAAGGTGCTCGGCACCAATCCCCCGGCCAACCAGACGTCCGCGATCACCAACGAGATCACGATCATCGTCGGTTCCGGTCCGCAGAGCCGTCCCGTACCGAGCGTCGAGAATCAGCCGGAGGCGCCGGCGCGTCAGATCCTGACCGCCGCCGGGTTCACCAATGTGGTGTCTGTCCAAATCGACAGCCCCGAACCGTGCGGACAGGTCATCGGCACCCTGCCTACGGCCGGCCAGGACACGGCGGTCGACGCGCCCATCCAGCTGCAGCTGTCGGCGTGCAACCAGTTCCTGATGCCCGACCTGCGGGGCATGTTCTGGACGGACGCGGAGCCGCGGCTACGCGCGCTGGGCTGGACGGGCTTCCTGGACAAGGGCGCCGACGTGCAGAACAGCGGTCAGCGCACCAACGCGGTGGTGACGCAGAACCCGGCGCCGGGTAGCGGCGTCAACTTCGGGGACACGATCACGCTGAGCTTCGCGTCGTAGTCGCTTCCCGGCCCGCGGCGATAGCGCTGGAGACTTCGTCTTCGAGCTGCCGAACCAGGGACTCGGTGGGCGCGGCGCCGCAGTAGCTCAGCCAGTTCGCCAGCATCCGGTGACCACCCTCGGTCAGGATCGACTCGGGATGGAATTGCACGCCGTGGATCGGCAGCCCGACATGGCGCACAGCCATGATGACGCCGCCTTCAGTGCGCGCGATGACCTCGAGTTCGTCGGGCACCGTGTCGGGCAGGATCGTCAGTGAGTGGTACCTGGTGGCGGTGAACGGATTCGGAAGCCGTTGCATCACACCGGAATTCGTGTGGTGGACGACGCTGGTCTTACCGTGCAGCAGTTCGGGTGCGCGGTCCACGGTGCCGCCGAACGCGACCCCGATCGCCTGGTGCCCGAGGCAGACGCCCAGCAGCGGGGTACCGGCCGTGGCGCACGCCTTGACGAGCGGGATCGAGGCGCCCGCCCGCTCGGGCGTGCCGGGGCCGGGGGACAGCAGCACTCCGTCGAAATCAGCGGCGGCCTTGGCGATATCGGCATCGGTGGCCAGTCGGTCGTCGTCGTTGCGCCACACCTGAGCCTGCACCCCGAGCTGACCGAGATACTGCACTAGGTTGAACACGAAGCTGTCGTAGTTGTCGACGACCAGGACCTGCATCAGCACAGGTTACTGGTTGCGCGTTCGGCCTACCGGATCGCGCCGGGTGCGACGTGCCACACCGGCGCAGGCCCCGATCAATATCCGATCGGTCCCGCGGGCTTGGCGAATTGCATCCGCAGCGGCTCCTTGTGGCCGACCAGTTCGACCGACGCCCGCGGATCTTCCGAATAACCCAGGCCGAACCGCACCACGTACTGGCGGTAGAGCGTGACAAGGGGAGCAGCCGCCAACGCCGCCTGCATCGCGGGCGCGTCGCCGATCGCGGTGATGACGTAGGGCGGACTGTACGTGCGCCCGTTGAGCAGCAGGGTGTTGCCGACGCACCTGGGCGCCGACGTGCCGATGATGCGCTGGTCCTGCATCTGAATGCCCTCGGCCCCCGCGCTCCACAACGCGTTCAGCACGGCGTCGATGTCCTGCTGGTGCACCACGAGGTCGTCGGGGGTGGCGTCGCGGGGGAAGCGGCCCTCGGCGTCGCGTTGCGCGTCGTTGAGCGTGACGACCAGGCCTGGGCCGAGTATCGGTTCCAGGCCCGCCTCGGCGGCCAGCCGCGCCGAGCGTGCGGTGATCGCGGTCAGGGCCGCATCCGCGCCCGGGCTGCCCCCGTGGTGACTGTCGACGGTCGACACCAGCGCATCGCGTTCTGCGCTGAGCCGGTCCACGGACTGCTGGGTCTCGCGGACCAGGTCGACCAGACGCGGGGCATCGCTGCGCCGGATCTCGTCGCCGCCGGAGACACCGTGGGTGGCGGCGAGCAGCAGACCGGCGAGCACACAGACCACCGGCACCCCGTACCGCCACGTCGTCGACCGCCGACCGACCGCCTGAGGCGTCGGCTTCCGACGATGCGACCGCTGCAACTGGCTTCCTTGACTCTGGTGTGCCGGGCCTGCGTTAGGCTCGTAGGTACATCGTCGCACTCAAGTAGTTCCGAAGTAGTCCCGAAGGTCACCCATGCCCAAGTCCAAGGTCCGCAAGAAGAACGACTTCGCCGCCAACCCGGTGAGCCGTACGCCCGTCAAGGTCAAAGCCGGGCCGTCGAGCACCTGGTTCGTCGTGCTGTTCGTCAGCCTGATGCTGATCGGCTTGGTCTGGCTGCTGGTCTTCCAGCTGGCGTCCTCGGCCATCCCGTTCCTCGCCGAGCTCGGCCCGTGGAACTACGCGATCGCCTTTGCCTTCATGATTACCGGGTTGTTGCTCACCATGCGGTGGCGCTGAGATCCTTCCCCCGGAAATGAATTCAACCTCGTCGCCTGGCGTTACCCTGCCAGCAACCGTTCGGTAATCGGATCACACGGATGTGATTCATCCCCATTGGGGATAGCACTTGGGGATAACCGCATATGTCCCGGTGGAAGGGTGTGGAGAACGCGTGCAGCAAACTCAGTGGAGCCCACCCGTCGGTGGCATCGCCGCGTGCGCCGTAGGCGGAATTATCTTGGCTAGCTTCGCTGTGAGCCTGATCACAGACCCGCCGGGGCGTCTTCTTGGGGGCGTTGCCGGGGTGGGTTTGCTCGTGTTTGCAATCTTCTCGTGGCGGGCACGACCCAAGCTGGCAATCGAAAATGACGCCCTAGTCAGCCGCGGGTGGTTCGGCACCAGAGTTTTGCCACGCACCGAGATCAAAGTGATCCGGATCACCGAGTTCCGCCGGTTGGCCCGCAAAGTCCGGCTTCTTGAGATCGACACCAACAGCGGCGACCTGATCGTGTTCACCCGTTGGGATCTGGGCACCGACCCGCTGCACGTACTCGACGTGCTGACCCAGACCGGCTACGCCGGCCCGGGTGCCTGACCAGCAGGCGTGCAGGCGCGCGAGACTACGGTTTCTGATACGTACGGCGCGAAATCCGTCAGAAACCGTCGTCTCGGCGACGTGTAGGGCGGGTTTTAGATCAGGCGATCGTGATCGAATCGACGACCACGGGGTCGGTCGGACGGTCGCTGCGGTCGGTCGCGGTGGTCGCGATGGCGTCGACCACCTTCTGCGATTCCGGGTCGACGACCTCGCCGAAGATCGTGTGCTTGCGATTGAGGTGCGGGGTCTTGGTGACCGTGATGAAGAACTGCGAGCCGTTGGTGCCGGGTCCTGCGTTGGCCATGGCCAGCAGGTAGGGCCGGTCGAACTGCAACTCGGGGTGGAACTCGTCTTCGAACTTGTAGCCCGGCCCGCCGCGACCCGTACCGGTGGGGTCGCCGCCCTGGATCATGAAGCCGTCGATGATGCGGTGGAAGACCACGCCGTCGTAGAAGGGTCCGGACGTGCCGCCCGATGCGTTCTCACCGCTGTAGTCCTTGGTTCCCTGCGCAAGGCCGACGAAGTTGGCCACGGTCTTGGGCGCGTGGTTACCGAAGAGTGCGATCTTGATGTCGCCGCGGTTGGTGTGCAGTGTCGCGGTCGCTGTCTGAATGGGGCTCGTCACGGGATGTCAGTGTGCCACGCCGCGTTCGGCGCCCTTCCGGCACCGTTGGGTTCGCGTAAATGGCAGGCTGTTGTGGTCGCACCCCGGCCGCGAGAAAGGCACGCCCATGAGCACCAGGACCGAGATCCGGTTGAGCCCCGGCCAGCGGTTGAGCCGCGGCCTGAAGTACACGGCGGTCGGGCCGGTCGATGTCACGCGCGGCGCTCTGGGTCTCGGGGTCAACGGTGCACAGTCGTCGGCGGCGTGGGTGGGGGACCGGTATCGCCGGGGCCGCATCAAGGCTCAGCTGAGCGAGGACCTGGCCGCCGCGCAACAGGCGATCGCGCAGGAGCTCGTCGCAGCGCAGGAAGCCGTTTCCCAGGTGTTGCAAGGAACGGCTCCTACGCGTGCGGCCAAGACCCGACAGCGCAGACGCCGGCTGGTGTTGGCGGCGGCCGGTGTCGTCGCGTTGGCCGGGGGAGCGGTGGCGTTCTCGATCGTGCGCCGGTCGACGCAGCCCGAGCCCTCGCCGCTGCCGCCGAGTGTGGAAGTGACGCCGAAACCCTGAGCGATTTCAGGGTCGGCCGGGAATCGAAGTGGAGCCTAGGAGAATCGAACTCCTGACATCTACCTTGCAAAGGTAGCGCTCTACCAACTGAGCTAAGGCCCCTGGTCTGCAGGCGGCGCATCGGGCGCCGCGTGCCACACCTCGATGCCGTGGCGCGAGCGCCAGACCGCGACGGAGACTGCCGCGACGATCGCCATGGCGATCAGCAGCACCCGCCTCATGGTGTGAACCTTTCCGTGGGGCTAGGAGGACTCGAACCTCCGACCTCTTCGTTATCAGCGAAGCGCTCTAACCGCCTGAGCTATAGCCCCGTACCGGCTCCGATGGCCGAGCGACGAGATTACCGCAATCGTGGGCTCGCGCCCAAACCGCGGTGCACGCCTCAGTTTTGTCGGCGAGCCGACAATTCAGTCCCGGTCGGCGAGCGTGACTTCCACGCCGCCGACCAAGTCCGTGGTCAGGTTGTAGATGAACGCACCGATGGTCGCCATCGCGGTCAGCAGCACGATGTTGACCAGCCCGATCAACGTGGCACCGCCGAAGATGGTTCCGCTGGACACCAACTCACCGCCGGAACCACCGCCCGCGCTGGTGAGCAGGTCGCCGACGTTGGTGTTCAGCTTGCTCCACACGCCCATCCCGCCGAGCACGAGGTACAGGAACGCGACGGCGATCATCCACACGAAAAACAGCGCGACCGACAGCACCGCCGACACCTTCAGCGTGCTCCACGGGTCGATCCGGCGGATCTGCATGCTGGCCCGCACCGGACCTTTGTGCCGCGCGCCGACCTGGACGCGGGCGGCGGACGGGGGCCGGCTTCCCGGTTCCGGGTGCGGGCGGTCGGCGGGCTTGCGCTGCTGCGCCGGGCGCGGCATCGGCCCGGACAGGTCCGGTAGCTCGCTGGCGTACGCCTCAGGCCGTGGTGACTCGGGCCGCTCGCTGCGCGCCGGCACCTCTTCGGTCGGCGTCGAACCGCCCACCATGTAGCGGTTCGGTCGGCCACCGACATTCGGGGAGTTGTTCGGATTGCCGCGCTGGTCCTCGGCGGTCCGCTCGGGTGGAAGCCCGTCGTCGCCCTGGCTACCCTCGCGCGGGCCCGGCCCAGGAGCCCGCCTCGGTGGCTCCGGAGGCCGCTGACCCGGCTGCGCGGTCCGCGCCGCGGGGCCGCGCTGCCATGGCGGCACCTCGGCGCGGTCGGGAACCTCGGACCGCGTGCCGAGGGCGTCCTGGTTGGTCGCGGAGCCGTTGGCGCCGCCTGGACTGTCGCCCCCGCGGGGGCGTCCCGGCTCGTTCGGTGAACTCACCTACGGCTCCTCACTGGTCCCGTCCCCGGATCAGGCACCGGGGTCGGTGTTGACCTCGTCGGTGCTGTCGCCTTCCTCCGCGTTGCGCGCGATGGCTATCAGTGTCGTGCCCTCACCCAGGTTCATCAACCGAACGCCCTTGGTTTGCCGCCCGGCCTTGCGAACCTGGCGAGCCGCCGTCCGGATGACGCCCCCACCGGAGGTGATGGCGTACAACTCTGTGTCGTCATCGACGATCAACGCACCCACAAGATTGCCACGGCGCTTGTCGAATTGGATCGTCAGTACCCCTTTACCGCCGCGGCCCTGCACCGGGTACTCCTCGATCGCGGTGCGCTTGGCGTAGCCGCCGGAGGTCGCGACCAGCAGATACGTATCCGGTCGCACTACGTTCAGCGACAGCAGCTCGTCGTCGGTGTTGAACCGCATGCCCTGCACACCGGAGGTCGCCCGACCCATCGGCCGCAGCGCCTCGTCGGTTGCCGAGAACCGGATGGACTGACCCTTGGCCGACACCAGCAGCAGGTCGTCGTCGGCCGAGCACAACACTGCACCCACCAGTTCGTCGCCGTCGCGCAGGTTGACCGCGACGATCCCGCCGGAGCGGTTGGAGTCGAAGTCGACCAGCCGCGACTTCTTCACCAGACCGTTGCGGGTGGCCAACACCAGGTACGGCGCATCCTCATAGGTCTTGAGCTGGATGACCTGCGCGATCCGCTCTTCGGGCTGGAACGCCAGCAGGTTCGCCACATGCTGGCCCCGTGCGGTGCGCGACGCCTCGGGCAGTTCGTATGCCTTGGCGCGATAGACCCGGCCCTGAGTGGTGAAGAACAGGATCCAGTCGTGCGTCGAGCAGACGAAGAAGTGGTTGACGATGTCGTCCTGCTTGAGCCCGGCGCCCTGCACGCCCTTGCCGCCGCGCTTCTGGCTGCGGTACAGGTCGGTCTTGGTGCGCTTGGCGTAGCCGGTCTCGGTGATCGTGACGACGACGTCCTCGCGGGCGATCAGATCCTCGTCGGCGACCTCACCGTCGGCGGCCACGATCCGGGTGCGGCGGTCGTCGCCGTACTTGTCGACGATCTCTTTGAGCTCGTCGCGCACGATCGCGCGCTGCCGCTCGGGCTTGGCCAGGATGTCCTCGAGGTCGGCGATCTCGGCCTCGATCTTGGCCAGGTCGTCGACGATGCGCTGCCGTTCCAGAGCGGCCAGGCGACGCAGCTGCATGTCCAGGATCGCCTGGGCCTGGATGTCGTCGATGTCGAGCAGCTCGATCAGGCCTTGGCGCGCCACGTCGACGGTCTCCGACGCCCGGATCAACGCGATCACCTCATCGAGCGCGTCGAGCGCCTTGACCAGCCCGCGCAGGATGTGGGCCCGCTCGTTGGCCTTGCGCAACCGGTAGCGGGTGCGCCGCACGATCACGTCGAGTTGGTGGTTGACGTAATGGCGGATCAGTTGGTCGAGGCGCAATGTCCGCGGCACGCCGTCGACGATGGACAGCATGTTGGCCCCGAAGCTGGTCTGCAGCTGGGTGTGCTTGTAGAGGTTGTTGAGTACCACCTTGGCGACCGCATCGCGCTTGATCTCGATGACGATGCGCAGCCCGACGCGGTCGCTGGACTGGTCTTCGATGTTGGAGATCCCGGCGAGCTTGCCGTCGCGGACCTGCTCGGCGACCGAGGTGATGAAGTTGTCGTGGTTGACCTGATACGGCAACTCGGTGATGACGATGCCGGTGCGGCCGCGGCTGTCCTCCTCGATCTCCACCACACCGCGCATGCGCACCGATCCGCGCCCGGTGGTGTACATGTCGCTGATCCCCTGGGACCCCACGATCAGGCCCGAAGTGGGGAAGTCCGGGCCTTTGACGCGTTCGGTGACGGCCGCCAGCGTGGCCTCCTCGTCGGCGTCGAAGTTCTCCAGGCACCAGTACACCGCGTCGGCCAGCTCACGCAGGTTGTGCGGCGGAATGTTGGTGGCCATACCGACGGCGATACCGCCCGAACCGTTGGCCAACAGGTTGGGGAACCGGCTCGGCAGTACCGTGGGCTCCTGCACCCGCCCGTCGTAGTTCGGGATGAAATCGACTGTCTCCTCGTCGATTTCGCGCAGCATCTCCATGGCCAGCGGAGTGAGCCGCGCCTCGGTGTTGTGGCTGACGAAGCCGTTCGTGATGAACGAGTGGTCTGCCGTATCGACTCGCAGGCTGTACACGGGCTGCACGCCCGCGTCAGTCACCGATGCCACACGGGCGTAGAAGAACCGGCCGTCGGTGAGTTCCTGAGCGATCGCCCGGACGTCTGGATCGGCGATACGGCCGAGAATCTCAGCGCCATCGCGCTGCCAGCGAGACAGCCGATCGATGTTGTGTCTGTTCAGCCAGTCCTTATCGACCCAGCGGCTACCGCTATGCTTGCGAACAAATTGCGCGAGACCTGGGACGTAGTCACCGTCCCGGCCGGCTGCCGCCTTGGGAAGTGCGTCCAGTAACCGCTGCAGCTTTGCCTGCTTCATTCCGCCAAATCCAAGCTGCGCAGCGAACAGTTCTGCCTGCGCCCTGCTTGTCAGCACGACTTTGTGCTCCCCGGTCGCGTGTACGTAGCGGCGCGAGATCACCCCGAATTCCAACAGCATCTGCTGGATGTCCTTGGCAAGGCGTCCGCTGCGTGTCGAATACGAGACCTGAATCGTGTTACGCGGCAGCGCAGAACACGATCCGTCTCCCTCGAACAGCGCCTGCAAGAACACTCGTTTAACGGCAGCCGGTGCATTCCACAGCCATTCCGGCACCGCCTTGTCGGCCGAGCGCTGCCCCACCAATTCGCCGAGTCGGGTCTTCTTCAGCGCAGTGAGGTTCTGTATGTCGAGCTCGTGGAGCACGGAACCCGAGGCGATCGTGCGCGACGATACGTAGCGCCGACCACCGACAATTGTGTCGTAAGCAGTCAGGACGGCGTTGAAGAAATCGCGGTCCAGATTGTTGAAACCAGCACGGGTTTCCGATACGAAACCCTCGCTGATGAAGGCTCCGAGCAGTAGCGCCTCGAACGTGTCCTGCCAGTCCGCGGGACCGAACTCCGTCGGCGCGGTGCGCTGGAGAACTACGTAGTCGCCCGGTCGAACTTCTTCGGTCAGTTTCCATAGCAGCGTCGGCACACCACCCACGTCAACGAGGCATAGCAACGGGTGATTGGCAGTGCCCGTGACCTCGTAACCCTCTGCGGTGCGGACGGTGTATGTCTCATGTTCGCCGGAATGGAACAATTTGTCGGCAATCACGGGATTCCCGTGCCGGTCGAGGACCTTGAGATCAATGCTGTTGTCCGAGTTCGGATGTGCTCCGGCGACGACGTCACCGATGCGAACCGATTGCCCAAACGGCAAGCGCACCAATGCGTCGCCCGTCAGGCAATAGCGCATGGCGGCCGGCGGGTCGTTGCCCGGCGAGCCAAAGTTGCCCTGCCCGTCGACCAGCGGGTAACGCAGGGACCACGGCTGGGCCATCCGGACCAGGGTGTCGTAGATCGACGCGTCACCGTGCGGGTGGTAGTTACCCATCGTTTCGGCAACGGAGCGTGCGGATTTCGCGTGGCTGCGGTCCGGACGGAAGCCGGAGTCGAACATCGCATACAGCACTCGCCGGTGCACGGGCTTGAGGCCGTCGCGCACCTCGGGCAGCGCGCGCCCGACGATCACGCTCATCGCGTAGTCGATGTAGCTGCGCTGCATCTCCTGCTGGATATCGACCGGTTCGATGCGGTCGCCTGCTTCGTCGCCGGGCGGCAACGTTGTGTCAGTCATCAGTCAGCCTTAGTATCGGGTTGAATTTGCGACGGTGTCCTTGTCGCTAAACATCGAGGAAGCGCACGTCTTTGGCATTTCGGGTGATAAAACTGCGGCGAGCCTCGACGTCCTCGCCCATCAGGATCGAAAACAGCTCGTCGGCGGCCGCAGCGTCGTCGAGGGTCACCTGCCGCAGCACCCGCACCGACGGGTCCATCGTCGTCTCCCACAGCTCCTTGGCGTCCATCTCGCCCAGACCCTTGTAGCGCTGGATGCCGTCGTCCGGGTTGATCTTCTTGCCCGCCTTGCGACCCGCCTCGAGCAACCCGTCGCGCTCGCGGTCGGAGTAGGCGAATTCCGGCTCGCTGCGCTGCCACTTGAGCTTGTACAGCGGCGGCTGCGCGAGGAACACATGGCCGTTTTCGATGAGCGGCTTCATGAATCGGAACAACAGCGTCAGCAGCAGCGTCGAGATGTGCTGGCCGTCGACGTCGGCGTCGGCCATCAGAACAATCTTGTGATAGCGCAGTTTCGAGATGTCGAACTCGTCGTGGATGCCGGTGCCCAGCGCGGTGATGATCGCCTGGACTTCGGTGTTTTTGAGCACCCGGTCGATACGGGCCTTCTCGACGTTGATGATCTTGCCGCGCAGCGGCAGGATCGCCTGAAACATCGAGTCACGGCCGCTCTTGGCCGAGCCGCCTGCCGAATCGCCCTCCACCACATACAGTTCGGACTTGCGCGGGTCGGTGGAGCGGCAGTCGGCGAGCTTGCCGGGCAGCCCGCCGATGTCGGTGGCGCTCTTGCGGCGCACCAACTCCCGAGCCTTACGCGCGGCGATCCGGGCCTGCGCCGACGAAACCGCCTTGTTCACAACGGTCTTGGCCTCGGCGGGGTTGGCGTCGAACCAGTGCGTCAGCTCCTCGTTGCAGATCTTCTGCACGAATGACTTGACCTCGGTGTTGCCCAGCTTCGTCTTGGTCTGCCCCTCGAACTGCGGTTCGGCGACCTTCACCGAGATCACCGCGGCCAGCCCCTCGCGGATGTCGTCACCGGTGAGGTTCGGGTCCTTGTCCTTGAGGAGCTTCTTGTCCTTGGCGTACTTGTTGACCACCGACGTCAGTGCGGCCCGGAAGCCTTCCTCGTGAGTGCCGCCCTCGTGGGTGTTAATGGTGTTGGCGAAGGTGTGTACCGACTCGGAGTAGCCCGCGTTCCACTGCATCGCGATCTCGACCTCGTGGCCGGGACCCTTGCCGTCGAAGTCGATGATGCTCTGCTGGATCGCCGTCTTGGTCCGGTTGATGTGTTTGACGAAGTCCACCAGACCACCGGGGTAGTGGAAGACACGGTGCTTGACCTTGTGCGGTTTCGAGTTCTCGGCGGCCTTCTCGTCGGCGGTCTTGGGCGCCTCGGCGGTGTCGCTGACCACCTCGTCGACGACCTCTTCGGCGGTCACCCGCTCGTCGGTCAGCTCGATGGTCAGGCCCTTGTTGAGGAACGCCTGCTCCTGCAGCCGGCGAGCGACCGTCTCGAAGTCGTATTCGGTGGTCTCGAAGATGTCGGGGTCGGCCCAGAACCGCACCGTCGTGCCGGTCTCCTTGGTCTTGCCGCCCTGCTTGAGCTCACCGGGCACCGAGCGGTCGTAGTACTGGAACCACTCGTAGCCGTCCCGCAGGATCGTCAGCTCGACCCGCCTGGACAGCGCGTTGACCACCGAGACACCGACGCCGTGCAGACCGCCCGAGACCGCATAACCGCTGTTCTCGCCGCCGAACTTGCCTCCTGCGTGCAGTTGGGTCATGACCACGTCGACGGTCGGGATACCCGCCTGCTTGTGCTTCTCGACGGGGATGCCGCGCCCGTCATCGGTCACGCTGACGCTGCCGTCGGCGAGGATCTTCACGTCCACCCTGGTGGCGTAGCCGGCCATCGCCTCGTCGATCGCGTTGTCGACGACCTCCCAGATCAGATGATGCAGACCACGCTCGCCGGTGGACCCGATGTACATGCCCGGACGTTTGCGGACAGCTTCGAGACCCTCAAGGATGGTGATTGCATCGGCGCCGTACTCCTTAGGAGCACTCTTCTTCTGGGCAGCCACGTTGGACGGGTCTCCTTGGTCTCTTGCCGGGGAAGGCTGGCGAGGCGGTCGACCACCGCCTGCGGATCTGCTTCCATCCTACCGGCAGAGCTTCACAGCACCGACTCTGAGGCGGCGTTTCTGCACACCTATTTGGGCCGCCTGTGGAATTTCTCGATCTCGGGTGCCTGAAGACGCTTGAGAACTAGGATTGCGGCGTTCTCGCGCCTTTCAGGCAACGGCGGCTCCCGCCGCTATCCATACGTGTCGCGTGGTCCTCTGCCGGCGATGTGATAGCGGCCCTTGCGCCACGACGGCGCGACCGGGCCGACGATTCTGAGCGATTTCACGACGCCGTCGCCCACCGCGTCCGCGATCTTGGCCAGCACCTGCGCCTGCACCATCCGCAATTGCGTCGCCCACGCGGTGGACTCCGCGGAGATGGTCAGCACACCCTCGTTGAGTGAGGTGGGCGTCGCGTGCGCGGCGATGCCCTCACCGACCACACCGGTCCAGCGGCCGAACACCGCACCCTCGGCGACGCGGCCGGACCATCCGCGGCTGCGGGCCAGGTCACTGGCCGCGGGTCCGAACGGCTGGGGATCGCGTGAGTCCGGGCCGGGACCCGACCACCGCCGACGACTGTTACCGGCGATCTTGCGAGGTGCCGCACCGCGACCGCGACCGACCTCCTTACCTTGGCTGCGCGCCGCACCGCGCGCCTCCTCGAGCGTGCGCCGGACCAGATCCATACCGCGCAGGTTGGCCAGGTGCTCGGGCGGCTTGACTTCATCGTCGGGCGACGTCACGGCGCCACCACCGAGATTCGTCCGGAATCCTCGTCGCGCATCGTCACTCCAATCCTGCGCGCATCCCAGTCGGCCGGGACGTCCTCTGAGACCGCCGCGGTGACCAGGACCTGCTCGGCCGAGGCCGCGACGGCGGCCAGTGCCTGCCTGCGCGCCTTGTCCAGTTCGGCGAACACATCGTCGAGCAACAACACCGGGTCGCTCCCTTCGGCGCGTAGCAGTTCGTAGGCGGCCAACCGCAGCGACAGCGCCATCGACCATGATTCCCCATGGCTGGCAAAGCCTTTGGCGACCTGATCGCCCAACCGCAGTTCGAGGTCGTCGCGGTGCGGGCCCACCAGGCACACGCCGCGTTCCAGTTCGGCGTCCCGCCGACGCGCCAACGCATCGAGCAGCGCGGCCTCGAACATCTCCGCGTCAGCGGTGCCCACCGCCGCCTCTGCCTCCACCACGTCCACACCGCTGCGGTAGCGAATCGCCGCAGGCCGCGACGAGGGCGCCAGCAGTTGATATGCCTTCTCCACCTCCGGTGCCAGTTGGTTGACCAGATCCACCCGTGCCGCGATGAGCTTCGCGCCCTTCTCGGCGAGGTGGCCGTCCCACACATCGAGGGTGTCGAAAACGCCTCGGTCACCGCGGAATCGAGCGCCGGATGCCGTCTTCAGCAGCGCGGTCCGCTGGCGCAGCACCTTGTCGTAGTCCGCGCGGATCGCGGCGACCTGCGGGCGCCGGGTGGTGGCGAGTTCGTCGAGATAGCGGCGCCGCTCACCGGGGTCTCCACGCACCAGCGCCAAATCCTCCGGCGCGAACAGCACAGCCCTCAGCACGCCGAGAATCTCGCGCGCGGAGCGAACGGGGGAGCGGTTGATACGTGCCTTGTTGGCACGCCCGGCCGTGATCTCCAGGTCCACCGACAGTTCCCGGCCTTCGTTGACGACGATGGTTGACACCACCGCACGTTCGGCGCCAGTCCGGATCAGGGGGCCGTCGGTGGCGACCCGGTGTGATCCAAGCGTCGACGAATACCACAGCGCCTCAACGATATTCGTCTTACCGAAGCCGTTCGGACCGACGAACACGGTGCGACCGGGTTCGAGATCCAGTTCGAGGCGCGGCCACGATCGAAAGTCGGTCAACGCCAGGCGGCGGACGTACACGACGCGACCGCCTACCCCGACTCGCTGACCCGCTTGACCGCGTGCCCACCGAACTGGTTGCGCAGAGCAGAGACCGCCTTCATCGCTGGCGAGTCCTCCTGCCGTGAGGCGAACCGTGCGAACAGCGACGCCGCGATCACCGGCATCGGCACCCGATGGCTGATGGCTTCCTCGACGGTCCACCGGCCCTCACCGGAATCCTCGGTGTAGCCGCTGATCTCACCGAATTCCGGGTCTTCCTTCAGCGCCTTGGCCAGCAGCTGCTGCAGCCAGGACCGTACGACGGTTCCGTTGCTCCACGCCTGGATGACGGCCTGGGTGTCGGTGATCAGTTCTTCGGCCGCCAACAGCTCATAGCCCTCGGCGTAGGCCATCATCAAGCCGTACTCGATGCCGTTGTGCACCATCTTCGCGTAGTGGCCCGCACCGACCGGCCCGGCGTGCACGAACCCGTCTTCGCGCGGCCCCGGCGGTCGCAGCGTGTCGAAGATCGGCATCGCGCGTTCGACGTCGGCATCGCAGCCGCCGACCATCAGCCCGTAGCCTTCCGTCAGACCCCACACGCCGCCGGAGACGCCGGCGTCGACGAAGGTGATTCCCTTGTCGCCCAACAGTTTCGCGTGCGGGCCGTCCTCGGTGTAGCGCGAATTGCCACCGTCGATGACCAAATCACCTTCGCCGAGCTCCTCGGCGAGGGCGGCGATGGTGTCGTGGGTGATCGGTCCCGAGGGCACCATGACCCACACCACCCGCGGGGCGACGAGGGCCTCGGCCAGCGCCGCGAGCGTGGGCACGTCGGTCACCTCCGGTCTCGGGTCATAACCGACGACCTCATGGCCTCCTTCGCGCAGACGTTCGCGCATGTTGAAGCCCATTTTGCCGAGACCGACCAGGCCGAGTTGCATGTGTGCGCCCCTCTCCGGCGTTTTCTGGCGTCCAGCCGGTTCAGCCAGGTAGGCGCACCGGCATCAGCAGGTAGACGTAGTCGGTCTGCTGGGCGGGGAACGGTCCCGTCGCGCCGACATCTGTGTCGTCGTCATTGGCCGGACGCAACACAGCGGGACGGCTGGGCGTCGTGAAACCGAAGGTGACCCGCTCGGAATGCAACGAGCTCAGGCCGTCCGTCAGATACGTGGGGTTGAACGCGATGGTCAGTGGATCGCCGGCGAAGCTGACCGGAAGATCCTCCTCCGCGCGGCCCACGTCGTCGGCGCCCGCCGACAGGTGCAGCGAGTCCTCGGAGAATTCCATCCGCACCTGGGCGCCGCGGTCAGCCACCAGCGCCACCCGCTTGATGGCCTCGGTGAGTTCACCGACCCCGATCGTCGCCATCGCGGTGTGCTCGGTGGGCAGAAGCTGCCGGAATTTCGGGAACTCCGCATCGAGCAGACGAGTGGTGCTGCGCTTGCCCCCGCTGCTGATACCGAGCAGCCCCTCCTTGCCGACCGCCGATCCGGCGCCCAGCGACAGGTGCACGTCGCCGCCGTCGGAGCCGGCTTTGGCCGCTTCCGAAAGTGTCTTGGCGGGCACTAGCACGGCGGCTTCCAGGTCAGGCCCGGCCGTGGACCACGTCAATTCGCGAACCGCGAGCCGGAACCGGTCGGTGGCGGCCAAAACGACCTTCTCCCCGGCGATTTCGACGCGGATACCGGTCAGCATCGGCAGCGTGTCATCGCGGCCGGCCGCGACGGCGACCTGGCCGATCGCTTCGGAGAACAGTTCGGCGGACACCACGCCGGTCTCGTCGGGCAGTGCCGGCAGCGTGGGGTAATCCTCGACGGCCATCGTCGGTAGCGAGAAGCGCGAACTACCGCACGTCAGCGACACCCGTGTGCCGTCGACGCTGACGTCGATCGGTTTGGCGGGCAACGCCCGCGTGATGTCGGACAACAGCCGACCGGAAACCAAAACGCTGCCGGGTGAAGCGATCTCGGCGGGCACCCGCACCTCGGCGGAAACCTCGTAGTCGAATCCGGAGATCGTCAACCCGTCCTCGGAGCCGCTCAGCAGGACGCCGGCGAGCACTGGGACCGTGGGCCTGGTGGGCAGATTGCGGGCCACCCATGCCACGGCTTCGGCGAAGTCTTCACGTACCAGACGGAACTTCAGATCGGTGACACCAACTGTTGTCGTCGCCACGTCCATAGGGTCCCTTCGATCACAATCACGACAAGCCTAAGCAGCGGTTTCCCGGTGTCTCACCACGCGTCTCAACGATGCGTCCCCGACGACGGTAACGGCTGTGCTGAATCACCGTAGAGCTTTCCGCCCCAACTTGAAAGCTAATCGATCGGGGTGACATCGAGGCCCTCCAGCCGATGGGACCGTCGATGTTTCCGTGCTTCCCCAGGAGCCTTCTTTGAAGGAGATTCTTCAGAGATATACAAGCAACAGTATTAGGGCCTGTGGAGGCTGGGGATGAATACATGTTGGCGCTGCTTACAGGGGTGGGCGGCTGTGAGGTAACTGTGGATGACCCCGGCGCCGGACGGGACGGACTGTGGAGATGCTGGAGGGTGTGTAGCAATCGGCTGGCAGTTCGGCGGTTGACCCCAGGTTCTCCACACCGGTGTGCACAACGCTCCGCTGTGACTGGTGATGCCGGCGGTACAGAAGATTTTTGGCGAAATTTCTGTTGGGACGGCCGTATCCGGACGCGAACGAGCGCGACAGGAGGGGAGTGGGGGCGAAGTGAGTCAGCGCTTGGAGCGTTGACGGATGCGCGTCGTGAGTTCTTTGACGTGATCGAAGACCTCACGCCGCTCGGCCATCTCGCCGCGAATCTTCTTCTCCGCGTACATCACGGTGGTGTGGTCACGGCCGAACGCCTGTCCGATCTTCGGCAGGGACAGGTCGGTCAGCTCGCGGCACAGATACATGGCGATCTGTCGCGATTGTGCGAGCGCGCGGGTCTTACCGGGGCCGCGTAACTCCTCGACCGTCGTCTCGAAGTACTCGGCGGTGGCGGCCATGATCGCCGCGGTGCTGATCTGCATGGTGCTGGCATCGGAGATCAGATCGCGGAGCACGATTTCGGCCAGCGACTTGTCGATCGCGGTCTTGTTCAACGATGCGAACGCGGTGACCCGGATCAGGGCGCCTTCGAGTTCGCGGATGTTGCGCTCGATGCTGCTGGCGATGAGCTCGAGGACGTCGTCGGGCACATCGAGACGATCCATCTGGGCCTTCTTGCGCAGGATTGCGATGCGCGTCTCCAGCTCCGGGGGTTGGACGTCGGTGATCAGTCCCCACTCGAAGCGGGTGCGCAACCGGTCCTCGAGGGTGGCCAACTGCTTGGGCGGCCGGTCCGACGAGATCACGATCTGCTTGTTGGCGTTGTGCAGCGTGTTGAAGGTATGGAAGAACTCCTCCTGGATACCTTCCTTGCCTTCGATGAACTGGATGTCGTCGACCAACAACACGTCGATGTCGCGGTAGCTGCGCTTGAACGAGGCCTTGCGGTCGTCGCGCAGCGAGTTGATGAAGTCGTTGGTGAATTCCTCGGTCGACACGTACTTGACGCGCATCCCGGGAAACAGCCGCTGGGCGTAGTTGCCCGCCGCGTGCAGCAGGTGGGTCTTGCCCAGCCCGGACTCACCCCAGATGAACAACGGGTTGTACGCACGCGCGGGTGCCTCGGCGATCGCGAGCGTAGCCGCGTGAGCAAACCGATTCGAGGCGCCGATGACGAACGTGTCGAAGGTGTAGCGCCGGTTGAGGTTGACCGCCGTCGGGTCGTCGGTGAGCGTGTTCGGTGGCCGGCTGGTGAAGTAGGTCGGCCAACTTTCCTCGGCGCTGGCCCTGGCTTCGAGATCCTCGTCGACTTCGTCGGGTTCACCGACGGCCGAGAGTCCGCTGAGCGGGCCGTCGGTGTCGTCGGGCCCGGGGTCGGCGATACGCACACCGAGTTCGACGCGCTGTCCGAGCTGGCGGCTCAGCGCGGTGATGATCGGCTCCCGCAGATGGCGTTCGATCTCGTTCTGCACAAACGGGGTGGGGACCGACAGCAGGGCAAAGCCCTCGGTGATCACAAGGGGTTTGACCAGCTTCAACCAGGCTCTTTGCTGAGGAGTGAGGCCCGGGCCCGCCATATCGCCACCCGCACCTGCGGGGCTGCCGTTGAGTTCGGCGACCACCGTGTTCCACACGGCCACGAACGGGGGGTCGGGGTCAGCTGTCAACGACGACTACCCCCTTGCGGCCGGCCCAGAGACGACCAAAGGAACGATGACGATCTGTCCACAAAGTTATCCACAGGCTGTGGAGACTGGACAGTCGTCGTCGTTCTGTTTTCTACCGGCGGGGAGGCCGCGGGTCGGGCCACATCACAGATGTGAGGCATCCTGTGGGCTCACGACTGGTCGGGCATCCTCGCTTCGTTGTCCGTCGCCGTTTCGTTATCGAACGGCACTGGCAGAAGCTAACAGTTTTCTTCGCGGGTGCCAACCGTTCTGCAACATTGCATGGACGGATATTTTTCGCTGGTGGTCGGCGGTGACGCGTGTTGCAAATGTGGCTGTCCACACTGACATTCGGCCAGGTTTGACCCAGCGAAAACTCCTCAGTACCCTCGAACAGTCGCCCGTACGAGGTGATACGGCTGCGACCCGGGCATCGACCGGGGACCGCGCCGGCTAGCAAGATGGACGAGCTTACCAACGGCAACTGCGTCCAAACCGATTCGTACGTCGTCGGTGGGGGCTGCGGGTGCCAGACGCAACAAGGAGACAGCCGTGGCCAAGGGCAAGCGGACCTTCCAGCCGAACAACCGGCGCCGGGCGCGCGTGCATGGCTTCCGGCTGCGGATGCGCACCCGGGCAGGCCGTGCGATCGTCACGAACCGCCGGAGCAAGGGTCGGCGCAAGCTGACTGCGTGACTCCCACGTGACTTCGAGCGGGAGTTGACGCTGGTGCTTCCGGCGCGGTACCGCATGACGCGGTCAACGGAGTTCGGGAACACGGTCAGCCGAGGGGCGCGCGCTGTGCAGCCCGATCTCGTCGTGCACGCCCTGCGGTCCGACGAGCCCTCAGGGCCCGGACCGCGGATCGGGCTGGTCGTCTCCAAAGCCGTCGGCACCGCGGTGCAACGCCATCGCGTCGCCCGGCGGCTGCGCCACGTCGCGCGAGCCCTCGTCGATGAGCTGGACCCCGCCGATCGCGTGGTGATCCGCGCACTGCCCAGCAGCCGGCATGCGATATCGGCGCGGCTCGAACAAGAACTGCGCACCGCCCTTCGCCGAGTCAGACCCAAGTCCGAGGCCGCCCGGTGAGGTCCGCCGGGGCGCGGACGGCGCGCGCCGTCATCTTCGTGATTCAGCTGTACCGGCACACCATCTCGCCGTTGCGGCTCCCGACGTGTCGGTTCACCCCGACCTGTAGCCAGTACGCCGTCGACGCATTGACCGAGTACGGGTTGGTGCGCGGCGGTTGGCTCGCGACGGTACGGCTGATGAAATGCGGGCCGTGGCATAGGGGAGGATGGGACCCGATCCCAGAGCGCCCGGCCGCCGGCGGACACGGCGACCAAGACGGGGCGGGCGCTCCCGCGGACGAGTCTTCAGAGGATCGGAACACCACTGCCGACGTCAGTGGCGGCCATCCAGCATTGCGAGCAGGAAGCGAGACGCGTGTTTAACTGGTTCAGCCTCGACATCATCTACTACCCGGTGTCGGCGATCATGTGGGTCTGGTACAAGCTGTTCGCCTTCCTGCTGGGTCCATCGAACTTCTTCGCGTGGGCGCTTTCGGTGATGTTCCTGGTGTTCACCCTGCGCGCGATTCTCTACAAGCCGTTCGTGAAGCAGATCCGGACGACGCGCCAAATGCAGGAGCTGCAGCCGCAGATCAAGGCGCTGCAGAAGAAGTACGGCAAGGACCGTCAACGCATGGCGCTGGAGATGCAGAAGCTCCAGAAGGAACACGGGTTCAATCCCATCCTCGGCTGCCTGCCGATGCTCGCTCAGATCCCGGTGTTCATCGGCCTGTTCCACGTGCTGCGGTCGTTCAACCGCACCGGCGGCTACGGGATCGGGGCCCAGCACCTGGACCCGGCGGCGAACCGGTCGCTGCCCAACTACGTGTTCAGCGCCACCGACGTCGGGCACTTTCTGGACGCCCATCTTTTCGGCGCGCCGATCGGTGGGTGGATGATCCAGACGACCGGCCTGGACGCGTTCAAGGAATTCAACCGGGCATCCGTGATCGCCGTCGGTGTGCCGATCATGATCCTGGCCGGCGTCGCGACGTACTTCAACAGCCGGGCCTCGGTGGCGCGGCAGAGCCCCGAAGCGGCAGCCAATCCGCAGACGGCGTTGATGAACAAGCTGGCGCTGTACGTGTTCCCGTTCGGCGTCGTCGCCGGTGGGCCGTTCCTGCCGCTGGCCATCATCATGTACTGGCTCGCGAACAACATCTGGACCTTCGGTCAGCAGCACTATGTGTTCGGCAAGATCGAGAAGGAAGAAGAGGCGAAGAAGCTCGAGGCGCAGGAGCGGCAGGCGAAGAACGCACCACCGCCGGGAGCCAAGCCGAAACGCACCCGTAAGAGTCAGGCGGGGAACGCCTCCGAGGTTTCCGAGCCGGGGTCGAGCGACGAGTCCGAAAGCAGCGAGGCGGCGTCGGAGAACGGCGCGGCGGGCAAGAAGCCGGCGGGCAGTAGCCCGGGCAAGGCAGCGAGCGGCAAGGCAGCGAGCGGTGCAGCGAACCGCACGCCGCGACCCGGCGCGCGGCCCAAGAAACGTAAACGGTGACCGGACGATCCCGGTGGAATGAGGAGAGAAGGACATGACTGACGCCGAGACGACCGAGCGCGACGAACTCGTCGATGAGGACGGCAATGCCTCCGCGCCGGTAGCCGAGGACGATCTGGAGGAGAAGCTGGTCGCCGAGGGTGAGATCGCGGGCGACTATCTCGAGGAGTTGTTGGACCTGCTCGACTTCGACGGTGACATCGATCTCGACGTCGAGGGGGACCGCGCGGTCGTGAGCATCGACGGCGGCGACGACCTGAACAAGTTGGTGGGTCGCAAGGGTGAAGTGCTCGACGCCTTGCAGGAACTGACGCGCCTGGCCGTGCACCAGAAGACGGGGGAGCGCAGCCGGCTGATGCTCGACATCGCGCGCTGGCGGCGCCGGCGTCGCGATGAGTTGGCCGCACTCGGCGACAAGGTGGCGCGCCGCGTGCTCGAGACCGGCGAACGCGAAGAGCTGGCCCCGATGACGCCGTTCGAGCGCAAGATCGTGCACGATGCGGTCGCGGCCATCGACGGCGTCCACAGCGAGAGCGAGGGCGTCGAGCCGTCGCGGCGTGTAGTCGTCCTCGCCGACTGACCCAGAGTTACAACTGTGTAGTTCATTGGCGTCGTCGGTCCGACGCGACGATCCGGAGGATGTTTCACGTGAAACATGGGGAGGTGTCGGCGCCGCCGGACGCGGCAGCCTCCTTGTTCGGGGAGCGCCTCGACCGGATCCAGCGGTACGCCGCGACCCTTGCGGGGGCGGGCGTCGAACGCGGGCTGATCGGTCCGCGGGAAGTCGAGCGAATTTGGGAGCGCCACATCCTCAACAGTGTGGCGCTGTCCGAACTCGTCGAGCCGGATCAGAGAGTCGCCGACATTGGTAGTGGCGCGGGTCTTCCCGGGATACCGTTGGCGTTGGCCCGACCCGACCTACACGTGACGCTCATCGAACCACTCCTGCGCCGCAGCGAGTTCCTGCGCGAGATGGTCGACGAACTCGGGGTCGACGTGACGGTCGTTCGCGGACGGGCCGAAGAGCCGGGGGTGAGGAAGCAGTTGGGGGAGACGGACGTAGTGGTGTCCAGGGCGGTGGCCTCCCTGGACAAGCTGACTCGATGGAGCATGCCGCTCCTTCGCGTCGACGGCCACATGCTCGCCCTCAAGGGTGAGCGTGCCGAAGAGGAGATCCGCGACCATCGGCGTGTGATGGCGTCGCTCGGCGCGGCCGATGTAAGGGTGATGAGGTGTGGCGCGAACTACTTGGATCCACCCGCGACCGTCGTCGTGGCACGGCGGGAGAAGGCGGTAACGCACCGGCCAACGGGCAGGAGACGAGGATGATGGCGTCACAGAATGGGGTGCCGGCACCCGCCAGCCCGGCTGCGAATGTTTCACGTGAAACCGGCGACGTCGTAGTCGGCCTTGCAACGGGAACGGCCGATGTTTCACGTGAAACCTCGCCCGGCACCGCTCCCAAAGAGCAGTGGCCGGAGAAGGCGGCACAGGACCGCTGGGAGGATCCGACCGGTCTCGATACGCCGATCGGCGCCGAGGCCGAGCGCGCGGTGCGGTTGCTTCACGCCGCATCGAAGGGCAGTCTTCCGCGGCCCGACCGGCAGCGCGTGTTCACGATCGCCAATCAGAAGGGCGGGGTCGGCAAGACGACCACGGCCGTCAACATCGCGGCGGCGCTCGCTTTGCAGGGACTGCAGACGCTCGTCATCGACCTCGACCCGCAGGGCAACGCGAGCACGGCATTGGGCATCGAGCACCGGCCGGGCACGCCGTCGTCGTACGAGGTGTTGATCGGAGAGATCCCGCTGCGCGACGCCCTGCAGCGCAGCCCCCACAACGAGCGGCTCTATTGTGTGCCCGCGACCATCGACCTGGCCGGCGCCGAGATCGAGTTGGTGAGCATGGTGGCCCGCGAAGGCCGCCTGCGCACGGCGCTGGCGTCGCTCACGGAGTTCAACTTCGACTACGTGTTCATCGACTGCCCGCCGTCGCTCGGCCTGCTGACCATCAACGCGTTCGTCGCAGCGCCCGAGGTGCTGATCCCGATCCAGTGCGAGTACTACGCACTGGAAGGTGTCGGCCAGCTGATGCGGACCATCGAAATGGTCAAGGCACACCTCAATCCGCAACTCGACGTGACCACGGTGATCCTCACGATGTACGACGGCCGAACCAAACTCGCCGACCAGGTGGCCTCCGATGTGCGCGCCCACTTCGGCGAGAAGGTTCTGCGCACTGTCATCCCGCGCAGCGTCAAAGTGTCCGAGGCGCCCGGCTACGGAATGACGATCCTCGGCTACGACCCGGGCTCGCGCGGTGCGATGAGCTATCTGGATGCCAGCCGCGAGATCGCCGATCGCGGCCAGAATCGAAACAACCGATGAGCGTGTGCGGAGAAAGGCAGAACGTACCGATGAGCGCTTACGCGAAGAGGAGCAGACGATGAGCCAACCCACACGCAAGCGCAGCGGTCTCGGCCGCGGCCTGGCTTCGCTCATCCCCACCGGCCCAGCCGACGGCGACCAGTCCGGGCTCGGCCCGCGGATGGGGGACGCCGCCGCCGATGTCGTGATCGGCGGGCCGTCCAACGGCGTGGTGAATGAGGTCGGCGCGGTGTATCGCGAGATCGATCCGGCATCGATCGAGCCGAACCCGAGGCAGCCGCGACAGGTCTTCGACGAGGAGGCGCTGGCCGAGCTCGTCCACTCGATCCGCGAGTTCGGTCTCATGCAGCCGATCGTCGTGCGCCCGCTTCCGCAGCCCGAACCGGGAGGCGCCCGCTTCCAACTCGTGATGGGGGAGCGGCGCTGGCGCGCCGCCCAAGAGGCCGGCCTCGCCACCATCCCGGCGATCGTCCGCGAGACCACCGACGACAGCATGCTGCGCGACGCGTTGTTGGAGAACATCCACCGCGCGCAACTGAACCCGTTGGAGGAGGCGGCCGCCTATCAGCAGCTGCTCGACGAGTTCGAGGTCACCCACGATGAACTGGCGTCGCGCATCGGGCGCTCGCGTCCGGTGATCACGAACATGATCCGATTATTGCGCCTGCCCATCGCCGTACAGCGCCGGGTCGCCGCGGGGGTGCTCTCCGCCGGACATGCGCGCGCTCTCCTGTCGCTGGAAGGCGGACCGGAGAAGCAGGAGGAGCTCGCCGCGCGGATCGTCGCCGAGGGGCTGTCCGTGCGAGCGACCGAGGAAGCCGTCACGCTGGCCAACAGCGCGGGCCCGGCGGCGCCGGCGGCGCCGAAGCGCAAGCCGATCAACATGCCGGGCCTCCAGGACGTTGCCGAGCGGCTGTCGACGGCGTTCGATACCCGCGTCACGGTCAGCCTCGGCAAACGCAAGGGCAAGATCGTGGTCGAATTCGGATCGGTCGACGATTTGCAGCGCATAGTCGAACTGATGAGCGCATCCGAACGGTGACCTACCACACCGGGTAATTACGTCACTGTGACACAACCCGGGTCTCATCGGCGTGACCGCCGCCCTTCGAAGGAAACCACCTGTGACACAAAGCGTTTCGCCGCTCCTCGCGAGAGGCACCCGAATCGGAGCGTCGAGGTGTCCGCGCCCTTCTATCCTGGAGGGGCAGCTGTGTACCTCTGCACCGCGTAGGACTCGGGGACTCTAGTGTCGGCACGCATCACGCCTCTACGGCTCGAAGCGTTCGAGCAGTTGCCCAAGCATGCCCGCCGCTGCGTGTATTGGGAGGTCGATCCCTCGACTCTGGGGCGGGATGCGACCGGCGCCGCGGTTCCCGGCGTCGACGATCACCTGTCGGATCCCGAATTCGAGAAAGAGGCATGGCTGTCGATGGTCATGCTCGAATGGGGATCGTGCGGGCAAGTCGCGGTGCAGTGCGCCGACGGCGAGACCGACGACGGGCCCGTTCCGCTGAGCGGAGACGAGGCGTGCCTGGGATACGCGTTCTACGCCCCGCCCGGTGCCGTCCCCCGTGCACACCGGTTCCCGACAGCACCCGTCAGCGCCGACGCCGTCCTACTCACGTCGCTGGGTATCGAATCCGGTGAGGACGCCGAGGGATTGTCGCGGGCGCTGATCTCGGCGGTGGTGGGTGATCTGGTTCGTCGCGGTGCCCGTGCGCTCGAAGCGTTCGCGCACACCACCGAAGTCCGCGAGCTCGCCGAACCGGGAGCGGTGACGCCGGCGCTGCGCCCGGTCGTGGAAGTCCTCGGCGACTGCTCGGTCGAACAGTGCGTGCTCGACGCTGATCTACTTCTCGACGCGGGTTTCGTCGTTGTCGCCCAGCACCGGTACTTCCCGCGGCTGCGTCTGGAGTTGGAGCAGGGGTTGGGCTGGAAGGCCGATGTCGAAGCGGCGTTGGAGCGGCTGTTCGAGTTCGCGCAGATACGCCAGCCGGTCGGGGCGGGTGCGAGTTCGGCGTCTTTGACCGCGATCGGCGGTCAGGACGGGCTGACGCGTCCGGCCTGCTCGACCGAGAGCTCGTGGGCGAGCAGCTCGGCGAACGTGAAAGTGCCTGTGGGACGGTCGTTTTTGCCTAGCAGGTAGAGCCGCTTGACGGCGGCGAGCATGCCCTCGGCGATGGCATCGCGAGCCTGCGAGGACACCAGCATGGCCCGGTCGTGCGGGTTGGTGATGTAGCCGACGTCGACCTGCACCGTGGGCATCCGGGTCAGACGCAACAGGTCCCACGTCCGCCCATGGGTGCGGCAATCGCGTAATCCGGTGCGGGCCACCACTTCTCGTTGGATGAAGTCGGCGAGATTGCGGCCGATGGTGGACACCGAGCCGTGTGAGTTCCCGAAGTGGAACGATGCGACACCGTTGGCGCCGGGGCTGGGCTGGGTGGCGCAGCGCAGGCTGATCATCAGGTCGGCGCCGACGGCGTTCGCGGTCGCGGCGCGTTCGGCGTCCGAAGGGGCACGGTTGGCCGGCCGCGACAGGAACGTCTCCATACCGATCGCGGTCATCCGGCCCTCGAGCCGACTCGCCAGATCCCACAAAATGTCTGACTCGCTGATCGGCCCGCTCGGGCCCTGCATGATCTGACCGTGGTCGTCGCCGCCGCGGCCCGGGTCGATGATGATGCGCTTACCCGAGAGCCGGGGACCGGAGCGGCGGACCAGTTCCTCCTCGCGGATCGCATGCGGAGAGCCGCCGGTGACGCGTGATCCCAGAAAGTACAAGGAGCGCAACGTCTCCGGGCCGCAGATCCCGTCGGGGTACAGGCCGTACTCGCGCTGATACGACATCAACGCGTTGTGCGTGCTAAGACCGAAATGTCCGTCGACGAGGCCGGTGTAGAAGCCGAGGTCTTGGAGTCGGGCCTGCAGTGTGGCGACGTCGTCGCCGAACATCGGGGCGCCGAACTGGTGGCTGAGCGTGCGTGCGCCGAGCCGGTACGACGCCTCCTTGAGCGCGCGGTACGTCGCTTCGCCGACGATCCCGTCGACCAGCAGACCTCGATGCTGCTGGAAGGCGCGCACGGCATGGTCGAGTTCGGCGTCGAACAAGTCCAGCGCGATATGCCTGCCGGTGGTGATCTCCTCGTCGGAGTTGTCGAGCATGCCCAGCGCCGTCAATGCAGCCCTGATCTCGGTGACCGCGGACCCGCGGTCACCGCGACGCAGACTGGACATATGCGGCCTTTCAGTCACGGTTGTCAGCTGCGCGAGGGCGCCGACCAAGTTGACGGGCTAGGCACGATTGTCGCAGACACTTCGCCGATTCAAGAAAACGCCAGGCGGGTGTCCGTGCCCCGGATTGCCGCACCGGACGGCGGCTAGAGCACGTCAGAAAGCTCGCGCAGCAGCGCAGCCTTGCCTTTTGCGCCGACGATCCGCTTCACCGGGGAGCCGTCTTTGAACACGATGAGCGTCGGGATCGACACCACCTGAAAATCGCGGGCCGTGACGGGGTTGGCGTCGACGTCGAGCTTGGCGACGGTCAGCGCGCCCGCCTTTTCGATGGCGATCTCCTCGAGCACCGGGGCGATCATCTTGCAGGGACCGCACCAGGTCGCCCAGAAGTCCACCAGCACCGGTGTGCTGCTGGACAACACGTCCTGGGAGAACGAGTCGTCGGTCACCGCTACCGTGGATCCGGTGCTCTCGGTCATCGGGGTACTCCTATCAGACGGGTGTTTCGATGGTTTCATCGCTTGGGCCAGAACCGATTTCGGCGAGCCAGCGTTCGGCGTCGATGGACGCCGAGCAGCCGGTGCCCGCAGCGGTGATGGCCTGGCGGTAAGTGCGGTCGACGAGATCGCCTGCGGCAAAGACACCTTCGATCGAGGTGCTGGTCGACCCCTGCTGCGTCAAGACGTAACCGTCCTCGTCGAGGTCGACCTGGCCGCGGATCAGATCCGAACGCGGGTCGTGGCCGATCGCGACGAACACACCGGTGACGGCCAGCTTCGACTCCTCGCCGGTCACCTTGTTGCGCAACCGGACTCCGCTGACCTTCGGGCTGCCTTCGATCTCGAGGACGTCGGTGTTGGTCAGGAACGTGATCTTCTCGTTCGCGCGGGCACGATCCAGCATGATCCGCGACGCGCGGAACTCGTCGCGGCGGTGCACCAGGGTGACGCTGCGTGCGAACTTGGTCAGGAAGATCGCCTCTTCCATCGCCGAGTCGCCGCCGCCGACGACGATGATGTCCTCTTCGCGGAAGAAGAACCCGTCACAGGTCGCGCACGTGCTCACGCCCATGCCCATCAGGGCCTCCTCGCCCGGCACGCCGAGGTGCCGCGCCGCAGCGCCCATCGCGAGGATCACCGCCCGCGCCCGGTAGGTGTCGTCGCCGACCGTGACGGTCTTGACCGGACCTTCGAGCGAGACAGCGTCGACATCCTCCATGTGCAGGTCCGCGCCGAAGCGCAACGCCTGTTCGCGCATCTCGTCCATCAATTCGGGACCGGTGATGCCGTTTCGAAAGCCGGGATAGTTCTCCACCTCGGTGGTGGTCATCAACGCACCGCCGAACTGGACGCCTTCGAACACCAGGGGCTTCAACTGTGCACGCGCTGCGTAGATCGCTGCGGTGTAGCCGGCCGGACCGGATCCGATGATGATCAGATCGTGAACCGTGGATGTGGTGGTCATGAGCGCCTTTCTGCCACTTTCGCGGCACCGGTATAACACCAGCGTAGGCGGTGGTGTTCCCGGAGTTTCCGAACAACCTCGGGGGACAGACTACGGTCGTGCGACCACGGTTTCGGCCAGCAGCCCACCGTGAGCCGCATGGCACGCAGCGTCGACGGCCACCGCGAGGATGTCGGCGCCCGGGCCCGCGGGCAGAAGCAGCACGACAGCCGGGCGCCCAGTCAGCTCAACCGGAAGCGCCCCGAGGACGGGCGTGGTCGCCGGGTGCCCTAGTCCCTCGAGGCAGGCGGCGCGGCGGCGCGGATCGGACAGCGGCCCGTAGTCGGGCGGTGCCGACAGCAGGCCGGCGAGCTGGGGACCGGTCAGCGGGAAGGCCGACGGCCGGCGCGGCACGGTGATCCGCTCGGCGGTGGGCCAGGGCTGGGAGAACCGTGGTGCGGGATCGCGCACCAGCGTCGACGTGCCGATGATGACCCCGGCGGTCACGGCGGCCAGGCCGGCGACCAGCCCGAGAACGTGCATTCGGCGCAGCCGGGGCCGTTCGACGGCGTGGTGAGGGTCATCGGCGGCCCGTAACGCGGCACCGATGCGTGCGGTGACGCCCGCGGGCACGTCCGGCGCGGAGTCCTCGTCGTGCGCCAACTCGGCCAGGCCGCGGCGCACCCGCTCAACCGCCGGATCCGAGTCGTCGTCCGTTCCGGTCTGCATCGCTAGCCAGTCTCCACCACGACACGTAAGACGCGGCGCATGTGCCCGCGGTTCCGCTCAGTCGGTGCGAGCGGCGGTTTCCGCGTCGAAGTACTCGAGTGCCTCGGCCAGCTTGGCCCGGGCGCGGGAGCATCGGCTCTTGACGGTGCCTTCGGGCACACCGAGCATGCGGGCGGTCTCGGCGACCGAGTAGCCCTGCATGTCGACGGCCACCACCGCGGCGCGCTGTTCGACGGGCAACCGCATCAGTGCCCGCTCGACGACGATCGCGGTGTCCACGCGCGAGGCCGGGTCACCAATGTGGCCCTGGTCGTCGGACAGCGTTTCGGCGACGCGGGTTTTGTTGCGCCGCAACCGATCCAGACACGAGTTCACCACGATGCGGTACAGCCAGCTGCTCACCGCCGCGTCGTAGCGGAAGGCGGGCGCCCGCCGGTGCGCCTTGAGCATCGCGTCCTGCAGCGCGTCGGCGGCGTCGTCGGGATTGCGGCTGGTGATGCGCGCGATCCGGTACAGCTGCCGGTGGTGGCGGTAGAACAACTCTTCGAACGCGTAGCGGTCACCGGCGACGTGCGCGGCGAGCAACTCCGCGTCGCTGCGTTCTCCCGCCGGCCCCCCGATGCTCCCCACAGCCGAACACTAAACGGCTACGCGGGTGTCTCCCGACACATCTTTGGCGGGCTGGGGATGAATCCGGTCAGGACGCCGACCGTCCGGTCACGACGCCGACCTGACCGTGACCTCGGCGATGTCCGACCGGCTCTCGCCGTTGACCTGGCCGAGCGTCGACACCCAGACCAGCAGGTTGGAGGTGGGCGAGGCGTTTTCGACCTTAATGGTGTTGGAGCCCGGTTTGAGCTGGGTGGCCGGGGTCAGCACGGTGGTGTCGGCAAGCGAGGACGGTGTCGGGGACTGCGCGGAGCGGATCTCGACGGCCGTGCCGGTGCTGTTGAGGTCGATGTCGACCTCGCCGACCGTGGTCGACTGTGGCAGCTGCAGCATCAGCCCGACGCCGTTCTTGAAGTTCGGGAACGGCACCGGGTCTGTGTAGGTGTCGATCGGCCACACCGTGGACTTGTCGCCGTCGATCGCCTTCGGCGCATCGGACGGTGCATCGGCCTCACCCTCGGGTGAAAAGACCGACACCGCAGTCGGTTTGACGATATTGCCGCTGCCGGTGCTGCCTTCGGCCGACTCTGTGGTGGTCGGGTCGTTGAGCCCGAGCCGGTCGCCGCCCAGGCCGTCGCCGACGTCGCCGAAGATCCGGCTCAGCACCGTGGCCAGCACCACGAGCGCGACCACGACGATGGCGCCGCCGACGCCAAGCCCGATCATCAGGGCCTTGCGACGCCGCGCCTCGGTTTCCGGGTCGGCACCGCCGGCAACGCCCGGGGCCACCGAGCGGGCGGCTTCATCCACCGGGGAGATCAGCTCGGTGCGATCGGCGATCGCCGTCGCCTGCTGGAGCAGATTCAGCAAGGTCGGCGCGCTGCGGATGCCGCCGCCCTCCTGCACGGCCCGCGCCGCCGCGGCCGAGATCTGGAACGGGATCTGGCGATCGACTGCGCGCGGTTCGATCGGTTGTCCGGCCGAGTCGAGGTCGGCGGGGGCCAGGCCGCTGCGCACACCGTGCTCGGGCAGTGGCCACCGGTTGATCAGCAGCGCGTACAGCGCCGCCCCGATCCCGCGGATGTCGTCCTCGGGTGTCGCGTCGGGCAGCGTCGCCGGGAAGGCCAGCGCGACGTCGCCCTCGATGCTGACCCGGACCCGCCCCGGGTGATCGAGCGAGAGCGCGACTCCCGCCCGGTGCGCGGCCTCGGCAGCCGCCGCCAGCGACTGCATCGCCCTGGCGCCGCCGATCGGGGACGGCGACGTGTCGGCGACCTCCGTCAACGAGCCGCCCCGGATCCACTCCGATACGACCAGCCCACCGGATCCGGTGTTGACCACGTCGAGCACCCTCGCGATGCCGGGCATGTCGATGCTGCTCAGCTTGCGGGTGCGCGTCAGAATGTCGCGCAGCGTCTCGTCGGACAGGGTGTTGTCCGGGTCGACGAAGGTAAGCGCCACCTGGCGGTTCAACGCAGTGTCGAGTGCCTGCCAGAACTGCAGCGTGGGCGGGCCGCCGTGGAACACCAGCAGGCGGTAGCGGCCGCCACCGACCATTGCGCCCGGGATGAGGTGGACGTCCTCGTCGGAGGTGGCGGCCTCGATGGCGGGTTCGCGCGGCGGGTCGAACGCGAGGGGTTCGCGGGTGGGATCACCGCCGTAGTCCGAGGGCGGCCGGCCCGATACCGGTAGCCGGGTCGTGCCGTTCTCGGCGGCGAACTCGGTGGTCTGACCGGGATCGGGCACGTCGGGGCGCAGGTCGTCGGCGACGACGTCGGACTGACCGGTCGGAATCTTGCTGGTCGCGGAATCGGGTGTGGGCGCGGAGCCGCCTGCGGGTTCGTCGCTCACCGCTGGTCCTTTCCGCGTCCGGTCCCCGGCAACGGGGTCAGGTGGTCCGCGTCGGACGGCCGGCGGGCTGTGCCGACGTCCCGGTGCGGACGAATTCCTCTGTTCAGGGTACGGGAGAGGGGTGCGCGTCCGTGGCCGGTCGGCGGCCCCGACAGCTACCCCGCCGGCCCCGGTGCCGGGCCGGGCACCAGCGCCGAGTCGGCGCCGGACCGCGTTCACGGCCGCCTGGGCATCCGGTACGCGCGCACCGAGGAGGACCCCGACGATGACCGGCACCATCACCACGCCGAGCACGACCAGTCGCAGCAGGGAGCCGGCACCGCCCCAGTTCCGCGTCAGCGACTCCAGGCCGAACAGCTTGTCGGCGACCTGGCCGGCCATCGCGGCGAGCAGCGAGGCGGCGATCGTGACCAGCACGGAGCGCACGACTTGCAGGTTGAGGAGCCGGCCGCCCGGTGGGTCGAGATTGGCGCGCAGCAGGAAGTAACCGACCACCGCGCCCGCGACGAAGCCCAGCCCGTTGGCAGTTCCGAGGTAGCCGGCGACGAGGTCGGGGTCGTCGGTGAGGTAGGGCGCGATCAGCGAGGCGATGATCTTGACGGTCGTGATCACGACGATCAGCAGGATCGGCGTCCACGGTTGTTGTCGCGCGTAGAACACCCGGAGTTGAAGCAGCACAAGCGCATACGGGACAAGCGTGAACGCCGACAGCGTGATCGCCATACCCAGGTAGTTGGCGTCGACCTCACCGAAATTGCCGTAGGCGAACAGCGCGCTGCCGATCGCGGGTCCGCCGACCGTCATCAGCGCGACGATGGGGATGAGCGTCACCATCGTCAGCCGGGTGGCCAGCGAGAGGTCGGCGAGCACCGCCCGCTGGTCGTTGGAGGCGGCGTTGCGGCTCAACCGCGGCATCACGACGGTCAGTACCGTCACCCCGATCATGCCGAATGGCAACTGCAGCACCAGCCACGTGTAGTTGTAGATGGCGGGCCCGGAAGCCGCGGCGCCACTGGCGATTCGGTTGCCGACGATCAACCCCACCTGGCTGATCAACACGTACAGCACCATCGCCGAGGCCATCGCGCCGAACTGCTTCATCCGCTCGTCGATGCCCCACAGCGGGCGAAGGCTGATGCGTTCGCGGCGGATCGCGGCCAACAGGACCAGGACCTGCGTCACCGTTCCGAGCGTCATGCCGATGCCGAGCACGAGGAGCTTGGCGTTGCCCATCCGCACCGGATCCACCGAGAGTTCGCCGGGGACAATGAGATACACGCCCAGCGTCACGATCGCGACGATGTTGTTGCATACCGGCGCCCAGGCAGGTGGCCCGAACACGTTGCGGGTGTTGAGGATTGCCATGAACACCGACGACAACCCGTAGAACAGCACCTGCGGTAGCAGCAGGTAGGCGAACGCGGTGGTGAGGTCGCGGTTGACTTCGGGATCGCTGCCGAGCATGAGGTTGACGAGCATCGGGGCCGAGGCCACCGACAGCGCGGTGATGATCAACAGCAGCGTCGTCGTCAGCGTGACCAGGCGCCGGATGAACGCCGTGCCGTTGTCGGGATCGTCGCGCTCGGCGCGCGCCAGCACCGGCACGAAAATCGCGGTGAAGGTCGCCTCGAGCACGAGTGCCGCGATCAGGTTGGGCAGCTGGTAGGCCACAGAGAACGCGCTGGTGAGTGCGGCGCCGAGGATCGTCGCGAGCAGCACGATGCGGGCGAACCCGGTGAGCCGGCTGACCAGTGTGGCGACCGCCATGCCCCACGAACGCGACACCACCGCCGCGTCGGAGAGTTCTTCGCGACCGGCGCGACGGCGGGGGGCGGGTCCTCTCCGACCCGCCGGCGGTGTCGCGATCGTGGGGCATGGCGGTCGCCACACCGGCCTCGTACACACTACTGCCG
>NZ_NKCO01000034.1:0-47577 GCF_002245615.1 Mycobacterium neumannii | reverse complement strand
GCAACGACGGCGGCAACGCCACCGGTGGGGCCGGCGGCTCGGGTGGCGGGATCGTGATCAACGACAACGACACGACCACCACCAATGTCGATGGCAACCAGACCAATGTCGGCGATATCGACGGCAGCGTGACCGGCGGCATCTCGGGCGGGTCGAGCATTGAGGACAACTCGGTGGACAACTCGGTCGACAACTCGGTCGACAACTCCGGACAAGACAATTCGACTGACAACTCCGGTCAGGTCAACACCGATGTCGATGTGAGCACCACCGTCGACACCGGCCTGTTCTGAGCCCAACCACACAACGCCGCTGGCGGGGATCAATCCACGATCCCCGCCAGTCGGCACGTCTGATCAGCGGCCGGGCAGGGCGTGTTCGATGATGGGTCGGCGCCGATGTGGTTCGCGCTCACGGCGTTTGGCGGCCAGGTACACCTGCGCGGTTTCTTCTGCGATCGCGTGCCATTCGAACTGCGAGGTGAGCCGCTCGCGGGCGGCGATCGCGCGTTGCTGGGCGGCGTGCGGGTCGTCGAGAACCGAGCGGACAGCCGCCGCCAAGCGCGCGGTATCGCGTGGCGGAAAGGACATTCCGGTTTCACCGTCGATGACCGCCTCGCCCAACCCGCCGACGTTCGAGGTCACCAAGGGGATTCCGGTCGCCGCAGCTTCCAGTGCGACGATGCCGAACGGCTCGTAGTGGCTGGGCAATACGGCTGCGTCGGCGGTGTGCAGCAGGTTCACCAACGCGTCGTGGTCGAGGTGTCCGGCGAACGCGGTCGCCTTGAGCACCTTGTGCTTTCGCGCCTGATCGACGAGCCAATCGAGCTGGGTGCCCTCGCCGGCGATCGTCAGCGTGGTACCGGGGTGGGTGCGCCTGATTCGGGGTAGCGCGGCGATTGCGTCGTGGATGCCTTTCTCATACTCGAGCCGACCGAGATACAGCAATCGGGCAGGTCCGGTCCGGGGCTTGCGTTGAGCGAATGGCCAGCGACTGCAGTCGATCCCGTTGCGGATGACATACGACTCGGCCAGGCCCGGCCCGAAGAGCTCCGAGACCTCATCGCGCATCGAGGCCGAACAGGTGATCAGCGAATCGGATTCGCGCACCAACCACGATTCCACCGCGTGGACCTGTCTGCTGATGCGGCCCGACACCCACCCGGAATGTCTGCCGGCCTCGGTGGCGTGGATCGTGGATACCAGTGGTACATCGAAGAATTCGGCCAGGGCGATCGCGGGATGTGCGACCAGCCAGTCGTGTGCGTGTACGACGTCGGGGCGCCAAGGGCGGCCGCGTCGCGACTTCAGCGTCAAACCGGTTCTGACCATCGCGTGGCCCATCGCCAACGTCCAGGCCATCATGTCCTTGCCGAAATCGAACTCGTGCGGATCGTGCGCCGCCGCGACCACGCGCACGCCTTCGGCGATCTCGTCGGTGGTCGGATGCGTGGCGGGGTCGGTGTTCGACGGTCGCCGGCTCAGCACGACGACCTCGTGGCCCGCTTCGGCGAGCGCGGTGGCGAGATGATGGACGTGCCTGCCGAGTCCGCCGACCACGACCGGCGGGTACTCCCACGACACCTTGAGGATCTTCACGGTCGCTGACTCCTGTGCGAGTGACCGGAAAATGTACACGCGGAGCGGCGTGTCGGTGTGCAAACACGGTCGCTCGCGGAAGTGAAGGCTGGGGGTGGGGTCATCGCGGTAACCGCCGGGCGTCCAGCGCGCCGAACAGACCGTCGGCACGATTCCAGTCGGCGGCGAGGCGCTGTGCATGCTCATGGCGACCGGACGCCGCGGCGTCGGCGATCTCGCGGGTGGCGTGGGCGTGCAGATGCGCACGGTAGCGGGCATAGTCGGCCGCGGAGTCCTTGCTGACCATGAACGGCCAGTCGCTCGACACGGTCAGCAGCGTCTCGCGCAGGATCTGGTCGGCGACGAAGTTGCGTGCAGGCGGAGCGTCGGTCTCGCCGAGTGCCTTGTCGATGGTCGCCAGCGCGGTATCGACGACCTCGGTGTTCAACTGGACCAGGTCGGCGACCTGCTCACCGGCCCACACCTGCCAGTCCTTGCCGGAACCCCATGAGCTGGGCGGCAATTCGACAGGCGAGCCGACGAAACCGTCGGCCTTGGCGTCGCTCAGCGTGCCGACGCGCACACCGGCCTCGGGCAGCGCGCGCAGCACCCGCTCGAGCCACACGGGGCCCTCGTACCACCAGTGGCCGAACAACTCGGTGTCGAATGCGGCGATGACGTGTGCGGGGCGCCCGATGCGTTCGCTCTCGTCGCATAGTCGCTGCCGGACCACCGCGACGAAATCGGCGACATGGGCGTCGATCGCTCGGTCGGCGCGCTCCGGGTCGTACGGCGCCTTGGCCTCCGACGGCACATTGCGGCCCGTCACCCGGGCCGGCTTGAGTCCGGTCGTGTGGTCGTAGGTGTGGAAGTCGCGGTAGGCGGCGTGCCCGGGGTAGCCGGACTTCGGCGACCACACTCGATAGCTGACGTGCAGGTCCCGGCCGAATGCCACCACGTCGGAGGATCCGACCGGACGGCCGAGCGCGGTGTCGCCGTGCAGGGACGGGCCGTCGACCATGAAGTGGCCGACACCGGCTGAGGCGTAGTCGGTTTCCATGCCGGGCGCGTAGGCGCATTCCGGGGCCCAGATGCCGACGGGTGTGTGCGCGAACCGCAGGCGGGCATCGGCGAGCCCCTCGTGAAGCGCGAATTCCCGCAGCCTCGGGTTGAGCAGCGGCTGGAACGGATGCGCGAGCGGACCGCCGAGCAGTTCGATGGTTTCGGCGTCGATCACCTCGCGCAGCAACGGGCTGCCGCCGTGCGCCCACAGCGTGGCGAAGTCCTCGATGGCCTGCTCGGCCTCGGCGTGCTCGCGAACACCGAACTGGCGCAACGGATCACCGAGAGTAGTCGCCTCGAGCGCGCGCAGCTGCCAGTTCGCCAGCCAGTGGTGCATCCCCGTCAGGCAGTACGGGTCGTCGAGTTGTGCGGTGACCACCGGCGTCATGCCCAGCGTCAACTGGTGGCGGCGGCCTTCGGCCGCCAACGTGCGCAGCACCCGCATCAGCGGGAGGTAGCACGCCGACCACGACTGGTAGAGCCATTCCTCGCCGACGGGCCAGCGGCCGTGATGAGCCAGCCAGGGCAGGTGGGTGTGGAGAACGAGCGTGAAGAGGCCCGGAGCCGGGTCGGCGGATGTCACGGCCGCACCGCGATCGCGACCAGATCGAGGCTGTCGTCGATGTTCCGATCGCGCGCGTCGACCAGATCGAAGTCGTCGCTGCGCACGGAGGCCACGTCGGCGAGCAGATCCTCGGGCCACGGCGCATCGGCTATTGCCCGCGCGATCTGGGCGTCGATGATCGAGCCGCCGTGTCGGGCGTCGAGTTCGACGAGCCGCGGCCCGTGAAAGACCCCGTGCACGCCTTCGACCGCGAACCCTTCGGTGGTGAGCAGTTCGGTCAACTCGGCGGCGTTGAGTTCGCGGGTGTGGAACGGGTTGACCGGGGTGTCCCGACCGGGGGAGAACGTGATTCGGTTCGGCGTCGACATCAGCAGACGCCCGCCCGGCCGCAGCACACGCAGGCATTCGCGCACGAATTGCCCCTGATCCCAGAGGTGTTCGATGACCTGGAAGTTCACCACGACATCGACCGAGCCGTCTGCGAGCGGCAATTCGGCCAGGTTGCCGTGGCGCATGTCCACGCGCGGATACCGCGCACGCACGTGGGCGACCGCTGTCTCGTCGTAGTCCAGGCCGATCACGCACCGGGCGACGTCGGCGATCAGGTTGGCCCCATAGCCCTCGCCGCATCCTGCCTCGAGCACGTCGCGATCCGCACAGCGGTGGGCCATCTGCTCGTAGACGACCTCGTGGCGGCGGAACCAGTAGTTCTCCTCCGCGAGTCCCGGAACCGTGCGTTCCCCGGTGAGGGGGAGGTCGGGTCCATCAGTAACAAAAGCGCTCATTGGAAGGCAGGCTAACGTGAAACGGCCCACAGACGAATGGTTCACCCCCTACGTGCTGCTAGAACACGAACTTCGACCCGCTACAGTGTTCCTGCGAACCGCCACAAGTTACCCGCGAGTAACATGGTGGTTGTTGCTCAAAGCGTGTTATGCGGGCCGATCATCGGTCCCTTCGAGGAGGACGAACCAGACTCATGACGAACATCGTGGTCCTGATCAAACAGGTCCCTGACACCTGGTCGGAGCGCAAGCTCACCGACGGCGACTTCACTCTCGACCGCGAGGCGGCCGATGCGGTGCTCGACGAGATCAACGAGCGCGCCGTCGAGGAAGCGCTGCTCATCAAGGAGAGGGAAGGCGGCGACAGCACTGTGACGGTGCTGACGGCCGGCCCCGAGCGCGCGACCGAGGCGATCCGCAAGGCGCTGTCGATGGGTGCCGACAAGGCCGTGCACCTCGTCGACGAGGGCATGCACGGCTCGGACATGGTCCAGACCGGTTGGGCCCTGGCACGTGCGCTGGGGACCATCGAGGGCACCGAGCTGGTCATCGCCGGCAACGAGGCCACCGATGGCACCGGCGGCGCGGTACCCGCGATCATCGCCGAGTACCTGGGTCTGCCGCAGCTGACGCATCTGCGCAAGGTGACCGTCGAGGACGGCAAGGTCAGCGGCGAGCGGGAGACCGACGACGGCGTGTTCTTCGTCGAGGCTCCGCTGCCCGCCGTGGTCAGCGTCAACGAGAAGATCAACGAGCCTCGCTTCCCGTCCTTCAAGGGCATCATGGCCGCCAAGAAGAAGGAAGTCACCAAGCTCACGCTCGCCGAGATCGGTGTCGAGGGCGATGAGGTCGGTCTCGCCAACGCCGGGTCCAAGGTGTTGTCGTCGACGCCGAAGCCGCCGAAGACCGCCGGCGAGAAGGTCACCGACGAAGGCGACGGCGGAACCAAGATCGCCGAGTACCTGGTCGCCCAGAAAATCATCTAGGCCCCAGACCGAGACTGCGAAGAACAAGAGACGAGAGAAGAACTCATGGCTGAAGTACTCGTGCTCGTTGAGCACGCCGAAGGTGCACTGAAGAAGGTCACCTCGGAGTTGATCACCGCGGCTCGCAAGCTCGGCGAGCCCTCGGCCGTCGTCGTCGGCGCGCCGGGCACCGCAGAACCGCTCACCGACGGCCTGAAGGCCGCGGGCGCGGCCAAGATCTACGTCGCCGAGTCCGACGACGCGGAGAACTACCTGATCACCCCGCAGGTCGACGTGCTGGCATCGCTGGTCGAGTCGGCGTCGCCCGCCGGTGTTCTGCTGTCGGCCAACGCCGACGGCAAGGAGATCGCCGGCCGGTTGGCGGCCCGCACCGGTTCCGGTGTGCTCACCGACGTCGTCGACGTCCAGGAGGGTGGCAAGGCCGTGCACTCGATCTTCGGTGGTGCATTCACCGTCGAGGCCGAGTCCACCGGTGAGGTTCCGGTCATCACGCTGCGCGCAGGAGCCATCGACGCTGAACCCGCCGACGGTGCGGGCGAGGTCGTCAACGTCGAGGTGCCCGGCCAGGCCGAGAACGCGACGAAGATCACCAAGCGCGAACCCGCCGTCGCGGGTGACCGCCCGGAGCTCACCGAGGCGACGGTTGTCGTCTCGGGTGGCCGCGGTGTGGGCAGCGCGGAGAACTTCAACGTGGTCGAGGAGCTGGCGGACTCGCTCGGCGGCGCTGTCGGCGCGTCCCGTGCCGCCGTCGACTCCGGCTACTACCCGGGCCAGTTCCAGGTGGGCCAGACCGGTAAGACGGTGTCGCCGCAGCTGTACATCGCCCTGGGCATCTCCGGCGCGATTCAGCACCGCGCGGGCATGCAGACGTCCAAGACGATCATCGCGGTGAACAAGGACGAAGAGGCGCCGATCTTCGAGATCGCCGACCTCGGCATCGTCGGCGACCTGTTCAAGGTCACACCGCAGCTGACCGAGGCGGTCAAGGCTCGGAAGGGCTAAGTTTCCGCGCGACAGGCCCCCGGACACTGTCCGGGGGCCTTTTGCATGCCGTCCCGAGGGCGTACGAGGGTGAGCGCTCGGACTACGGACTTTCAAGGGCTCGATCGCCGCCACCGGAGTGCCAGTCTTTTCGTGACAGGCACGACGAAAGGTTCCGAGATGAAGATCACCGTGTTCGGCGCGACCGGACTCATCGGCTCGAAGGTGGTATCGATCCTCACCGCGGACGGCCACGAGGTGGTCGCCGCGGCGCGCTCCACCGGATTGGACGTTTTGACCGGCGCCGGGGTGGCCGAAGCGGTCGCCGGCGCGGATGTGGTGATCGACGTGACCAACTCGCCGTCGTTCGAGGACGACGCGGTCATGGACTTCTTCACGAGGTCGACGACGAATCTGGTGGGTGCCGCGACGGCCGCGCGGGTGGGCCACGTCGTGGCGCTGTCGATCGTCGGCGCCGACGGGCTTCCCGAAAGCGGTTATCTGCGTGCGAAGGTCGCGCAGGAACGCATCATCAAAGATTCCGGACTGCCATTCAGCATCGTGCGCGCCACGCAGTTCCACGAATTCGCCGAGGCGATCACCGAATCGCTGAGCGGCAACGGCGAAGTGCGGGCGCCCGATGCGCTGATCCAGCCGATCGCTGCCGATGAGGTCGCCGCCGAGGTGGCCCGGACAGCCGTAGCGACCCCGAGCAACGGTCACGTCGATATCGGCGGGCCCGACAAGATGCCGTTCGCCGAGCTCGCGGGTGCGGTGCTGGCCGCACGCGGTGACGAGCGGCCGGTCGTGGTCACCACCGAGGCGACGTACTTCGGCACTCCGCTCGACGAGCGGAGCCTGGTCACCGGCGACGGCGCCGTCATCGCCGCAACGCACTTCACGGATTGGCTGGCACGACGATGACCTCCGCGGCGCCCGAGAGCGACCTGGACCGGGCTGTTCGCGAGCGGCACTGCACACGGAAGTTCCTGCCCGACAAGCCCGTACCGCGCGTACTCCTCGACGAGGCATTGGAGCTGGCGATGCGTGCACCGTCGAACTCCAATATCCAACCCTGGCGGCTGTTCCTGGCCACCGGCGCGCGCCGCGACCAACTCGTCGAATCATTGCTGCACCGCGCGTCCGCCGGTTTTCCCGCGACCATGGGGATTCCGGAGAGCTTCGCACCGCTGCGGCAGGAGTTGGGCGCGTTGGTCTACGGCTCGATGGGTGTGCCCCGTCACGACGCCGAGGGGCGACGTCTCGCACAGCTGCGCAACTTCGAGTTCTTCGGCGCCCCAGTGGCGGGAGTGGTCTGCATGCACCGCGATCTCGGACACGCGGACAGCCTCGCGGTCGGGATGTTCCTGCAGACGCTGGTGCTTGCGCTGACCGAACGCGGTCTCGACACGTGCGTGCAGGTTTCGGTTGCGCACTTCCCCGAGGTGCTGCGCGAACAGCTGGACATCCCCGCCGAACTGCGGGTGTTGTGCGGACTCGCGATCGGGTACGCCGACCCGAACTTCCCGGCCAACCACGTGCGCACACCCCGCAACGCGGTAGCCGACAACGTCGTGCTGCTCGGCGACTGACGTCTCGCCGGGGCAATTCGTCACCTGGCGCTCATCGACACGTCACGCCTGCGATGCCGCCCGGAGATGCGGCTGGGCGAGCGTGCAGCCATGAGCACTGCTTCTGTACTCATCGCCCCCGAGGAGATCGACCGCGGCCGGACCGGGTCCGCAGGTCCCGCGCCGCGCTACACCCTGCTGCTGACGACGGATGCCACGCTCATCGAAGCGGCGCAGCGGCTGCGCCACGGCGTGTTCACCGCCGAGCCCGGATTCACGCTGACCGGTTCCGCCGACGGCCTGGACGCCGACCGCTTCGACGAGCACTGCGACCACCTGCTGGTACGCGAGGACGTCACCGGCGACCTTGTCGGATGCTATCGAATGCTGCCACCCGCGGGCGCCGTCGCCGCCGGAAGCCTCTACAGTGCAACCGAATTCGACGTGCGTGCGCTCGACCCGCTGCGGCCGGGCCTGGTCGAGATGGGCCGGGCTGTGGTGCGAGCGGATCACCGCAGCGGAGCCGTCGTGCTGCTGATGTGGGCCGGGATCCTGGCGTACCTCGACCGCTGCGGGTACGACTACGTCACCGGTTGCGTGTCGGTGCCCGTCCACGGCCCCGACGGTTACCCGCCGGGCGCACAGATCCGCGGGGTCCGCGACTTCGTCCGTCGCCGCCACGCCGCACCGGCGCTCTATACCGTGCACCCGTACCGGCCGGTGACCGTCGGCGGCAAGGGCCTCGACGACATCGAGCCACCGGAGAGGCTCGTCGTACCACCGTTGATGCGCGGCTACCTGCGGCTCGGCGCGCAGGTGTGCGGCGAACCCGCCTACGATCCCGATTTCGGCGTTGGCGATTTCCCGGCGTTGCTCGACAAGCGTCGGGCCGATACGCGCTACCTGCGCAGGCTGCGGTCCGTCGCAGCCGCCGCCCTGGCCGGCGGGATCGCGCCGTGAGCACCCTCGGCACCTGGGTGCCGAAGGCGTCGTGCGATGCGAGCTGCGTCGGCGCAGACGCCGCGCGGTCCGGGCCACGGGTGATCGTGACCTGCCGCGCCGCGGTACGGGTCACCTCCGCCCTGCTGGTCCTGCTGCTGGCGCCGATGCTGGCCGTCCCCGCCCCCGGCCGATCCCATCTGCAGCGCGGCTACTGCCGGTTGCTGCTGTACTGCCTTGGTGTGCGGACCAGGGTGTCCGGGGGCCCGATCCGCAACCTGAGCGGCGTTCTGGTGGTCAGCGGCCACATTTCCTGGGTGGACGTCTTCGTGGTCGGCTCGGTGCTGCCAGGCCGGTTCGTCGCCAAGTCCGAGCTCGTCAGCTGGCCGGGCCTCGGACTGCTGGCTCGGCTGCTCAAGGTGATCCCGATCGAGCGGTCGGACCTGCGGCGCCTGCCCGACGTGGTGGGCGCCGTCACCCGCAATCTGAGTGCGGGCCGTACCGTGATCGCGTTTCCGGAGGGCACCACCTACTGCGGACTGGCGTACGGCCGCTTCCGCCCCGCCATGTTCCAGGGCGCCATCGACGCCGGCAGGCCGGTCCAGCCGTTGCGTTTGGCGTATCACCACGCCGACGGCGCCACCTCCACCGTCGCCGCCTATGTGGGCGATGACACACTGCTCGACTCGATCCGGCGACTGGTCACGACGAGGCGCACGGTCGCGCGGGTGCACGTCGAGTCGCTGCAGCTACCCGGAACCGACCGCCGCGACCTGGCCAATCGCTGTGAGACGGCGGTGCGGGGTTACACCACCAAACACCCGTCCGGTCACGCGCTCGTGGCCTGAGCGGATCGGGGGAGTCCCGGCTCGACGGCTATTCTGGACGGGTTATGACCTCGGATCAGCCGGTCTACCTCGATCACGCCGCCACCACCCCGATGCACCCCGCTGCCATCGAGGCGATGACGGCCGCGATGGCGACGGTCGGCAACGCGTCGTCGTTGCACGGCACGGGCCGCACGGCCCGGCGGCGGATGGAGGAGTCGCGCGAGACGCTGGCCAATCTGCTGGGCGCCCGCCCGTCGGAGGTGATCTTCACCGCGGGCGGCACCGAGAGCGACAACCTTGCGGTCAAAGGCATCTTCTGGGCCCGCCGCGACGCCGATCCGCGCCGCAGGCGGATCGTGACCACGCCGGTCGAGCACCACGCCGTGCTGGATTCGGTCGAGTGGTGCGTCGAGCACGAGGGCGCCGAGGTGACCTGGCTGCCCGTCGAGAAGGACGGTTCGGTCACGCCTGCGGCGCTGCGACAGGTGCTGCAGGACCACGACGACGTGGCTGTGGTGTCGGTGATGTGGGCCAACAACGAGGTCGGGACGATCATGCCGATCGCCGAGCTCGCCGCTGTGGCAGCAGAATTCGACGTGCCGATGCACAGCGACGCCGTTCAGGCCGTCGGCCACATTCCGGTCGACTTCGCCGCGAGTGGGCTTTCGGCGATGAGCATCGCGGCGCACAAGTTCGGCGGCCCCACCGGGATCGGTGCGCTGCTGCTGCGCCGCGACACGGCCTGCGTCCCGCTGTTGCACGGCGGAGGCCAGGAGCGCGACGTCCGCTCCGGCACACCGTATGTGGCGGGAGCAGTCGCGATGGCCGCAGCGGCGAGAGCCGCGGTCGACGGGCTCGAGACCAACGGTGCGCGGGTGTCCGCGCTTCGTGACCGCTTGATCGAAGGCGTGTTGGCTGCCATCGACGACGTCGAGGTGAACGGCGCGACGGGTGCCGCTCGGCTGCCCGGCAACTGCCACTTCACCTTCCGCGGCTGCGAGGGCGACTCGCTGCTGATGTTGTTGGACGCCAAGGGTATCGAGTGTTCGACCGGTTCGGCCTGCACGGCAGGCGTCGCGCAGCCCTCACACGTGCTGATCGCGATGGGTGCCGACCCGGCGAGTGCGCGGGGTTCGCTGCGACTCTCGTTGGGGCACATCAGCAGTGAGGACGACGTCGATGCCGCGCTCGCGGTGCTGCCCGCCGCCGTCGAACGGGCCCGGCAGGCGGCGCTGGCAAGTTCGGGAGTGGTCGAGTAGTGCGGGTACTCGTGGCGATGAGCGGCGGCGTGGACTCCTCGGTCGCCGCCGCCAGGATGGTCGACGCCGGACATGACGTCGTCGGTGTTCACCTGGCACTGTCACCGTCTCCTGGCACACTGCGCACCGGATCGCGCGGCTGTTGTTCGAAAGAGGACGCCGGTGACGCGCGTCGGGTCGCCGATATCCTCGACATCCCGTTCTACGTCTGGGATTTCGCCGACCGGTTCAAAGAGGACGTCATCGACGACTTCGTGTCGTCATACGCCCGCGGGGAGACCCCGAACCCGTGTGTGCGCTGCAATGAACGGATCAAGTTCTCCGCGTTGGCCGCCCGCGCGCTGGCGTTGGGATTCGACGCCGTGGCCACCGGACACTATGCCCGGCTGTCGGACGGTCGACTGCGGCGCGCGGTCGACGCCGCCAAAGACCAGTCCTACGTGCTCGCGGTGCTGACCGCCGAGCAACTGCGGCACGCGGTGTTCCCGGTCGGCGACACCCCGAAGCCGCAGATCCGCGAGGAGGCTGCGCGTCGCGGGCTTGCGGTCGCCGAGAAACCCGACAGCCACGACATCTGCTTCATTCCCTCCGGTGACACTCGCGCGTTCCTCGGGGCCAAGATCGGTGTGCGACGCGGTTCGGTCGTCGACGCCGCAGGGACGGTGCTCGCCGAACACGACGGCGTGCACGGATTCACGGTGGGTCAGCGCAAGGGTCTGGGCATCGCCGGGCCGGGCCCGGACGGACGGCCGCGCTATGTCACAGGGATCGACCCGCAGACCGCGACCGTGCGGGTCGGTGGCGCCGACGACCTCGACGTGTGGACCTTGACCGGCGAGCGGCCGATCGTCACCTCCGGTGTCGCGCCTGCGGGCCCGATCGAATGCCAGGTGCAGGTCCGCGCGCACGGCGGTGTCGCAGACGGCGTGGCCGAACTGCGCGACGACCGGCTCGTCGTCGAGTTGCGCGCGCCCCTGCGCGGCGTGGCTCCCGGCCAGACGATGGTGCTGTACCGCCCCGACCCCTCCGGCGACGAAGTGCTGGGCAGCGCGACGATCACCCGGTAGTTATCCGGGGACGTTGGCCAGGATGTTGGACATGACGATCTCGGGCACCGAGTCGGGAAACCGGCACGCGGTCACCTCCACCAGAACGACCGCCTTCACGCGGTAGTCGCGACCGCAGGCGCCCGAGGGCCGGGTCTGCAGGGTGTCCGCGCCGACCCTCCACTCGCCGACGAACATCGGTCCCAAAGGCGTTGCGCTGCAACCGTCGACGAGAGCAACGAGCGAGTCGAACGCCCGCCGGGCCGTCGCGGCGTCGCGATAGGCCGCCGCGCCCTCGGAGATCAACCCGCCTTCGGGCGGGTGCTGGAACGTGGTCTTGCGGAACTCCTCGACCTCCGGTCCGAATGTCTGCGTCTCGGCGAAGATCCATTGGCACGGCAGGGGAGTGGTCTCGGCGAGCGGCTCGATGTCGACGGGGATCTTGCCGTCCATGGTCGGGATGATCGTGAGATCCTCACCGGCCCCGGTGATCGCGCGCATCTGTGACTGGTCGAGCATGATCGTCTCCACATCGACCGGCGACAGCGATCCGTCGTCGATGCCCGGCGTCGCCCGCATCGCGTGTCCGTCGATGACCTGAGTGCACCCCGAGGTGATCGCGACCGCCACGCACCACAGCACGAGCGACCGGAGCGCTGCGGGCATGGCCTGTCCTTCCCCAACCCTTTCGGGATGAGATTAGCCCCATCGAATACTGTCAAACGAGTGAGTGCTTTCGCCGCAGCCACCGGCATCGGGTCCTGGCCCGGAACGTCGGCGCGCGAGGCCGCCGAGGTCGTCGTCGGCGAACTGCCCACCTTGCCGCATCTGGTGGAACTGCCGGGCCGTGGCGTGGGTGCCGACATGATCGGCCGGGCCGGTGCGATTCTGGTGGACATCGGTATGGATACCGTGCCCCGCGGATATCGGATCGCGGCGGGCCGCACCGCAGTGCTCAGGCGGGCGAGGAGCCTGCTCGAGGAGGACCTCGACGCGCTCGAAGAAGCCTGGGAGAAAGCAGGTTTACGCGGCGCTGGGCGCACGGTCAAGGTTCAGGCGCCGGGACCGGTCACGTTGGCGGCGCAACTGGAGCTGCCCAACGGCCATCGCGCCCTGACCGATCGAGGCGCGGTGCGCGACCTCACCGCGTCGCTGGCCGAAGGGATCGCAGCGCACCGCGCGACTGTGGGCCGGAGGCTCGACGCGGCGGTCGTCGTTCAATTCGACGAACCGCTGTTGTTCTCCGCGCTCGAAGGCCGGCTGACCGGGGTCACCAGTTTGACGCCCGTGCACGCCGTCGACGAGGCGCAGGCCATCGGTTTGCTCGACGAATGCGTCGCCGCGGCGGACGTCCCAGTGGTCGTGCACAGCTGCGCCGCAGGTGTGCCGTGGAATGTGTTGCAGCGCAGTTCAATCGCCGCGGTTTCCGTCGACGTGTCCACACTGGCGGCCGACGACCTCGACGGCGTCGGAGAGTTCGTCGACTCGGGTCGCACGGTGGTGTTCGGCGTGGTGCCCTCGACAGCGCCGGAGACCCGTCCTTCGGTCGAGGAGATCGCCAAGGCCGCGGTGTCGCTGACCGACCGGCTCGGCTTTCCCCGATCCGTGCTCAGGGAGCGGACCGGCATCTCGCCGGCGTGCGGTCTGGCGGGCGCCACCACCGAATGGGCGCGCACCGCGATCGGATTGGCGCAGAAGGCGGCGGATGCTTTCGCCGAGGACCCCGACGCGATCTAGCCAGCGAAGCGGCCGAGGTGATCCGGTCAACCGGCTGGCAACGACCAAACCGTTGGCGTCAGCCGGCTTGGTGAGCAGCCGGCGCAGTGGCCGTGAACGCATCTGGCGGATGTGGCCCGCACTCCTCGCCGACGCCAGCGAGTCCCTGGAGACGGTTTCGCGAGCCGTGGATCGCACCGTCGAGCGACCCACGGGCGCACGCCGCGGACCACGGAAAACGCGCTTCGCTGAACTATTTGCGGCGTTCCTGCCGGACACCTCGTATTACGCGGCTACCCATGCGAGAATGCTCCGCAGGCGGCGTCGATCGCCTTTGCCGAGAAGGGAATGGTGTCCGGATGAACGCGCGCCTCGCCGCAGGTGCCGGCGTGGTGTCCGTATTTCTCCTGGTGAGCGGATCGGGTGCGGCGGTCGCATACGCCCACCCGGGTGATTCGCGCGGCTCGGACCGGGGCCACAGCGCCGACCGCGGCGGCGGCCACCACAGCCGCGGGTCCGGCAACGGCAAGCACGACAACGACCGTCGCGATGGTAAGCGCACGACCGGCAGCAAACGGGGCGGGGACACCAACGGGCCCGGCGCGGCCCCGAAGTCGCGGGTCGGATCCGGCCGAGACGGGCTCGCGCAGCCGTCGCCGGATAGCCGGCCGGGCGCTGTTATCGCCCCGGAATCGGCCGGCCGCACCGCCCCGGACTCGGCAGGCCGCGCCGCCGCGCCCGACGTATCGGCCAGCCGTGCGGCTGCGCCCGACTTATCCGCCAGCCGTGCGGCTGCGGCGCCCGACGTATCCGCCAGCCGGTCGGCCGTCGGCGCGACGCCACCGGCCGAAGCGCCGGTGAACACCGCGTCGTCGGCCGCCCCGGTCGCCTCTGGTGGATCCGGTGCTGCGGGTGCGCCGGCCCCCGCCTTCGAGCCGCCGCAGGTGGCGTTCGGCAACGGACGCGTGCCGCACAGCCGCGACCTTCAGCCCGAAACCGGTTGGCAGCCACCAGCACTGGCACCCTCAGCGCCGGTGCCCGCGCAACCGATCCCGACGACGCCGCTCTCACCGGCACCGCGCGCACCCGCTGTGTTGGACCCAGTGGACACTCCGCCCGCGGTGGTGCGCCAGTTCGTCGTCGCGCCCGGCGCCGGGACCAGCGACCCGCTGTGGGGGCTGGCCGGGTTGCTGCTCATCCCCGTGGCGGGCGCCGCGCTGGGCTATCGGCAGGCGCGAGCGGCGCAGGCCGCCGAACGGATCGGCCGGCCCTGATCAGCCGCGCAGGTCCTTGCGCAGGATCTTGCCGGACGCCGATTTCGGCACCGCGTCGATGAACGCCACTTGGCGGACCTTTTTGTAGGGAGCCACCTCGCCCGCGACGAACTCGATCACCTGTTGCTCGCTCAGCTCGGCTCCGGATCGCTTGACCACGAACGCCTTCGGTACCTCTTCGCCATCGGCGTCGACGACTCCGACCACGGCCGCGTCGGCGATGTCGGGATGAGTCAGCAGCACGGCCTCCAGCTCGGCGGGCGGCACCTGATAGCCCTTGTACTTGATCAGCTCCTTGAGCCGGTCGACGATGTAGACGCAGCCATCGGCGTCGACCTGTGCGAGGTCACCGGTGTGCAACCAGCCCTGGTCGTCGATGGTCTCCTTGGTGGCCTTCTCGTTGCCGAGGTAGCCCGCCATCACGTTGGGGCCCTTGAACAAGAGTTCGCCGGTTTCGCTGAGACCCTGTGTGGGCGGGTCGATCTCGTCACCGGTTTCGGGGTCGACGATCTTCGACGCGGCGTTCGACACCGTCCAGCCGACCGAGCTGAGCGGGGCCACCATGTTCATCTCGTGTTGGCCGCCGTCGAAGGGCGTGATGTGGCTGACCGGGCTGAGCTCGCTCATGCCGTAACCCTGGATCACGCGGCAGCCCAACCGCTCGGCGACAGCGTGGCCGAGGTCGGCGTCCAACGGGGCCGCACCCGACATCACCACATTCAGCGACGACAGGTCGTACTCGTCGACCAGCGGATGCTTGGCCAGCGCGACCGCGACGGGCGGGGCGATGAACGCGATGGTGCAGGCATGGTCCTGGATGTTGCCCAGGAAGTCGCCGAGATCGAAGCTCGGCATGATGACCAGCCGGGCCCTGGCGTGCAGTGCCGCGTTGAGCAGCACGGTCATCCCGTAGATATGGAAGAACGGCAGAACGGCCAACACGGTGTCGTCGGCGACCATGCCATGCAGCGGCCGGATCTGGGCGACATTGGCCACCAGGTTGCGGTGGGTGAGCATGACGCCCTTCGGGTTTCCGGTCGTTCCCGAACTGTAGGGCAGCACCGCCAAGTGCGATGAGGGCGCGAAGCTCACCTCAGGCGGTGGATGGCCCGGCCCCATGAGGTCGGCGGCGTTGGGATGCCCGTCGGAGGACAGGCCGGGTCCGTCGAGCACGATGAGCCCGTCGTCGGGAATGCCGACCGCCGCGGCCGCTTCCTGGGCTTGGGCCAGCAGCGGCGACACCGTCACGAGCATCTTGGCGTTGGAGTCGGTCAACTGCTTGGCGATGTCCTTGGCGGTGAACAACGCGTTGACGGTCGTGGCCGTCGCGCCCGCGCGCAGGATGCCGTGGAATGCGACCGCGAATCCCGAGCTGTTCGGTGAGAGCAGGCCGACCACATCGCCGACGCCGATCCCGCGTCCGGCGAGCGCACCGGCGAACGCGTCGACGCGCGCGATCGTTTCGCGGTAGGTGGTTTCGCGCCCCGATTTCGCGTCGACAAGCGCGACGCGGTCGAGGTCGTCGTCTGCGATATCACCGAACAAGTAGTCGTAGACGCTGGTGGACGGGATGTCGACCTCGGGGAAGGGGCTCGCAAAACTCATGGCGTCTCCGATCGAATCATGGCCTGCCTGCTACCTGTTCAGCCTTCGTCGAGCTGTTTGACGAGTTTCCTGGGCGCGGTCAATCGGAATGACGCGTCGATCAGCTCGCGTATCTCGTCCCAGTCGATCTTTTTGTCTGCCGACAGGTCGAGCCCGAGCCACCCCGACGGTGCGAGGTAGGCGGGCGAGAAGAATCGGGCGTCCTGCTGCAGCGCCTGGCGTTCACTGTCGTCGACCTTGACCAGGATCGATTGCGGGTACTGGATGTAGTCGCCCTTGGTCGCGGGTCTGACGCTGCCGCCGTACATGGCGAACATCTTGGCGACGAAGAACGCGGGCCGTCCGTGCGAGACCTTCTCGTAGGCCTCGGGGAACGCCAGCGCCATTGTCCGTACCCGCGCCAGCACCGGGTCGTCGTCGCGGAACATGATCGGGTGCGGCATGGGGCCAGGGTAACGGTGCGGTGCTGTCGGGCCGCTCGGTTAACCTGCGAAGGTGACCTCCAAGGGTGCGGAAGACGCGCTGGCCGCACAGGCCGACGACGCCCCCGACGCCGACGTGCGTCGTCGCTGGCAAGAGCTCGCCGACGAGGTGCGTGAGCACCAGTTCCGCTACTACGTGCGGGACTCGCCGATCATCACCGACGCCGAGTTCGACACGCTGCTGCGTGAACTGCAGGCCCTCGAGGAGGACCACCCCGAACTGCGGACCCCGGACTCGCCGACGCAGTTGGTCGGAGGGGCCGGCTTCTCCACCGACTTCGCCTCCGCCGAACACCTCGAGCGGATGTTGAGCCTGGACAACGTGTTCACGCCCGACGAGCTCTCGGCATGGGCGGGCCGGCTCAAGAGTGAGCTGGGCCCCAACGTGCTGCAGGAGGCGAACTTCCTGTGCGAACTGAAGATCGACGGGGTGGCGCTGGCCCTGGTGTACCGCGACGGCCGGTTGGAGCGTGCGGCCACCCGGGGTGACGGCCGCACCGGCGAGGATGTCACGCTGAACGCCCGCACCATCGGCGACGTGCCCGAAAAGCTCACGGAGAGCGACGAATTCCCGCCGCCAAAGGTCCTCGAAGTACGCGGCGAGGTGTTCTTCCGCGTAGCCGACTTCGAGGACCTCAATGCCGGTCTGGTGGCGGACGGTAAGCCACCGTTCGCCAATCCGCGCAACAGCGCCGCGGGCTCGCTCCGGCAGAAGAACCCCGCCGTCACCGCGCGTCGCAAGCTGCGGATGATCTGCCACGGTGTGGGCCGCGCCGAGGGTTTTCGGCCCAAGACCTTGCACGACGCCTATCGCGCGCTGGCGGCCTGGGGGCTGCCGGTCTCCGAGCACACCGCCCAGGTGACGGGAATCGACGCGGTCACCGAACGCATCGCGTATTGGGGCGAGCACCGCCACGACGTCGAACACGAAATCGACGGCGTGGTGGTCAAAGTCGACGACGTCGCGTTGCAGCGCAGGCTCGGCGCGACATCGCGGGCGCCGCGGTGGGCCATCGCCTACAAGTTCCCGCCCGAGGAGGCGCAGACCAAACTGCTCGACATCAGGGTCAACGTCGGGCGCACCGGCCGGGTCACGCCGTTCGCGTGGATGGAACCGGTCAAGGTGGCCGGCTCGACGGTCAGCCAGGCCACGCTGCACAACGCCTCGGAGGTCAAGCGCAAGGGCGTGCTCATCGGCGACACGGTGGTCATCCGCAAGGCGGGTGACGTGATCCCCGAGGTGCTCGGCCCGGTCGTCGATCTGCGCGACGGTTCCGAGCGCGAGTTCATGATGCCGACCCACTGCCCCGAGTGCGGAACGAAGCTCGCGCCGGCCAAGGAGGGTGACGCCGACATCCGCTGCCCCAACACCCGGTCCTGTCCGGCGCAGTTGCGCGAGCGCGTGTTTCACGTCGCCGGCCGCGGCGCGTTCGACATCGAGGGTCTGGGCTATGAGGCGGGCACCGCTCTGCTGCAGGCCGGTGTCATCACCGACGAGGGCGACCTGTTCACGCTGACCGAAGAGGACCTGCTGCGCACCGACCTGTTCACCACCAAGAACGGACAGCTCTCGGCGAACGGTAAACGCCTGCTGGCCAACCTGTACAAGGCGAAATCCCAACCGCTGTGGCGGGTGCTCGTCGCGTTGTCGATCCGGCACGTCGGGCCGACGGCGGCGCGCGCACTGGCCACCGAGTACGGCAGCCTCGACGCCGTCATGGCGGCTTCGGAGGAGGAGCTGTCGGTTGTCGAAGGCGTGGGCCCGACGATCGCGGCCGCGGTGACCGAGTGGTTCACCGTCGACTGGCACCGGGCGATCGTGGACAAATGGCGTGCCGCGGGCGTGCGGATGGCCGACGAACGCGACGCGAGCATCGAACGGACCTTGGAGGGGTTGTCGATCGTGGTCACCGGGTCGCTGGCCGGTTACTCACGTGACGAGGCCAAGGAGGCGATCGTCGCCCGCGGTGGCAAGGCGGCCGGCTCCGTGTCGAAGAAAACGGCGTACGTGGTCGCTGGTGATTCGCCGGGCTCGAAGTACGACAAGGCCGTCGAGCTGGGCGTGCCGATCCTCGACGAGGACGGGTTCGCCCGGTTGTTGCAGAACGGGCCCGACGGCGTCTGAGTCGCTGCTTGTGACTACGGCTGCGTTTGTCGGCCCCGCTCACCGGGCACTCGACTGGGCGAATCGACAAGGAGTTGTGATGGCGATCTGCGATACCTGTGGCAACGACTACGACAAGGCGTTCACCGTGACGTGGCCCGACGGCCGCAGCGCGACGTTCGACAGCGTCGAGTGCGCGGCGGTCCAACTGGCTCCGGAGTGTGCCCACTGCGGGTGCCGAATCCTCGGTCACGGCATCGAGACAGAAGAAGCGATCTTCTGTTGCGCGCACTGTGCCCGCAAGGACACCAACGCCGACGTCAACGACCGCTGGCCGGTGCCTGCGGGCGGCTGACGGGTCAGCGGTATCCGCGCCGCACGTCGTCGACGACGCGCGGGTGGTCGAGCGTCGAGGGCTCCAACGACTGGGGCCGGATGTCGCCGCCGAACACGGTGGCGGCATCCAGCGTCCGCTGGTCGAGGTAGCGCAGCGGCGGGGCGTCGGCCGGAATCGTCGACTTCGGCGCCGTCGGGCCCCGGCGCGCCAGGACGAATCCCCAGTCGCCGAATGTCGGCACGTGCACGTGATATGGGGTCACCGAGTAGCCGGCGGCACGGATCGTTGACACCGTGCGCCAGAACGCGGCCGGGGTGGAGAAGGGACTGCCCGCCTGCACGGCCAGCAGACCGTCCGGCGCCAGAACGCGGCCGATCAAGGCGTAGAACTCCACCGAGTACAACCGTCCCAACGCCGGGTTGTCCGGGTCGGGCAGGTCGGCGATCACCGCGCCGAAGCCGCCGGGCTCGACGTTTCCGGGGGCCGCACGCAGCCATGTCATCGCGTCGTCGATGACCACCTGCATCCGCGGATCGTCCAGGGCGCCGGCGTTCGCGTCGCGCAACGTAGTACGCCCGACCTCGACCACGGCGGGGTCCAACTCCACCTGCACGATTGTCTCGATGTCCTCGTCTCGCAACACTTCACGTGCCACCAGGCCGTCACCGCCACCGAGGATCAACACCGAGCGAGGGTCACCACCGAGTGCGGGGTAGACCAGGCTCTCGGTGTAGCGGTACTCGTCGCGAGTCGAAAACTGCAGTCCGCCATCGAGATACAGCCGAACGTCGTCACCGCGCCGGGTGACGACGATCTCCTGGTACGCCGACTGCTCGTGGGCGATGATCGGATCGGCGTAGAGGCGCTGGCGGGTCGAGGTCTGAATGCCGTCGGCGCGCACCAGAAGCGTGACAAGCAGCGCCAGCGCGGCCGCCAACACCGTCAGCGACACCGCCAGTTCGCGCGTAGTGACGATGCGTCGCAGCAGGAGCACCGCCACGACGGCCGCCGCGACGAGGTTGACGATCCCGGTGGCGGCGGCGCCCCGGATCATGCCCAGCTGCGGCAGTAGGAGAAACGGCCAGACCAACCCGCCGATCAGCGCGCCCAGGTAGTCGGCGGCGTTCAGATTGGCCAGCACCCGACCGGTATCGGCGGCGCCCGCGGTGCGTCCACGCTGCAGCAGGGTCATCAGCAACGGCACCTCGGCGCCGACCAGGCAGCCGATCACGGCGGTGCCGATCGCGAGCACCCACAGCGAGCCGCCAACGAAAGCGAACGCGACGTACAGTGCGGCCGCAGACAACCCGCCGACGATCGCCAGCGTCGTCTCGACGGCGATGAACGTGACCGCGGCACGGTGCAGCAACGGCTTCACCAGCAGCGCACCGACGCCCAACGCGGCGACATAGCCCGCGACGATCAGCGACATCGCCACGATGCCCCCGCCGTGCAGGCTGGTCGACAGGGTCAGCAGCGCCAGTTCGTAGATGATGCCGCACGCCGCGCACGCCGCCACGGCCGCGAACAACACCGCGCGCCACCGCCGGACCGATCCGGCCAGCCGCGGTGCGGGTGCGTCGTGTTCGGTCGCCGTCATGACAGCGCGGCGGCGTTCACCCCTCCCACGGCGAGCAGCGTCACGGCGGTCGCGATGGCGGCCGGGTGCAGCCGCTCCTCGGTGATCAGGTCGCGGAAACGCCCGGGCACCACCACCTCCAGCACGATCAGCGCCAGTCCTTGCAGCACAACGCCGACGAGGCCGTACACCGCCGCGTCGACGAGCCCCTGGCCCAGTTCGTTGGAACTGGCCACGATCGCCGAGATCACCACGATTGCCAGGGCTGCATACATTCCCGATGCGACCGCGACGGCGTTGGGCCGCCGCTCGACGAACACCAACCGACGCAGGTTCCCCGGGGTCAGCACGTCGGCCATGGCGAATCCGGCTGCCAGGACGCCGACACCCACCAGGAAGTACAGGATCGCTGCGACCACATTCTGGGCGAGGCTCTCGCCGCTGATGCTGCCGAATTCGACCGCCAGATTCATGGGGTTCTCCTTACCTGATTGGCTCTGGTGCGCGCGTCATTTCGTTCCGCCCGGGCCGCCGGAGCTACCGCCCGCGCCCCCCGCCGGTGCACCGGGGAAGAACCCGGGCCCGAGGAAGATGAAGGCGCCCCCGCTGTATCTGCTGCCGCGAACGTCCTCGACCCGGATCGTGCATGGTCGGTTGCCGTCCGGCCCGATGATCACGATGTCGTCGTCATAGCGCAGGTACTCGATGCCGCGATCGGTGGCCCGCGCCTCGGGAGCCCGATAGTCGGCAAGACGGTCGGCCACTTCGCTGGGCGACCCGCTGCACTCGTAGCTGCTGGCCTCCGAACCGTGCGAGTACGCGGCGTAGTTCTCGGCCACATATGTACGAATGTCGCGGTTCTGCAACGAGATACCGAGAACCAGGCATGCGATCCCCGCCACGGCCAGCCCGCCGGCCAGCCAGAACAACGTGGTTCTGCTCACGGTCGCCACCGACTGCGGGTGTAGACGACGGTGCCGCCCGCGGCTCGGTCGGGGTACAGATGCCATGTCCGCCAGCGCCATCCGGGCCCGTCCGGTTCGGCGGCCAGCGCGGTCAGTGCGGCGTCGTCACCCGGGAACGCACCACCGAGCCAGCCGCCCTCGCGCTCACAACTGACCCGCAGCATCTGCGCGAGCCTGCGAAATTCCGCCTCGCCACACGCTTCCGTCCGGGACTCGATCCGGTATCCGGGCGCTTCGGCGCGGCCCGGAAGCTCGGCATCCGTGCGCGCCGTGCACGAAACCTCTTCGGAGAAGGTGTGTTCGGAATGCTTGACGGTGACCACGTGCGACGCGCCGAGCACGCCGAGCACCAAGGTGCCGTCGGCGGGATGGGGCAGCGAGCACGCCGCCAGCGGCGACGGTACGCACGCATTCAAGGCCAGCCGAAGTCCCCTGCCGGACACGTCAGCCGGAGTCACTACCAGTCGGTGAAAGGGCACGGTTTCCTATTCGCTGGGCGGCGGCGCGGGGTAGACCGTCAGCTCGCCGGCCCGCACGGGCTTGCCGGTCGACACTTCCCACGGCATGTCGGGCGCCCAGCGTTCGAACCCGAGAAGCGATGTCTCGTCGGCGTTCGCGTAGTCGACGAACTCCATCTCCCCACCCGCGGGCAGTCCGGTGGTGCCTTCGGTGGTGAACGACGCGCTGCCGCGTTCGGTCTCGCGATAGGCGATTCCGTCGACGGCGAGTTCGCCGCCCGGCTGCAGTGCCGCATCCTTGCGTCGTGTCCACATCACCAACTCGAGTCGGCCCTCGTCCTCCTCGACGCTGAACCACAGCGGCTCCGAATCGGAATCACCTTCCAGCAGGTGCTCCCACCAGACGAACGGGCCTTGGCGCAACGTCACCGAGCCGCGGACCACGTAGTCGATGCCGCCGTGGGAGACGATTGCGCCGGGTCCGAGTTGGCGCGGGCCGAACTGCGGCATGGTGGCGGCGAACTTGAGCGGATCTTCCCGCGTGGTAGGGGTCTTCGGCGTCTTCGGCCGCTGAAGTGCCTTCACCAACACGACGATCGCCGCGATGAGCAGGATGGCGGCCAGCACGATTAGCAGCGTTTCCACGCGAAACCTTCCGGTCGACGTTGAGCGGTGCGGTTGATGGGATTGCGGCCAACCGTAACAGCTGCCCGGCCGCGTGGACTCAGCGCAGAATCGTGGCGACGATGCCCGCCAAATAACCCAATCTGGCGACCTCGGACGGCCGGAACTGCGGCCCGCCGGGGCGGCCCAGCACCACCGCGGTGCGCGGATCGCCGAGCGGGGCGGCGGCCAGGGTGGTCGCCATATCGCGCCAGACCTGGGGCACCCACGCGGCGTCGCCGTCGAGGGCCTCGGCCCGGTTGAGTGGCAGCCACGGGATTTCTGCCGCCTGCGTCTCGGGGGCGCCCGGGCTGCCGACGACACGTTGCGGCCCGCCGTCGGTCAGGTGCATCACGGTGGCCCAACCCACCCGCAACACCCGAGGCGCTTCGTCGGCCAGGACCTGCAACTTGTCCTTGCGGTGCGCCGCCGCGATGTGGTCGATGAGCTCGAGTTCGCGATGCGCCTCGAGCAGGCCGGTGTGCGGCCGGACCGAGTCGACGTAGACACCCTTGATCTGTTCGGCGGCGGTGATCAGCATGTCCGGCATGGCGCCGGCGGGCAGTTCGACCACGAGATCGTCGACGGCGTAGCCGGCCGAACGTTCCACCACGTCGAGCGACAGAATGTCGGCGCCCACCGACCCGAGCGCCACGGCAAGGGAGCCGAGGCTGCCGGGCCGGTCCTCTAGCTGGACACGCAGCAGGTACGTAGGCACGCGCAACACTTTTGCACAGCGGGAGGGTGTGGGCATTCCGGCCTCGGCGGCCGCAACGGCGATGACTAGGCTTGCTTGTCGTGTCGCAGATCTCCCGAGACGAGGTAGCCCATCTGGCGCGTCTGGCCCGCCTCGCCCTGACCGAAGACGAGCTGGACAACTACGCCGGGCAGTTGGACGCCATCCTCGGTCACGTCAGCCAAATCCAGTCCGTCGACGTCGAAGGGGTCAAACCGACCGGGAACCCGCTCACCGACGTCAACGTGTTCCGGCCGGACACGGTCGAGCCGTGCCTGACGCAGGAGGAGGCGCTGGACCAGGCGCCCAAGGCGGCCGAGGGCCGGTTTGCGGTGCCGCGGATCCTGGGGGAGGCGCAGTGAGCGATCTCACCCGAATGGACGCCGCGACGCTCGGAGAAAAGATCGCCGCAAAAGAGGTGTCGTCGACGGAGGTCACCCAGGCACACCTGGACCAGATCGCCGCGACCGACGACCGCTACCACGCGTTCCTGCACGTCGCGGAGGAGCGTGCGCTGGAGGCCGCCGCGCGCGTCGATGCGGCCGTCGCGGCCGGCGAGGATCTGCCCTCGCCGCTGGCAGGGGTGCCGGTGGCGCTCAAGGACGTCTTCACCACCACCGACATGCCCACGACCTGCGGATCGAAGATCCTCGAGGACTGGACGTCGCCCTATGACGCGACCGTCACCATGCTGCTGCGTGCTGCCGGCCTGCCGATCCTCGGCAAGACCAACATGGACGAGTTCGCGATGGGGTCGTCCACGGAGAACTCCGCGTACGGGCCGACGCGCAATCCGTGGGACGTCGAGCGCGTGCCCGGCGGCTCCGGAGGGGGAAGCGCCGCAGCGCTGGCGGCGTTCCAGGCGCCATTGGCAATCGGCACCGACACCGGTGGTTCGATCCGCCAGCCGGCCGCGCTGACTGCGACGGTCGGCGTCAAACCGACCTACGGAACCGTGTCGCGCTACGGGCTGGTCGCGTGCGCGTCCTCGCTCGACCAGGGCGGCCCGTGCGCGCGCACCGTCCTCGACACCGCACTGCTGCACCAGGTGATCGCCGGGCACGACGCGAAGGACTCCACGTCGGTCCACGCCGCGGTGCCCGACGTCGTCAGCGCCGCGCGGACCGGAGCGGCCGGCGACCTGGCGGGCGTGCGGATCGGTGTGGTCAAGCAGTTGCGTGGCGACGGCTACCAGCCCGGTGTGCTGGAGTCGTTCAACGCCGCCGTCGAACAGCTGACCGCGCTGGGCGCCGAGGTCAGCGAGGTGGACTGCCCGCACTTCGACTACTCGCTGCCGGCCTACTACCTGATCCTTCCATCGGAGGTCTCGAGCAACCTCGCGCGCTTCGACGCGATGCGCTTCGGGATGCGCGTCGGTGACGACGGCACGCACAGCGCCGAGGAAGTCATGGCGTTGACTCGTGCCGCCGGCTTCGGCCCGGAAGTCAAGCGCCGCATCATGATTGGCACCTACGCGCTGTCGGCGGGGTACTACGACGCGTATTACAACCAGGCGCAGAAGGTGCGCACGCTGATCGCGCGCGATCTCGACGAGGCATACGAGAAGGTCGACGTGCTGATCTCGCCGACGACGCCGACGACGGCATTCCCGTTGGGGGAGAAGGTCGACGACCCGCTGGCGATGTACCTGTTCGACCTGTGCACGCTGCCGTTGAACCTGGCGGGCCACTGCGGAATGTCGGTGCCTTCGGCGCTGTCACCCGACGACAGGCTGCCCGTCGGACTGCAGATCATGGCACCCGCGCTGGCCGACGACCGGTTGTACCGCGTCGGCGCGGCCTACGAGGCGGCACGCGGGCCGCTGTCGACGGCGGTTTAGGGGCCGCGAGCGCACGTTTGTTGGACGCAAACGCCGACAGAGGGCGCAAACATCCGCGCGCTCGGGGAGGATGTAGCCATGCGGATCGGAGTGCTGACCGGTGGCGGTGACTGTCCGGGACTGAACGCGGTCATTCGGGCCGTGGTGCGCACGTGCGACGTGCGCTACGGCTCGTCGGTCGTCGGATTCCAGGACGGCTGGCGCGGTCTGCTGGAGAACCGTCGCATCCAACTGGCCAACGACGACCGCAACGACCGGTTGCTGGCCAAGGGCGGCACGATGCTCGGCACCGCCCGCGTGCATCCGGAGAAACTGCGCGCCGGGCTCGACCAGATCAAGCAGACGCTCGACGACAACGGCATCGACGTTCTGATCCCGATCGGCGGCGAGGGCACGCTCACCGCCGCGCACTGGCTCTCCGAGGAGAACGTTCCCGTCGTCGGCGTGCCGAAGACCATCGACAACGACATCGACTGCACCGATGTCACGTTCGGACATGACACCGCGCTCGGGGTGGCCAGCGAGGCCATCGACCGCTTGCACAGCACTGCGGAGTCACACCAGCGCGTGATGCTCGTCGAGGTGATGGGCCGCCACGCGGGCTGGATCGCGTTGAATGCGGGGTTGGCGTCCGGTGCGCACATGACGCTGATCCCCGAACAGCCCTTCGACGTCGAAGAGGTTTGCCGACTGATCAAACAGCGCTTCGTGCGCGGTGATTCGCACTTCATCTGCGTGGTGGCAGAAGGCGCGAAGCCGGCCGAGGGGTCGATGCAACTGCGGCAGGGCGGACTCGACGAGTTCGGCCACGAGCGTTTCACCGGCGTCGCACAGCAGCTCGCCTTCGAGGTGGAGAAGCGAATCAACAAAGAGGTGCGGGTGACGGTTCTGGGCCACGTGCAGCGCGGCGGCACGCCGACGCCCTTTGACCGCGTGCTGGCCACCCGCTTCGGTGTCAACGCCGCCGATGCCGCACACGCGGGCGAGTACGGGATGATGGTGTCGCTTCGCGGCCAGGAGATCGGCCGCGTCTCGCTCGCCGACGCCACCCGCCAGCTGAAGCTCGTCCCGCAGAGCCGGTACGACGACGCCGCGGAGTTCTTCGGCTGAGCCCGCTTACTAAGATCGGCGTCATGACTGCTGCGACCGCCGACCTGCTGGACTACGACGACGTCGTCGCGCGCTACGAGCCCGTGCTCGGATTGGAAGTCCACGTCGAACTGTCCACCGCCACCAAGATGTTCTGCGGTTGCGCCAACAAGTTCGGCGCTGAACCCAACACTCAGGTGTGCCCCGTCTGCCTGGGACTGCCCGGGTCGCTGCCCGTGCTCAACGAGAAGGCCGTCGAGTCCGCGATCCGGATCGGGCTCGCGCTGAACTGCGAGATCGTGCCGTGGTGCCGGTTCGCCCGCAAGAACTATTTCTATCCGGACATGCCGAAGAACTACCAGATCAGCCAGTACGACGAGCCGATCGCGATCAACGGTTACCTCGACGTGCCGCTCGACGACGGGTCGAACTGGCGGGTCGAGATCGAGCGCGCCCACATGGAGGAAGACACCGGCAAGCTGACCCACCTCGGCAGCGAGACGGGCCGCATCGAAGGCGCCACGACCTCGCTGATCGACTACAACCGTTCCGGTGTGCCGCTGATCGAGATCGTCACAAAGCCGGTCGAAGGCGCCGGCGAGCGCGCCCCCGAGATCGCCCGTGCCTACGTGACGGCGCTGCGGGATCTGCTGCGCGGCCTCGGCGTCTCCGATGTTCGCATGGACCAGGGTTCGATGCGCTGTGACTCCAACGTCTCGCTCAAACCGATAGGGCAGAAGGAGTTCGGCACCCGCACCGAAACCAAGAACGTCAACTCGCTCAAGAGCGTCGAGGTCGCCGTCCGCTACGAGATGCGCCGGCAGGCAGCGGTTCTCGAGTCGGGCGGTCGAATCACCCAGGAGACCAGGCACTTTCACGAGGACGGTTACACCTCACCGGGACGCAGCAAGGAAACCGCCGAGGACTACCGGTATTTCCCCGAGCCCGACCTCGAGCCGGTGGCACCCGATGCGGAGTGGATCGAGCGGTTGCGGGCGACGATTCCCGAGCTTCCGTGGCTGTCCCGCAAGCGAATTCAGGACGATTGGGGAATTTCCGACGAGGTGATGCGCGACCTCGTCAACATCGGCGCGCTGGACCTGATCGCCGCCACCGTCGAACAGGGCGCATCCAGCGACGCGGCCCGCGCGTGGTGGGGAAACTTTCTGGTGCAGAAGGCCAACGAAGCCGGTGTGGAACTCGACGAGCTCCCGATCACGCCCGCGCAGGTGGCCGCGGTCGTCAAGCTCGTCGACGACGGCAAGCTGTCCAACAAGCTCGCCCGGCAGGTGGTCGAGGGCGTGTTGGCCGGCGAGGGCGAACCCGAGCAGGTGATGAAGGGTCGTGGGCTGGAGGTCGTGCGCGACGATTCGGCGTTGCAGGCCGCCGTCGACGAGGCGCTGGCGGCCAATCCCGGCATCGTCGAGAAGATTCGGGGCGGCAAGGTGCAGGCCGCGGGCGCGATCGTCGGCGCCGTCATGAAGGCCACCAAGGGACAGGCCGACGCGGCACGGGTGCGCGAGCTGGTCTTGGCGGCCTGCAGCTAGCACCGAAACTGCACACAGGGTCGTGCGCGAAGCTCGACCACGGCCCTGGCTGCATTCTGGAAGCATGGCGGCGTGTCAGGACCCGGTCAGGCCCTCCCAAGCTGCGATGGCCGCTTCGGCGATCGCCGATAACTTCTCTCGGTCCGCGCCGTCGCGGGCTTGTATCGCCATCCCATGGTTCACGGTGTTGTAGAACGCGGCGATGGTCGCGGCGTCGGCTCCGGCCGGGACGTCGCCGTCGGCGATCCCCCGGTCGACCCGGGTGCGGAAGGCGTCCTCGGTGGCGACGCGCCACTCGGCGAGGTGTTCGTGCACTGAACGAGTGCGTTCGGTGCAGGTGGTGGCGGCGAGCACGATCATGCAGCCGCGGGGTTTGTCCGGATCGCAGAACACCTCGGCGTGGTGGCGCAGCACCGCGGCGATGGCCTCACGTGCGGTGGGCCGATCGCGCAACTCGGCTGCCGCGGTGGCGCCCAGCGTCTGGTCGTAGCGAGCGACCGCCTCGCGGAACAGCTCCTCCTTGGACCCGAACGCCGCATACAGGCTCGGCGAATTGATGCCCATCGCCGCGGTCAGGTCGCTCATCGACGTGCCCTCGTAACCGTGCTGCCAGAACACCTCCATGGCGCGTTCCAGGGCTTCGGTGCGATCGAAGGTGCGTGGTCGGCCGCGTGACACCATGCCCCCGCACCCCCTTCTGTATCGAACGTCAAAGAAATCGTTGACAAGTATACGCAGGCCCGATAATTATGTATCGAACGATACATAAAGGAGGTCGAGATGTCGGAATTGGAAGGGAAGTCGGCGCTGGTCACGGGCGGCAGCAGGGGGATCGGGGCAGCCATCGCGGCCCGCCTCGCCGAACGCGGCGCGGACGTCGCCATCACCTACGCGCGGACTAAGGAGCGCGCCGACGAGGTCGTTGACGGGATCGCTGCGCGCGGCAGGCGCGGCCTGGCGATTCGTGCGGACAGCGCCTCCGCCGACGACGTGCCAGCGGCCGTGGAGCAGGCCAATGCGCAGTTCGGCAAGCTCGACATCCTGGTCAACAACGCGGGCGTCTTTCCCTATGGTCCGATCGAGGCGGTATCGGTCGAGGAGATCGACCGCACACTCGCCATCCACGCCCGTGCGGTGTACCTGGCCAGTCAGGCCGCCGTGCGGCACATGCCCGGCGGCGGCCGGATCATCAGCATAGGAAGCAATCTGGCCGAGCGGGTGCCCTCTGCAGGGGTCACGCTCTACTCGATGAGCAAGGCCGCGCTCATCGGGTTCACCAAAGGCCTTGCGCGCGACCTCGGGGCACGCGACATCACCGTCAACCTTGTGCAGCCCGGCTCGACCGACACCGACATGAACCCCGCCGACGCGGCCGGCGCCGACGAGCAGCGCGCGCTCAGCGCTCTCGGCCGCTACGCCGCCGCCGACGACATCGCCGATTCCGTTGCGTTCCTTGCGGGTCCGGGTGCATCGAACATCACCGGCGCGGTTCTCACCGTCGACGGTGGAACGAATGCGTGACCCGCGATGGCGTGGCTGATCCTGGTTGTCGCGGGGCTGCTCGAGATCGTCTGGGCGATCGCGCTCAAGCAGTCCGAGGGGTTCAGCAGGCTGGGCCCCAGCGTGCTCGGCGTCGGCGCCGCGTTGCTCAGCTTCGTCCTGCTGACCCTGGCACTTCGTCAGTTGCCCGCAGGCACCGGCTATGCGGTCTGGGTGGGCATCGGCGCCGTCGGTGTCGCGGTCGCGGGAGTGTTCCTGCTCGGTGAGCCGGCCAGCGCGGCGCGCGTGGCGTTTCTCGCCGTGATCGTCGTGGGCATCATCGGCCTGCGCATCGTCGAGAGCTGAAGGTCCTAACCGCGCAGTCGATCAGGTGTTGTCCGCCGGGTTGCGCGGGAAGCCGCCGCCCTGCGGGAACAGCGGGAAGACCACGTCGTCGAGTTTTTGGGCATCGCCCGCCGTCTTGTTGATCGTGCCACCCCAGATGTTGCCGTCGGGCGACATGGCCAATGCCCAGGCGTGGCCGTGCTGGTCCTGGCGCACCACCTCGGGATCGCCGGTCACCGCACCGGTTTCGGGAGCGAGCCGCACGGCGACGGTCTGCTTGGTGTTGACCAGATTGACCAGAACCGACCCGTCCAGCGCGGCGCAGCCCGCAACACCGGGCCGGTCGGGCCAGGTCCACACCGTGGACGTCTTCGAGTCCTTGGTGATGCGCTGCAACCTGTCACCGGATGCGGCGCGGTCGGTGATGTACAGCGACCCGTCCGAGTGGTCCAGGCACATGCCGCCCGCGGCGCCCAGACCCGACAGGGCGGTCGTCGTCGGGGCCTGATCGACCGTGGTGGGCTGCTCGATCCGCAACACCTTTCCGGCCAGCGACCCAGGGTTCGCGGCATCGGCGGCATTGCCCGCGTCGCCGGTCTGCACGAGCAGCGTCGTCGGGCTGGTGAAGATCAACGCGCCGGTGTTGCCGGTGGCGCCCTTCGGGATGCCGGTCAGGATCGGCTTGGGGATGTCGCCGTCGGCAATGCGGATGACGCGGTTGTCGGTGGGGGTGCTGACGTAGGCGTACATCAGCCGGTCCTGTTGATAGGTCGGTGACAGCACGATGTCCAACAGCCCGCCATCACCCGACCCGTCGACCGGCAGCGTCGTCTTGACCTTGGGTTCGGCCCGCACCGAGACCTCTTTGACCACGCCGGTCGTGCGCTCGGCGACCAGGGCCGACTGGCTGTCGGGCAGCATGATCAGGCCGCTGGTGCTTTCCAGACAACCCTGCATGACGCCGGGCGCCGGGCACTCCTTCGGAAACGGCGTCGGGGGCAGCGGCGGCGGTGGCGGCGGTGACGACGTCGGACCGGGCTCGAGCTGGGGCTCAGTGGTGAACGGTTGCGACTGCAGATCGTCGAATCGCGCACAGCCCGACCCGACGAGCAACGCCGCGCACGCCACGGCGAGCGCACCCCGCATCGGCCGGCGCAGTTTCATGCGAGCCAGGTTACGGATCATTCGGATGTGTTCGCCACGCGCACCCGCTGGGCCGCGCCCCGAACCGTCGGCGAATTAAGGCCCCGAAAGCACCGCGCCAATACCCGGCTACCGGGTGACAAGCACTTACGCTGGCATGGTGACCAGTCATTCCAATGACCCACGCGCCTGGCAGCGGCCCGACGACGCGGCCGGGCGGCCCGCGTCGGCGAGCCTGGTCGACCCCGAAGACGACCTCCCGTCGGCCAACTACGCCGGCGACTTCGAGACCACCGCGATCCCGCACTACGACTCGAACAGCGGCGCGCCGGTCTCCACCGGTTTCGGACTGCTCAACGATCCCGAGCCGCTGCCGTACGTGCAGCCCGGCGGCAGGCACGCACTCGACTACTCGGCCGATCCGGCGGAGATCGGCCCCGATCCGTTCCGCGCCGCACCGGAGCGCCGCGGCACGCTCGACCTCGGCCTTCTACTGTTGCGCCTCGCAGTCGGTGCCCTGTTCATCGGCCACGGCCTGCAGAAGGCGTTCGGGCTGTGGGGCGGGCCCGGGCTGGGCGGATGGGAAGCCCAGCTGTCCGATATGGGCTTCCGCTACGCCGACATCCTGGCCTACGTCGGCGCGTTCGGGCAGATCGCCGCGGGCGTGCTGCTCATCCTGGGTCTCTTCACCCCGGTGGCCGCCGCCGGCGCGCTGGCGTATCTGGTGACCGGCGTACTGGCCGAGGCGATGGTCGCCCACGAGGAGGCGCGCCTGTCGGACTTCCTCACCGACGGGCACGAGTACAACGTGTTTCTGACCTGCGCGGTGGCCGCGCTGGTGTTGACGGGCCCCGGCCGGTACGGATTCGACGCCGGACGCGGTTGGGCACGCCGGCCCTTCCTCGGATCGCTCGGCGCGCTGGTGCTCGGCGCGGGCGCCGGTGTGGCTCTCTGGGTGCTGCTCAACGGCGGCAACCCGTTCGCCTAATCCTTCGCGTACGGATTGGGCACACGCCCCTCGCTGGCCTCGGCCAACAGCGGCAACGTCGCGAACGTCACCGCGGGCAACCGCAGGTCTCTGCCGTCCTTCAAATGGGCGTAAGCCGATGATCCCTTGCCGAAGCGCAGGCCGTCGATGTCGCCCCAGCCGACGGTCTCGCTGCCCAACAGCGTGCGCGCGGTCACCTGATCGTGGTCGGCGACGGTGCGGTAGCGCGCGACGAACACCGACAACACGATCGGAATGATCAACAGGGCCGCCACCCAGGTGAGGCCCGCCAGAACCAGCGAAAGCATGCTGAACGCCAGAAAGGCGACGGCGAAATGCGCCATGGGAGAGATCCGGATGACGACGGGAGCGGGAGCGGCGTTCGAACTCACCCCGCCATCTTCGCACCGTGCCGCAATTTGACCTGTGACCAGTGCAGAGGCTACCGTCGACGGTTATGCAGGCCCAGGGGTTGCTCGTAGTAATCGGGAAGCGCGTTGATGCCGCGCTCGCCCTTACTCGGGCATAACTCCGGCATCAGCGCGCGACCCTCGTACAGCAACCCAGCTGACGGGGGTTTTTTCTTGCCCGACCACCGAATTTGAGACCCTAGAGACGGATCCGAAGAAGGATTTAGGAGAACGAACACCGTGAGCGCACCAACAACCCGACCGCTGGAGCAGGTGGCGGCAACCGTGCCCGACGACGGACATGCCACCCACCCGACGGCCAAATCTGCGCCCGCACCGGCCAAACGCGCTGAGCCGCAACAGATGACCGGCGCACAGGCAGTCATCCGGTCGCTGGAGGAACTCGACGTCGACACCATCTTCGGGATCCCCGGCGGGGCGGTGCTGCCGGTGTACGACCCGCTGTTCGACTCCAAGAAGCTGCGCCACGTCCTGGTCCGTCACGAGCAGGGCGCCGGGCATGCCGCCAGTGGTTACGCCCACGCGACCGGCAAGGTCGGCGTGATGATGGCCACGTCGGGGCCCGGTGCGACCAACCTGGTGACACCGTTGGCCGACGCGCACATGGACTCGATTCCGGTGGTGGCGATCACCGGTCAGGTGGGGCGCGGCCTGATCGGCACCGATGCGTTCCAGGAGGCCGACATCTCCGGCATCACGATGCCGATCACCAAGCACAACTTCCTCGTGCGCAGCGGCGACGAGATCCCGCAGGCGATCGCCGAGGCGTTCCACATCGCGGCCTCGGGCCGCCCCGGGCCGGTGCTGGTCGACATCCCCAAGGATGTTCTGCAGGGGCAGTGCACCTTCAGCTGGCCACCGCGCATCGACCTGCCGGGTTACAAGCCGAACACCAAACCGCACAACCGTCAGATTCGCGAGGCCGCCAAACTGATCGCCGCCGCACGCAAGCCGGTGCTCTACGTCGGCGGCGGGGTGATCCGCGGAGAGGCCACTGAGGAACTGCTGGAGCTGGCCGAGCTGACCGGAATTCCGGTCGTGACCACGCTGATGGCGCGCGGGGCGTTCCCCGACAGCCATCCGCAGAACATGGGCATGCCCGGAATGCACGGCACGGTGTCCGCGGTGGCCGCCCTGCAGCGCAGCGACCTGCTGATAGCGCTGGGCACCCGGTTCGACGACCGGGTGACCGGGCGGCTGGATTCCTTCGCGCCGGAGGCCAAGGTCATCCACGCCGACATCGACCCCGCCGAGATCGGCAAGAACCGCCACGCCGACGTGCCGATCGTCGGTGACGTCAAGGCCGTCATCGCCGATCTGGTCGTGGCCCTGCGCCGGGACGGCACCGCCGACGCGATCACGATCGACAACTGGACGGAGTACCTGGGAGGGGTGCAGGCGACCTACCCGCTGAGTTACGGGCCGCAGAGCGACGGCAGCCTCTCACCGGAGTACGTCATCGAGACGCTGGGCAAGATGGCCGGTCCCGACGCCGTGTACGTCGCAGGCGTCGGCCAGCACCAGATGTGGGCCGCGCAGTTCATTTCCTACGAGAAGCCGAAGACATGGCTGAACTCCGGCGGCCTCGGCACCATGGGCTACGCCGTCCCCGCGGCGATGGGGGCCAAGTTCGGCCGCCCGGAGGCCGAGGTGTGGGCCATCGACGGCGACGGCTGCTTCCAGATGACCAACCAGGAGCTGGCCACCTGTGCCGTTGAGGGTGCGCCGATCAAGGTGGCGCTGATCAACAACGGCAACCTCGGCATGGTGCGCCAGTGGCAGACGCTGTTCTACGAAGAGCGGTACAGCCAAACGGATCTGGCCACGCACTCGCGGCGCATCCCCGATTTCGTCAAGCTGGCCGAGGCGCTCGGATGTGTCGGATTGCGTTGCGAGCGAGCCGAAGACGTCGAGGACGTGATTCGGCAGGCCCGCGAGATCAACGACCGTCCCGTGGTGATCGACTTCATCGTCGGCGCAGACGCCCAGGTATGGCCCATGGTCGCGGCGGGCACGAGCAACGACGAGATCCAGGCCGCGCGCGGCATCCGCCCGCTGTTCGACGATCCGGAAGAAGGCCACGCCTGATGGGTACCAACGCTACGCAGACGTTGTCGGTTCTGGTCGAGGACAAACCGGGTGTCCTGGCGCGCGTCGCGTCGCTGTTCTCCCGGCGCGGCTTCAACATCCAGTCCCTGGCGGTCGGTGCGACCGAGCAGAAGAACATGTCGCGGATGACGATCGTGGTCAGCGTGGACGAAGCGCCGCTGGAGCAGATCACCAAACAGCTCAACAAGCTGGTGAATGTGATCAAGATCGTCGAGCAGGAGGAAGAGAACTCGGTTTCGCGTGAGCTCGCGCTGATCAAGGTGCGCACCGACGCCTCGACCCGCGGTCAGGTCATCGAGGCGGTGAACCTGTTTCGCGCCAAGGTCGTCGACGTGTCGACCGAGTCGCTGACGGTCGAGGCGACCGGTACACCCGAGAAGCTCGAGGCGCTGCTGCGGGTGTTGGAGCCCTTCGGAATCCGCGAGATCGTGCAGTCCGGTGTGGTGTCGCTGTCGCGCGGCCCGCGCAGCATCGGGACCACCAAGTAACCCAAATCGCCAAACCAAGTGAGTAGATAAGGAAATTCAGTGGCAGTAGAGATGTTCTATGACGACGACGCGGACCTGTCGATCATCCAGGGACGCAAGGTCGGCGTCATCGGCTACGGCAGCCAGGGTCACGCCCACTCGCTGAGCCTGCGCGACTCCGGCGTCGAGGTGAAGGTCGGCCTCAAAGAGGGCTCGAAGTCGCGTGAAAAGGTCGCCGAGCAGGGGCTCGAGGTCGACACGCCCGCCGAGGTCGCCAAGTGGGCCGACGTCATCATGTTGCTGGCGCCCGACACCGCACAGGCCGAGATCTTTTCGAACGACATCGAACCCAACCTCGAGGACGGCAATGCGCTGTTCTTCGGCCACGGCCTCAACATTCACTTCGACCTGATCAAGCCGCCGGCCAACGTCACGATCGGCATGGTCGCCCCGAAGGGTCCGGGACATCTGGTGCGCAGGCAGTTCGTCGACGGCAAGGGCGTGCCGTGTCTGATCGCGATCGATCAGGACCCCAAGGGCGAGGGCCAGGCGCTTGCGCTGTCGTACGCCAAGGGCATCGGCGGCACCCGCGCAGGCGTCATCAAGACCACGTTCAAGGACGAGACCGAGACCGACCTGTTCGGTGAGCAGGCCGTGTTGTGCGGCGGCACAGAGGAACTCGTCAAGACCGGGTTCGACGTGATGGTCGAGGCCGGTTATGCGCCGGAGCTGGCGTACTTCGAGGTGCTGCACGAGCTCAAGCTGATCGTCGACCTGATGTACGAGGGCGGCATCGCGCGGATGAACTACTCGGTGTCCGACACCGCGGAGTTCGGCGGCTACCTCTCCGGGCCGCGGGTGATCGACGCCGACACCAAGGAGCGGATGCGCACCATTCTCAAAGAGATTCAGGACGGCACCTTCGTCAAGAAGCTCGTCGCCAACGTCGAGGGCGGCAACAAGGAGCTCGAGGGCCTGCGCAAGAAGAACGCGGAGCATCCGATCGAGGTGACCGGCAAGAAGCTGCGCGACCTGATGAGCTGGGTGGACCGGCCCATCACCGAAACGGCTTAACTTCGGCGATTTCGGTGTAGTTGGTTGCGCTCAGCGGCACCGACGACACCGAAATCACTACTCGTCGGGGCGGTGCTCGTGCCCGGGGCGACCCTGGGTGCGGCGCCGCTCCTTCATTTCGGACTCGAACACGTGCCTGCGGCCCTGCTGCAGCGCGTCGCGCACTTGGCGTTCGTGGTCGCGGAACACCGACCAGTAGCTGTCGTCGAAGTCCTCGACGATCTGGAACGTCCAACGGCCGTACAGCACGTTGCGGCCGACGAGTTCGGACTCCAGACGTTCGGCGACACCGTCGTGGCCGGCGTCGCGCAACTTGTCACAAGCCTCGCCCAGCAGAAGGTCTGCGCGACCCATCAGCTGGTGGAACGAATACAGATGTCCGCGTGCGCGTTCCACCCACTCCAATGCCTCCGAGACCCCGCCGACCGCCTCGACGGTCGCGTCGTCGAGTCCCTCGGGGCGGCTGTGCTGTTCGTCCTTCTGCTGATCGGTCATGGGGCTACAAGTACCCGCTTCGAGCCGCAGCCATGTCCACATAACGAACTGATGCATCGCTTTCGCATTGATGGTTTGCCCGGCGCGCGATCGGTGAACCCTCGCTAGGCCGAAACCCCAGTGAGCAGGCCCCATGAATGACGCTGACACACCGCGGTACACCGTCCGCGTGGTGGCCGAGCGCGTCGGCGTGCCGACTGCGACCCTGCGCAGCTGGAGCCAGCGCTACGGGGTCGGGCCATCGCAGCACCGCCCCGGACGACACCGGCTCTACAGCGACAACGACATCGCCGTCGTGCAGCACATGCACCAGCTCATCGGGCAGGGCACCAGCGCCCGCAGCGCCGCCCGCCTCGCGTCCGGGTCCGTCGCGCCGCGACGCGGCGATGTCGAGGCGCTGCTGTCGGCCGCATTCGAACTGGACCTCGCCGCGTTGGGTCGACTCCTGGACACCCACCTGCGTCACTTCGGGGTTGTCGACACATGGGACCTGATGGTGCGGCCGGCGTTCGCGGCCATCGTCACCCAGCAGGACGAGGACGGCGGCTGCGTCGACGTCGAACACGCGCTGTCGTGGGCGGTGTCGCGCTCACTGCACGCAGCACCGCTCATGCGCATCGACGCCTCGACAGCGGTCATCCTGGCCTGCACCGCGCGCGAAGCGCATGTCCTGCCGCTCGAAGCGCTTCGCGCCGCCCTCTCCGAACGTCGGCGCGGTGCGCTGATGCTCGGCGCCGACGTTCCGGTCGCGGCCTTGACCGAGGCGATCGGCAGGGTGACGCCTTCCGCCCGGGTGGTGCTGTGGTCACACACCTCCGATACTGCCGACATGGATATGGTCGCAGCGGCCAGCGCGGAAACCGACGTCGCGCTCGGCGGCACCGGGTGGGACGCGGCCGCCGGCGTCGGCCCGGCCGCGCGCGTGCACAGCCTGCGTGAGGCCGTCGATTGGTGTGTGGGCGCCTCATGACCGGGTTGCATCGTCTATGCGTCGGTTAGCCCGGCGGATTTGGGTACACACATGAGGTGTCTGCAGTGAGCACGCCGACGACCATGGCCACGACCGGTGAGTGCGTCGTCCTTCTCGACGAAGAGGGGCGGCAGATCGGCAGCGCCGCCAAAACGAGTGTCCACCACGCGGCGACCCCGCTTCACCTCGGTTTTTCGTGCTATCTGTTCGATGCCGACGGTCGGGTGCTGTTGACCCGTCGCGCGCTGAACAAGACGACCTGGCCGGGGGTATGGTCCAACTCGTTCTGCGGGCACCCGGCACCGGGGGAGCAGGTCGAGGATGCGGTGCGCCGCCGCGCCCGCCAGGAGTTGGGCATATCGATCCAATCCCCGGTGTGTGTGCTGCCCGACTTCCGGTACCGCGCGGTCGCCGCCGACGGCACGGTCGAGAACGAGATCTGTCCGGTGTTCGTCGCCCGCTGTGACGGGCGGTTGCGGCCCGATCCGGGTGAGGTCATGGAGTGGATGTGGGTTTCCTGGGATCAGTTGCGCTCGGCGGTCGGGTTGCCCTGGTCGATCAGCCCGTGGGCCATGGAGCAGATACCTCTGCTCGACGAGCCTCACTTGAAGGGGTCGTGGCCCCAGTTCATCAACGAGTAGCGCCACGCCGAGTCCTCGATGTCGCCGTTCGGCCGCTGGGCCAGATGGCGGCGCGCATATCCGACGCCCTTGCGCATGCGCTACTTCTTCTTCAGCGATTCCGGCTTGTGCACCGCGTCGCGGCCGCTCTTGTCGCTGCGCACCCGGTACTGCGGGTTGTCGGAGTCGGCGCGCACCGTGCGACCCGCGGCCTCGGTGCCCGAGGTGATCTTCTCTTCGACCGTCCCGGTGACGGTGGTGCCGTGACTCTTCCACTGCACCTTGTCGCCCTTGCGGATGTCCTTGCTCATCTCGGCGGTATACCCGGGCGACCCGACGCAAAACGGGCTCAAGCCCGGGAGCGCTGCCGGTAAAGCCGTTCGGCGTAAGCCAGATCGTCACGCCACAAGCGGGTGGCCGCATATCGCATGAACGGGGTGATCATCGGAGCGCCGCGAAGCGCGTGTGCGAATCCCGGACGGTCGGAATGGGCGATGACCGCCTCGATGACGGCGGTGCGGGGCACGCCGTCGCGGTCGGGACCAAGCGGGGTCGCGTGCGTCTCGACCACGCTTCCCGCGCCTTCGCCGTCGATGATGCGCATGGTGATGGTGCGCGGCTCCGGTGTGGTGAACTCCGCGATCACCGGGACGCCGAGCCGCCCGATGTGAAAGGTGACTGCGACCAGAAAGCGGTCGGCGTCTTCAGGGAGATCGTCGTCGGCCGCCGGCGCCGACAGTACGTCCAGCCGCGTGAACGAATACGGGTGAAACCACGCCCCGTGCCACGGATCGAGCCGGTTGGCGATCACGTCGCTGGGCTCGCAGGTGCCGACCAACCGCGTCACCGCCGACAGCCGCGGCCCCTCGGGTCGCCTCGGCAATATCGGTGCCTCCGTGGGGCTTTCACCGCCGATTGCGTCCAGCCGCACCCATGCGAGCACACCGTCGTCGTGGGCGGGGTAGGGCCGCCAGCTCCAGGTTCGGCCGCCGTCGAAGCGCAGTCCGTGCCACGGGCAGATCAACGTCCCGCACTCGACGGTCCCGGTGGACAGGTCGGCGCCGAGGTGCGGGCAGGCTGCCGGGCCGACCGCGAGACTGCCGTCGGTGCCGCGCCATGCGACCAGTTCGACTCCGCCGACCGTAGCGCTGACCGGTCGCTTGCCGATGGTGTCGCTGGCCGCGAACGCATACCAGTTTCCGCTCGGCCTGCGCTGTGAGCGGCGCAGCGCGCTGTGGATCAGCGACGGTTTGGCATCGTCGTACGTCGGCTGCTGGCCGGACCACGTGGTGCGCGGAAGCAATTGGAACGGCGTGGTTTTCGCCAACCGTGCCTTGAGTTCGGCGAGCATGGTCATGCGTACTGCCTTTCGGCCAGTCGCCGCAGGGGGGCGAAGCGACCCTGGGTGGGTACCGTCTGGAGGTCGTGGCCGGTGAGGCCGAAGCGCTTGAGCAGCAGGTTGGCCGCCGACCATCCGGTGGTGGCGGCCCGCTCCATCAGCGCGACCGGCAGGTCGATGCGTATACCGTCACCGGCCAGTGCCAGGCCGGGCTGCGGCGTCGAGACGGTGGGGCGGCGTTCGAAGTCACCGGGGGCGAAACGCGGGCAGTCCTGACGGCACAGCACCCGTTCGCCGACGATCTTCGCATCGGCGGTTTCGGGATACAGTTCGGCCATCCGCACCGGTAACCGCTCGAGCACGTCGTCTTTTCCGTCGGTCACCGCGTACGCGTGCAGCTCCACCACCGAGCCGCCGGTTCGGCGCGACCACGTCGCCGCCTCCCGTTCGTACCTGTCCAGCACGCTCACATTGTCCAGCGGCGGTCGGCCGCCCGTCCCGAGAAATGCCGCACGGTCCGGATCGACGGGCCGGTCCAACCACAGTCGCTGCACGACGAACGGTGCGGCCGTGCCCATTGCGGCGATCCGGGACCGCCATTCGTCGTCGCCGAGCGATGCCGATTGACCGACGATGCGCTGCAGGCCGGAGACATCGGTGGCCAGTACCACCCCGTCGGCCTCGAGCGGGTCGCCGCCGTCGGAGTGCACCGCGAACCGGTCAGCGGTGCGTACCTCGGTCACCGACACACCGGTGTGGATGCGAACTCCCAGCGATTGCAGGTACGCGCGCAGCGGTTCCCACAGCGCCGTGTCGAAGTTCGCACCTGCGACGTCGAACACCAGGCCCTCGCTGGAGCCCAGAAAGTAGATGTGGAACATTGTTGCCAGTTCGGCGGCCGAGAGGTTGGTCGGCTCGGCGAAGAAGCTTCTCGAGAAGACTTCGAAGGCCAGGTGGCGAGCGGGTTCGGGGAAGTTGATGTCGCGAAGGAAGGTGTCGGCGTCGACATGGTCCAGACGGTCATAGATCTCGGGGACCGACACCGCGGCCAAGGGCGCTGCGGCGCGGGCGTTGAGCCGCACCAGGTCGCGAAGCCGGAAGGTGGGGCTGCGCAGCGCGAAAGCCAACGCATTCCACGGTGGCGTCTGCGGCAGGCCCCGGAAGGTGTCGCGTCTACCGTGCGCGTCGACCAGGGGGTAGTCGGAGACGGCGGTGAGCATGCCCAACGTTGGATCGATGCGGCGCAACAGGTTTCGAAGGTTGTAGTACTGGCGGAAGAAGGCGTGGAAGCCGCGGTTCATGGCGACCGGAGAGCCGTCGTCGAGCGAATCGGTCCACCCACCGACACGACCCCCGAGGTACGTCTCGCGTTCGAGGACATCGACGCTCACACCGCGTTCGGCGAGACCGGTGGCCGCGGCCAGGCCCGCGATGCCCCCGCCGACGACGACCACGTGCCGTTTGTCGAAAGGCACCCCCGCGTCGGGCGGCGGTGCGGGGTGGGTGATGCGTTGCGGGTCGGTCATCGGGGCGCCTCGGCGAGGAACGTGTGCACGATGTTGCGCTGCCAACCCGGCATCGTCTCGCTGTGTACGGCCGTGAAGCCATTGCGGCGCAGGCGATCCCGAAAGTCCGCGGCACCGTCGAAGCGGTTCACGCTGCGCCGCAGGTACCGGTACAGCGAGGCGTCACCGCTGCGGAGACGCCCGCTCGGAATGATGATGGTGGCGCACACGGCGTTCCACACCGCGGTCGCCAGCCGCGAGTCGCGCACGGAGTACTCGTGAACCGCCAGCGTCGCTCCCGGGCGCAGCAGCGTGCGGAACTCGCGCAGTTGCGCGTCGGGGTCGGGCAGGTTGCGGATGAGGTAGGCGGCGAAGATGCCGTCGAAGGGACCGCTGACGCCGGCGGCGGCGAGGTCCTCGATGCGGCTGTGGACGAACCGCACCGAGTCGGGCCACTGTTTGGCCCGCGCCTCGGCCAGCATGCCTTCAGAGCCGTCGACGCCGACGATCTCGGCGTGCGGCGCCACCGACAGCAGCGCCGCGGTGGACGCGCCGGTGCCGCAGCCGGCGTCCAGCAACCGCAGACCGCGACCGTCATCGGGCAACCGCATCCGCTGTGCCGAAATACGAAGGTGCTCATGGTATCCGGGATTGGAGTCGACCAGCGTGTCGTAGGCCGGTGCCCCCTCGTCGAACGCGGCGGGGACATCAGCGGGGTCACCGGCGTCACGGCCCGCATTGACTTTCACGGCGCGTTCCTCCTCTGTGTGCGCAGCCGCTGCCGTTCCCACAGCAGTAGCACCGCGGTGACCAGCGCCCAGCCGAAAAGGAAGTCCTCGACCGGGATGTCGAACGGGAACCGGATGCCGCTGGTGTGCCGTTCGTCGTAGATGACGATCGGCGCGCTGAGCTTGGTGAGCCAACCGTCGACCGGTATCTGGAAACCGAGCACGATCGCCATCGAGATCCAGTACGCGGGCTTGCGGAACAGCCCGGTGCGAAGCACGCCCAATTCCAGGGCGCACACGGTGATCACCCCGAGCACGGCGGGCACCGTGTAGCCGAGTCCGGTCATTTGGCCTGCTCCACACGATCCCGCGTCCGTTGCAACCACGTCAGGATCGTGGTGACGGCGTTGTAGGTCAACAATCCGCACAGCGGGATCACGATGAAGAACAGCAGTTCCTCGATCGGCATCACGCCGGGGATGTCGATCCCAGTGACGTAATTCGAGTTGTAGGTCCACACGTCGGCGAAGATGGCGATCACATCCCAGAGCACGAACACCGCGGCCACGGGCAGAATCGCGGCCGCGGCCCGGCGCGCCTGCCGGTAAACGCCGTCGCCGAAGATCTCCAACGGCGCGGTGATCACCAGGCACGCGGCCAGAACCAACAGGTAATGCCAGTTGTCCATCGTCACGCCTTGGGTTCCTGACGACGCGCCCTCCACGCCTTGACCAGTCCGGCGCACCCGACGCGGATGCGGCGACCGGTGCCCACGGTGGCGCGCTGGCTGAACACGGCGAAGTCGATTTGCTCGATACGGTCGAGGATTTCGGAGTACAGGGTCAGCGCCGCTGACACGCACGGGCGCGACCGCGGGCTCAGATGAGCGATGCCGCGCCGTGCGAAGTCGTACACGCGCCGGTTGATGGCGTGTTGTTCCACCAGCGCCCGGCGCACCTTTGCGTCGGTGCGACGGTTCTCGTGGCACCAGGTCAACACATCTCGGTCGACCCCGTGTGCGGCCAGTTCGTCGGCCGGCAGATAGACCCGGCCGCGCTCGAGATCCTCGTCGATGTCACGCAGGAAATTGGTGAGCTGGAACGCCTTTCCCAGTGCCGCCGCATACGGCGCGGCCTCCTCGCGTGGGCCGACGGTGCCGAGTACGGGCAGAAGCTGTAAACCGATCACCTCGGCCGAGCCGTACATGTAGCGATCGAGGGCGGCCCGGTCGGGATAGTCGGTGACGCTCAGATCCATGCGCATGGAGCCGAGGAAGTCGTCGAACAGCTCCCACGGGATGCCGTACCGCCGGGCGCAGTGCACCACCGCGGCCAGCGACGGATCCCCGTCGTCGCAGCTGCCCTGCGCGAGCCGGTTGAACAGCTGGGTGGCCAGGCGCTGCAGCTGATCGGCGCGCTCATTCATGCTGATGACGGGATCGAAGTCGTCGAGGATGTCGTCGGCGCGGCGGGCGAAGCCGTACAGCGCGTGCACGGCGGGACGCTGTTCGGGCGCCAGCAGCCGGGTGGCCAGAAAGAAGGTGCGGCCGTGTTCGGCGTTGATCGTGCGGCAGCGGCGATAGGCGTCGCGAAGTGTCGGGTCGTGTACGCCCGCGGCGTCGAGTTCGGAACCGATCATGCTTGCACCACCTGGCTACGGGCCCGCCGGGCTGGCAGGCCGGTGATTCGGTCGGCCGCCAGCCGCCCCGACAGCAGCGCGGTCGGAACGCCGACTCCCGGAACGGTCGACGACCCCGCCAACACCACGTTGGCGACGCCGCGAACGGTGTTGGCGGGACGGAAGGGGCCGGTCTGGCCGAACGTATGGGCCAACGCGAACGGAGTTCCGGCGGCCATTCCCTGACGTGCCCAGTCCGCGGGATCCACGACGTGCAGCACCTCGGGGTCGACCCCCACCTGCGGGAGCCGTGAGCTCACCACGTCCATCATCTGGCGCACGTAATCGTCGCGCGTCGATGCCCAATCGATGTGTCCCACTGCCAGATTGGGCGCGGGGGCGAGGACGTACAGCAGGTCCCGGCCTGCCGGCGCCAGCGACGGGTCCCCGGCGGTGGGGCGGGTCACCAACAGCGACGGATCCGACATCACGCGCCCGTCGTCGATGATGTCGGTGAACGTCTTGCGCCACTCGTCGCCGAAAACGATCGTGTGGTGTCCGACGTCCGGGCCCACGGTGCGGCAGCCGACGTGGGCCACCACCGCCGACGGGGCGGGCCGCAGCGGCAGCGCACGCCGCGGCGTGCGACCGAGCAGCCGGTACGTGTCGGGCAGTTCGGTGGTCAGCACCACCGCGTCGGCAGTGATCCGGTCACCGCCCTCGGTATGCACCGCGACCACCCGGTCGCCCGTGCGCTCCAACGCCGAAACCGCCGAATCGTAACGGAACTCGACGCCGGCATCGGTCGCGGCCGCGGCCAGCGCGTCGGGCAACGCGCGCACACCGCCGCGGGGGAAGTACACGCCGGAGATCGTGTCCATGTAGGCGATCACGGCGTACACCGCCAGCGCCCGGTGCGGCGGCACACCGGCGTACAACGCCTGAAAGGTGAACACCCGCTGCAGTCGCTCATCGCTGATGAAGCGGCGCACCATCCTGTCCCAGCGCCGGAAGCCGCCGATGGCGGTCAGCCGGGCGAGCTGCGGTGTCAGCAGCGACAGCGGTGAGTCGAAGTTCGCGGCGATGAACCCGTCGAACTCGACGCGGTACAGCTTGGCCAGCCAATCGCGAAGGCGCAGATAGCCGTCCGCCTGGTCGCGGCCTGCGAAGCCCTCGATCTCGGCGGCCATCGCGTCGGCTTCGGCGCGCACGTGCAGCGAGCTGCCGTCGGCGAACGACGCGCGGTAGGCGGGATCGACGTTGATCAGGTCCAGTCGGTCCGCGGTGTTCTCGCCGACGGCGGCGAACGCGTCGTCGATGATGTCGGGCATCGTCAGCACGGTCGGCCCGGTGTCGAGGCGGTAGCCGCCGATGTCGGCGCGACCGACGCGCCCACCCGGATGGCGTCCGCGTTCGAGGACCGTGACGGTGCGGCCGCGCCCGGCGAGCTGTAGCGCCGCCGACAGTCCCGACAGTCCTGCGCCGACCACGACGACGTGGTCGGTGCGGCCCGCGACGGTGCGCATCACGCGGCCCGTTCGGTGCAGGCGGCGGCCATGTCGGCCAGCGCGGTGCGGATCAACGGGTCCAGTTGCCTCGTGTCGATCAGCTCGAGTGCGCGGTTGAGCCGCGAATCGATCAGCTGTTCAACCCATTCCAGTGCGCCGGTCGCGACGATCAGCTCGCGCCACCGGCGGATGTCCTCGTGATCCAGATCAGAGGCACTCATCAGGTGGGTGAGCTCGCGGCGATGGTTCGCGTCGGCGAGGCCGTAGGCGGCCACCACGACGCTGGTCGCCTTGTGCTCGAAGAGGTCACTGCCTGCCGGCTTACCGGTGATCTCGGGAGACCCAAAGATGCCGAGGACGTCGTCGCGCAACTGGAAGGCCTCACCGACCGCTTCGCCGTACTGGCCGAGCAACATCAGCACACCCGGCGCGCATCCGGCCATGTCGGCGCCGATCTCGAGCGGTCTGCGCACGGTGTAGTTGCCGGACTTGCGCCGCATCACGTCGAGAACCCGTTCCCACTCGGGGAATTCGGCGGCGTCGTTGACCAGGTCGGCGAACTGGCCGACGGCGAGTTCGGTGCGCATCAAGTCGTATCTGTGCCAGCCGCGCGCCAGCGCAGCCTCGCCGACACCGCTTTCCCGCAGCATCTGTGCAGCCCACACCAGGCACAGATCACCGAGAAGGACGGCCGCGGCCTCGCCGAAACGTTCGGGTGAACCCGACATTGCCCGCTCGCGGTGCCACTGCGCGAACCTGACATGAGCAGAGGGTCGCCCGCGGCGCAGCGCGGAGCCGTCCATCACGTCGTCCTGCAGCAGGGCGAACGCATGCAGCAACTCGAAGCTCGCCGCCGCCCGCAGCGCACCGGGATCGTCGTCGGCGTTGGACAACCAGCCCAGGTAGACGAAAGTCGAGCGGACGCACTTTCCGCCGTCGACGAAATCCTGCAGGACGTCGGCGGCGAGATCGACTCCGGCCGACTTGAGGTCGTCGGCGCAGCGTGTCTTGACGAAATCGGCCAGTGACCGAAGCACCTCACTGCGTATGGCGTCGCGCCATACCGGAAATGCCGTGGTCATGAGCCCTCTGGGGGGAGCGGTGAGGTCTGACACCGACAGGAGCGGGGTCTGCGTGTTTCCGTTGATCCCGCTCAAGCAGCGTTCCCTTCACTCGATGCGATGACAGGTACCCGAATCGGTCGAACTCAACCGGGGTACCCCTTCTCGCCGCACCTACGCATCGAATTTGCATCGATACGTACCGGGTTCCGGGCTCAGGGAGACAGTGCAGGCATCGTCTTGATGCCGAACTCGCGCCGCAGCACCGTGCGCGCGGCGAAATAACCGGCCATGCCGTGCACCCCGCCCCCGGGCGGCGTGGCCGACGAGCACAGGTACGCCTTGGAGATGGGTGTGGTCCAGGGGTTGAGTCGAGGGGTCGGACCCGCGAGCGCGTGAACGAGGGTGTTGCCGCCGACGCCGATGTCGCCGCCGACCAGGTTGGCGTTGTGGTCGGCCAGGCGTGCGGCGGGAACGGATCGCACGGCCACCACGATGTCGCGGAAGCCGGGCGCGAAGCGCTCGAAGATGTCGGTGACCCGCTCGGCCTGGTCGACGGTCGATCCATTCGGGACATGCGCGTAGCTCCACAACGGCCGGCGGCCCTGGGCGTCGATGCGGCCGGGATCCTCCAGGTGTGGCTGCGCGGCGAGCACCATCGGCCACTGGGGGTGCCGCCCTGCGGCGATCTCGCGTTCGGCGTGAGCCATCTGCTCGCGGGTGCCACCCATGTGCAGCGTGGGCGCCTGTCGTAACCGCTCGTCGGTGAACGGCACATCCTCGGAGAGCACGAAGTCGACCTTGGCCACGCCGGGGCCGAATCGATATCGCTGCAAGGCTTTTGCATAGCGGCGGGGCAGCTTGTCGCCGTAGATGCGGGCCAGCGCGGTGGGTGCGGTGTCGAAGAGTGCGACACCCTCGGGTGGTTCGGTGACCTCCTGGCCGGCCGTGATCACACCACCGTGAGCACGGAGGTCCGAGATCAGCGCATCGACGATGGCCTGGCTTCCGCCGACGGGGATGGGCCAGCCGACGGTGTGTGCGAGCGTGGCCAACATGAGGCCCCCGCCCGCCGACACCAACGACGGAATTTGCGAAATCACATGTGCGGCAACGCCGCTGAACAATGCGCGCGCATCGTCACCCTTGAGTGCGCCCCACGCGGGCGTGCCCTGTTCGAGCAGCCGGCTCGCCACCTGGACCGCGGCGATCGGGTTGCTCGGGACTGAGCGTTTGTCGCCGAGCAGCAGATCGAGAACGGCGTCGTCGCGTTCGACCATGGGGCCGAAGAACCTGCGCCATGAGTGCCCGTGCTCGAGCTCCGCGACGGTCCGGTCGAGGTCGTGGTAACCGATCGCGGCGCGCGCCCCGGGAAGAGGATTGGCGTAGGAGACCTCGGGTACCCGCAGGCTCACGCCACGAGCGGGCAGGTCGAATTCGGCCAGGAACGGCGACGCCAGCGCGAGCGGGTGAACGGCCGAACAGATGTCGTGGGAGACGCCGGGAAACTCCGGGTCGGCAAGAGTGCGGGCGCCACCTCCGAGGGTCGGCTGCGCCTCGAACACCTGCACCGACAACCCGGCCCTGGCACAGACGACGGCTGCCGCCAAACCGTTGGGTCCGCTGCCGACGACGGTGACATCCACGCCTGCGGTTCTCCCACCCACCACGCCTGCGGTTCTCCCACCCACCACGCCTGCGG
>NZ_NKCO01000033.1:0-48957 GCF_002245615.1 Mycobacterium neumannii | reverse complement strand
ATGGAAGACCGTAAGCGAGAGGGCTACTTCTGATGACTCGCACCACCGAGCGGCCCACCACCCGGCCCACCACCCGGCCCGCCGCGACGCTGCTGCGGATCGCCACCGCGGGTTCCGTCGACGACGGCAAGTCGACCCTCATCGGACGGCTGCTGTTCGACTCCAAGGCCGTCATGGAAGACCAACTGGCCTCTGTCGAGCGGACTTCCAAGGAACGCGGTCACGACTACACCGACCTGGCGCTGGTGACCGACGGCCTGCGGGCCGAGCGTGAGCAGGGCATCACGATCGACGTCGCCTACCGTTACTTCGCAACGCCCAAGCGCAAATTCATCATCGCCGACACCCCGGGCCACATCCAGTACACCCGCAACATGGTGACCGGTACGTCCACCGCGCAATTGGCGATCGTCCTGGTCGACGCGCGCCACGGCCTGCTCGAGCAGTCGCGGCGCCACGCGTTCCTCGCATCGCTGCTCGGCATTCGGCACATCGTGCTCGCGGTGAACAAGATGGACCTGATCGATTGGGACAGAGAGCGTTTCGAGAAGATCCGCGACGACTTTCATAACTTCGCCGCCCGCTTGGACATCCACGACGTGACGACGATCCCACTGTCGGCACTCAACGGCGACAACGTCGTCACCAAATCCGACAACACCCCGTGGTACGAGGGCCCGCCGCTGCTGAACCACCTCGAAGAGGTCTACATCGCCGGCGACCGCAACCTCGTCGACGTGCGATTCCCGGTTCAGTACGTGATCCGCCCGCAATCCCTGGAACATCACGACCACCGCAGCTATGCGGGCACCGTCGCCGGCGGCGTGATGAAGGTCGGCGACGAGGTCGTCGTGCTTCCCGCGGGCCTGACGTCACGGATCGCGGCGATCGAGGGGCCCAGCGGCCCGATCAATGAGGCCTTTCCTCCGATGGCGGTGGCGATCAGCCTCACCGACGACATCGACATCTCGCGCGGCGATCTCATCGCACGTCCGAACAACCAGCCGCGGGTGGCGCAGGAGTTCGATGCCACCGTCTGCTGGATGGCCGACGGCTCCGCGCTGGAACCCGGCCGCGACTACGTCATCAAGCACACCACCCGCACCACGCGGACGCGGGTCACGGCGCTGGACTACCGCCTCGACGTCAACACGCTGCACCGGGACAAGGACGTCACCGCGCTCAAACTCAATGAGCTGGGCCGCATCTCGCTGCGCACACAACAGCCGCTGCTGCTCGACGAGTACAGCCGCAACGCGACCACCGGCTCGTTCATCCTCATCGACCCGAACACCAACGGCACGGTCGCCGCCGGCATGATCCTGCCGCAGGTGACCGCCCGCACCTCGAGCCCCAACACCGTCCGGCACGAGTCGCTGTGCAAGGCCGAGGACCGGCTGAGCAAGGGCAGGACCGTGTGGTTCACCGGCCTGTCGGGCTCCGGCAAGTCGTCGGTGGCGATGCTCGTCGAGCAGAAACTGATCGAAAAGGGCGTTCCCGCCTATGTTCTCGACGGCGACAACCTGCGTCACGGTCTCAACGCCGACCTCGGTTTCTCGATGGCCGACCGCGCCGAGAACCAGCGCAGGCTGGCCCACGTCGCGGCGATCCTCGCCGACTCCGGACAGGTAGTGCTGGTGCCCGCGATCAGCCCACTCGAGGAGCACCGGGCCCTGGCTCGAAAGGTCACCACCGAGGCCGGGCTCGACTTCTTCGAGGTGTTCTGCGACACCCCGCTGGAGGACTGTGAGCGACGCGATCCGAAGGGCTTGTACGCCAAGGCCCGTGCTGGTGACATCACCCACTTCACCGGCATCGACAGCCCTTACCAGCGGCCGAAGAATCCTGACCTGCGCCTGACACCCGAACGCGATCCCGAGGACCTGGCTCAGATGGTGATCGCACTGCTGGAAAGTCGGCAGTGAGCGATCATGATCTCGCCGCCCGGCTGGCCACGGCGGCCGGAAAGCTTCTGCTCGACGTCCGGGACGAGCTCGCTGACGCGACCGCCGCTGAGCGAAAGGCTGCCGGGGACAAACGCTCCCACGATTTCCTGACCGAAGCGCTGGCGACGGAGCGCCCAGACGACGCGGTGCTGTCGGAGGAGGGCGCCGACGACCCGGTGCGCCTGACCGCCGAACGTGTCTGGATCGTCGACCCCCTCGACGGCACCCGGGAATTCTCCGAACTCGGACGCGACGACTGGGCGGTGCACGTTGCCCTTTGGCAGGCAGGAGGACTGGTAGCCGGGGCCGTTGCGCTCCCGGCGCAGGGCATGACGCTGGCCACCCCGACGGTCACGCCGCCCCCGCCGAAACCCGAGACGCCCCGAATCGTTGTGTCGCGCACGCGGCCTCCGGCCATCGCGCTCGCGGTGCGCGACGCGCTGGGCGGCACGCTGGTCGACATGGGCTCTGCCGGAGCGAAGGTCGCCTCTGTCGTGCAGGGACGCTCGGATGTCTATGTGCATGCGGGAGGCCAGTACGAGTGGGACTCGGCAGCCCCCGTCGCCGTCGCCCGCGCCGCCGGGCTGCACACCTCACGAATCGACGGCTCGCCGCTGTCCTACAACCGCCGCGATCCGCTACTGCCCGACTTGGTGGTGTGCCGGCCCGAACTGGCCGACGCGGTGCTGCGGGTCACCGCGGCTGACTAGCCCGAAACCCAGCCCGAAAACCCAGCCCGAAACCCTAGTCCAGGAATGCAAACCGTTCCCGGATCTCATCGGGCACCAGCCCGAACTCCTCCGGGGAGTAACGGTGCAGGCCCTTCGCGTCGCGAAGATTGGCGCGGTTGTACTGATCGACGAATGCGTCGAGATCGTCGGGTGGTGCCATTCCGGCAGCTGAATAGATTTGCTCCAGCGCTGTTTTCGGTGACGACACCAAGTCTCGGTAGTCGATGTCGACGAACGTGGCCGCATGCGCCGGCGTCCGGTCGCGCACCTCGAGGGCACGCCGGAACCACAGCTCGCTCTGCGTGACCTGCTGGCGGCCCACCTCGAACGCGTCGACATCGTCGCTGTAGGTGCTGCGGTACACCGCGAACAGGCTTGCACCCGAGGTCAGCGTCGACACGATGTCGCGGTGGATCTGCACCACCACCAGCCCCCGAAACGTCTCGATCAAGTGGTCCAACTCGGCGGTGTGCGCGGGAGCCTTGAGCACGAATCGACGGTCGTCGTGGCGGGCCAGCAGTTGCAGTATCTCTCGGTAGCGTGCGTAGGGCGCGGTGAAGTCCTGCGCGGCAAGCCAATCGGCGTAGCCTGGCAGCCGCATCATCGACGTGAAACCCCAGTTGCGCAGATCGGTGCCCATGGCAAGCACGCACTCCTCGGGCAACGATGGGCCGGACGGATGCACGATCGCCATGTCCGGGTTGAGCGTATGCAGCAACTGGCTGGCCGTCGCGCCCACCTCGACGGGGTTGGGACGGTCGGGGCCGACGAACAGCCAGGGCGATACCAATTCGGCCGGAAGCGGTGCGTGCAGACGAGGGTCGGTGCCCAGCAGGCGGAACAGAAACGTCGTGCCGGTGCGCCACCCGCCGATGATCACGATCGGCGGGGGCAACGCGACGTCGCACAGATCGCGCCGCGCAGCACGGCACTGCGCAATCCGCGCACCCGCGAGCAGCCTTCCGGTCGCCGACTGCAGCGCCATCCGGATGCCGACGGCGTTGAGCCTGCCGTCCTGCTCGGCCGAGCCCAGGAAGGCGTCCAACCCGTCGGCCCATCCAGGCGCGAACTGCTCAGGGGTGTATTCGCCACGCCGGCACGCCCGTTCGACCACACGTTGCGCGTCGAACCGGTAACGGTGCGGATTCTCGGCCCGGTCTTTGGCGGCCTCGGTGTAGATCTGCTCGGCCACTTCGGTGCGCCGCGGCGGCCGCCACGTCATCGCAGCTCCTCCAGCCGGATCCGGCGCGCGGCGGGTAGTTCAGGTTCTCCGACGGGGTGGAGGAACCGCAGGACGAACAGCCCGAAGGGCCGGCCCTCGGTGTCGAGCCAGTCGTAGCCGTCGACGCCCGGATTCTCCGCCGCGAGCACGAACCGAAACCTGCCGTCGGTCAGCGTGGTCGAGGCCGCGGTACGGGTGACGGTGCGGTGACGGTGGTCCAGGGAGTTGAGGAAGCGGTTGTACAGCACGATGTTCCAGTGCCGGCACGCCGGTACCGAGCCTTCGAGCACCAACGCCTCACCGTCGGCCAACTGCCACGCGCCGCGAACGTAGTGGATGCCCGGCTCGGTGAACGCCGCGCCCCCGGCCACCGCCGACCAGTGCCGCACGGCGTTCGGTGCTTTCAAGTCGGCGGCTGTCGACAGTTCGAAAACCTTGGGCACGTTGGCGATCACGGTGCCCAGCCGCGAGAGCGCGCGGTCCAGATCAGTGGGGGAAGGGGGTGTGTCGTCGGCGTCGAGTACCTCGATGTGGCACCAGCCGGGGCTTGCCGGATCCGAGCTGTGATGCGCATAGCGCACCCACACCGACGACGACCCCGGCGGCAGGTCCGCCAGCGTGGCGGTGAACTTCCCGTCGGAGTCGATCTCCAGGTCGCCGGTCTGAAGGCGTGCGACCGCTGCCGCGTCGGCCACACCGGTCCCGCTGTACACCGTGATCGACTGGTACACCGAGTCTCCGACGTTGCCCGAGATTCGGTAGGTCCGGTCGTCGCGAATGTCGGTGATCCAATACCGGAAGTCGGGATTGTCCATGAAGAACTTCTCCCGCCACCCGTTGAACGGCACCAGTTCCGGACGATCGCGGTCGACTTCGAGGCGGCCCAGCAGATTGTTGAGGGCCCGCGTCAGTGCCCGCTGGCCGTCGGCCTGTTCGCTCGGGTCGAGCCCTTCGGTGAACTCGGCCAGCATCTCCCCGGCCGTGCGCATCCCGTCGACCAGTGCCCGCCAACCCTCACCCGCCATAGCTGCCGAACGTACCAACCGGGACGTGCACGCGGTCAGTGGCAGAATCCTTCAGATGCGTATGTCGGCCAAAGCGGAGTACGCCGTCCGCGCGATGGTGCAACTGGCCACCGCCGACGACGGTGTCCTCGTCACCACCGACGACCTGGCCAAGGCGCAGGGCATTCCTCCGCAGTTCCTCGTCGACATCCTGTCCGCTCTGCGCACCGATCGACTCGTGCGCAGCCACCGCGGCCGCGAAGGCGGCTACGAGTTGGCCCGCCCGGCGAAAGACATCAGCATCGCCGACGTGCTGCGCTGCATCGACGGTCCGCTGGCCAGCGTTCGTGACATCGGACTGGGAGATCTGCCCTATACGGGCCCGACGACGCCGCTGACCGATGTCTGGCGTGCACTGCGCGCAAGCATGCGATCGGTGCTCGAGCAGACGAGCATCGCCGACGTGGCCGCCGATGCGCTGCCCAAGCACGTCCGCAAGCTCGCCGACGACTACCGCGATCAGGAGACCAGGCGGGGACACTCGCTGAACTAGCGTCCTTGGCGCGGGTCAGTTCGCGCCGGAACCGTAGGGCCGGGTGATGATCTCGAGATAGTGGCCCGCCGGGTCCTGGAAGTAGACACCGCGACCGCCGTCGTTGTGGTTGATCTCGCCCGGGCGCATGCCCCGCGGATCTGCCCAGTGCTGCAGGCCCCGCGCCAGGACGCGGTCGTAGATCTCGGAGAACTCGTCCTCGGACACCAGGAATGCGTAGTGCTGCGGACGGATGTCCTCGTCCGCGCCGACCTGGGCGTAATCGAGGCTGGCGTCGTGCGCCAGGTCCACGACCAGAAAGTGGCCGAACTCCCTGGCAGGGGGCAACCCGAACAACTCGGTGAAGAACCGGGCCGATTCCTCGCGGTCTTTCGAGGCCACGATGGTGTGGTTGAACGTGATGGCCATACCGATTCAGTCAACCACCGCGGTGGCGCGCCGACAACGATGCACGATGGACGCGTGACGTTCGACTTCGGGGACCTTGAGCATCCCGTCATCGTGGCCCCGATGGCGGGCGGCCCTTCCACTCCGCAACTCGCCGCCGCGGGAACCAATGCGGGCGGCTTGGGCTTCGTCGCCGCCGGTTACCTAACGGCTGAGGTATTCGGCGAACGTCTCAGTGCGACACAGCGGCTGACGACCGGCCCGGTGGGTGCCAATCTGTTCGCATCGCAGCCCAGCGCCGCCGATCCCGAGATGATCGCCCGCTATGCGCAGGCGCTGACCCGCGACGCCGAACGCTACGGCGCCACGCTCGGTGAGCCCCGGTTCGACGACGACGCCTGGGCGGCCAAGATCGACGTCTTGGCCGACCTCAAGCCCGCGGTGGCGTCGTTCACCTTCGGTCTGCCCAGCGCCGAGGAGATACAGCGGTTGCGCGCGGCCGGCATCACCACGGTCGGCACCGTGACCACGCTCGCCGAAGCGCAGCAGGCGGTGGCCCGCGGCATCGATGCGGTCGCCGTGCAGGGCCCCGGTGCCGGAGGTCATCGCGGCACGTTCGACCCGACGGCGCGGCCGTCAGAGGTCCCGCTGGACGAACTGCTGGCTTCGGTGATCGCCAACGTCGACGTGCCCGTCGTCGCGGCGGGCGGTCTGATGACCGCCCGGGACGTCGCGCGGGTGCGGCGCGCGGGCGCGGTGGCCGCGCAACTCGGCACCGCGTTTCTGCTCGCCGACGAAGCGGGCAGCAGCCCCGTGCACCGTGCGGCGTTGCAGGATCGCCGATTCACCGAAACCGTGGTCACGAAGGCGTTCTCGGGTCGTTACGCACGCGGCCTGCGCAACCGCTTCGTCGACGACCACGAAGACGAGGCGCCGTTGGGATACCCCGAGGTGCACTACCTGACCAGCCCGATGCGGGCCGCGGCCGTGCGGGCGGGCGATCCCCACGGGGTGAACGTGTGGGCGGGCACCGGTTTCGGCGAGGCAAGGCCGGGTTCGGTGGCCGACATCATGCGCGGACTCGCCTGACCGGTCACTTCGGGGCGGTCAACTCCAGCGCGATGTTGTCGGGGTCGCGGAACTCCAGGATGTACATCGGACCGATGTCCTTGATCGGTTCGTGCGCGATGCCGAGAGCGTCGAGATGGCTTTCCGCGGAGTCGAGTTCGCTCTTGTTGGTCAACCGGAACGCGACGTGGTCGAGGCCCGGGCGGTTCTCGTCGAACGTGTCGGTGCCCACCGCCGCCGGTCGCAGGCCCACCAGCACACCACCGAGGTCGTAGATGACGCCGCCGTACAGGAAGCTGAGCGCCTGGCGGGTTGCCACGTCGGCGCCCTCCGGAAGCTCGATGTACACGCTCCAGCCGAACACGGCTTCGTAGAACTCGCGCGACCGCTCGATGTCGGTGACGGTCAGCCGGATGTGCGCGACGGACGTGGTGGTGATCGCCATGCCCCCATGCTGCCAGCCGTGCCAGAATCGCCGTCGTGCAAATCGGGATGACGCTGCCTGTCATGGAAGCAGACCTTGATGCCGAGACGCTTCAGACGTGGGCTCGGGTAATCGACGGCGGACCCTTCTCGTCGCTGTGCTGGGGCGAGCGCATCGCGTTCGACAACCCGCACTCGCTGACGCTGCTCGGCGCGGTCGCCGCGTGGACAGATCGGGTCCGCCTGGTGACCACCGTGGTGGTCCCTCAGCTGCACGACCCCGTGATGCTGGCCAAGGCGCTGGCCACCGGCGACCTGCTGTGCGGCGGGCGGTTGACGGTCGGTCTCGGCGTCGGCGGTAGGGAAGAGGATTACCGTGCGGTCGGCGCGGACCCGGCCGGCCAGACCATGCGGGGCATGGCCGATCGCGTCGCGGTGATGCGCAGGGTCTGGGCGGGGGAGAAGGTCACCGAATCCGTCCTGCCGGTCGGCCCGGCGCCGGTGCAGTCCGGCGGTCCGAGACTGTTGGTCGGCACGATCGGGCCGAAGACCGTGCGCAGCGCCGCGCAGTGGGCCGACGGGCTGGCTGGCACAACGCTCGATCTGGACGTCGACCGGCAGAACGAACTGTTCGACGTCGCGCGCGGCGCCTGGGCCGAGGCCGGCAAGCCTGCACCGCACCTGGCGACGTCGTTCTGGTTCGCGATCGGTGAGGGCGACCAACCGCGCGAGCAGGTGCATCGGCATCTGCGGCGCTATATGAACTGGATTCCCGCCGACGTGGTCGATGCGATGGCGCCCATGACCGGTTGGGCGGGCACCGAACGGGAATTGCTCGACGTCTTGCGCCGGTTCGAGGACATCGGCACCGACGAAATTCATCTGATCCCAACGAGTTCGGACGTCGACCAGGTGCGCAAAATTGCCGAGGTCGTCAACGAATTCGCGCCGTAGGGCGGTTGGCGGTCGTACCCACCGCAGTGGCAGGATGGAGCCGTCGGGGAAGTCGTGAGGGTCGCGTCGCGTTGGACAGCAATACCGAGCGTCCATAGCAGCGGCGGGGGCAGATCGCCGAAAGGAAATCACGATGACGATGACAGGATTGAAGAGGTTTGCGGCCGGAGCCGTGTTGGCCGGTGCGCTGGGAGTCGCCTCTGCCGGCCTCGGTGCGAGCCAGGCCGCCGCCGACGACTGGCGCTGGGATCCGCCAGGACCTGGCCATGTCCACATTCCGGGACCGCCGGTAGTGCATGTCCATGTCCCGAAGGTGCCACCGGGGCATATCGCCCACCTCCCCGGCGTGCCGCCGCCAGGACACTGGGACAAGCCCTGGAAGTGGTGGAGGTAGCCCGGGGCGTCCCCGCCTAGAACTTCAGGTGGTGGCTGGTGTCGCCGACCTGGTCGATGAACATGGTGCGACTGTCGAACCACCAGGTGCCGTTGACGCGGTGAAAGGTGTCGCGGTAACGGCCGGTCACGATGACCTGCAGGGGTAGTTCGGGTGTGGACTGCGTGACGCAGTAGTAGGCGCTGCCGTGGCCCGTCCCGGCGTCTTCGTCGACGTGCACCGTCACGTTGGTAGTGAGGTGTTTGGTCTTGGGAGTGCCGTCGTCGTAGAGGCGCACGGCCATCTCGAACATCTGCCGCACCCGGGTTGCGCCCTCGAAAACCGTTTCCGGCGGCCCGTTCTCGACGCCGTGGATCCGGCCGTGCGTGAACAGTGCGCCGACACCGTCGAAATCGCCGGCGTCGATCCGCTCGGCATAGGTGTAGACGAGATTCTCGATCTCGCGGGCGGAGTCGCTCATCGGCGAGTAGACAACCAGCACCGATGTGTCGTGTCAACGATCACGCGCGCAGGGGCCGTCGCTAACCTCATGCGGTGGCTACGAATTGGTCGCCGAGCCGGCTCGGCAATCTGAGCGGAAACCGGATCATCGTCACGGGGGCCACCAACGGCGTCGGCCTGGCGACGGCGCGGGCGCTGGTCGGCGCGGGCGCACATGTGATCCTCGCGGTGCGCAACCTCGAGTTGGGTGCCCAACGGGCCGCCGAAATGGGCGGCGACACGACGGTGGTCAAACTCGACCTGGCCGACCAGTCGTCGGTGCGCGCCTTCCCCGACCTGCTCGACGGCGACGTCGACATCCTCATCAACAACGCGGGCCTCGTCGCGCAGCACCGCGGCGTAACCGTGGACGGGTTCGAAACCACCCTCGGCACCAACTTCCTGGGACCGTTCGCGTTGACCAACGTGCTCTTCGGGCGGGTGCGGTCGAAGATCATCAACGTGGGCTCCGATGCCCACAAGTCGGCAAGCATCAACCTCGCCGACCCGCATCTGCGCTCCAGCAAATGGTCGGCGTTCCCTGCGTACGCCCGCTCGAAGCTGGCCGTGATGCTGTGGGGACTCGAACTCGATCGCCGGCTGCGCGAGGCAGGCTCGCCGATCGCCAGCTTCCTGACACACCCCGGCTGGGTGGCGTCGAATCTGTCCAACGTCTCGGAAAAGCCCGCGATGGCCGCGTTTCACGCCGCGGTGAAGGTGGCGGCGCGGGTGCTCGCCAACGATCTCGACGCGGGCGCGGCCCCGACGCTGTACTGCATCACCGAGCCGATTCCTCCCGGCAGCTATGTCGGCATCGACAGCAGGTACGGCTTGAAGGGTGCGCCGACGTTGAGCGGCCGGGGTGCCGTCGCATGCGATTACGACGACGCCAGAAGGCTCTGGGAGTTCGCCGAGAAGGAAACCCGTACGAGCCTGCCGATCTGAACCGTTCGGCCGATGATTACGGCCTCGCGGCCAAAGGGCTGGCGCAGCAGATGGTCGCGTTGAACGAAACACGTCCGCGGCTCAACGTCATCACCGGCATGGGAACCCGGGTGGGCCGACGACGATCGGGAACGGGCGCACTTCCGGTGGTCCGGGTGGCGCGAACGCACCGGGTGATCTGCGCTCGACGGTCCAGAACACGACGGGTGGGCTTCGCTCGACGGTTCAGGGTGCGCCGAATGCGGCACAGAGCCATCGAGGCGTCGCCGTTGGGTTCGTGGTGGGAGTCGCTCACTGTGCCGACGGGACTCGTCAGTTGAAAGCTGGTGCGACGAAGCGCTCCACCATCTGGCGTTCGACCTCGGTGTCGCCGATCGGCCAGACCGCCAGCGACATGACGACGCGGACGATCCATTGGGCTGCCTGAGGGTCGTCGTCCGTTATGCCGGCGAGGTCTGCGGCTAGACGGCCCAGCACCGGCGAAGAAGGGAGTTCTGTCAGATCGCGGCCGGCGCTCAACCCAATCATCATCTGGCGCATCGGATCTGATCGCACGTGTTCGAGTGCGACTGTTATCGCCGTCACCACTCGTTCCGCGCCACTCAAGTTGTTCACGGCGCGTCGCACCGAGTCGACGATCTGGGCCGCCAGGCGAAGTAGCACGGCGTCGCGGATCTGGGCTTTGCCTCCGGCGTAGCGGTAGATGGTCGCCCGCGAACAGTGCACTCGGGCGGCCAAGGCATCAATGTCGAAGCCGTCTAGGCCGTCCCGCAAGACGAGGTCGGTCGCCGCGGCATAGATACGGTCTGCTGCTGCCGTACGGCGCTCGCCTCCAAGGAGCCAATCGTCTCGGACCACAGTGACCTCCTCGAATCGAGGATACTAATCGTCTCAAGGCTGAGACAAAATCGGCGCTGATTCTCACGTCGTTGCAGGTAGCGAGTGCAGCTTGCGACGGATGCCTCGCGGGGGGCCGAGCACGGGTCTCATCTTGTGCGCAGACGATTGACGTGGGCAGACGACTGCGATCAACGTGAAGACATGACGCGGCTTGGCATCGAGTTGTTCGACGATGATTGCGTACAGGACCCCTACCCTCTCTACCGGCGGATGTTGTCCACGGCGCCCGTGCATCAGATCGGCGATTCTGGGTTCTACGCGGTGTGCAGTTGGGATGCGGTCAACGACGCGATCGCTCGACCCGAAGACTTCTCGTCGAATTTGACCGCGACGATGACGTATCAGCCCGGTGGCGAGGTCGGCACCTTCGAGATGGAGGGATTGGGCGGAAAGAGCCATGTGTTGGCCACCGCCGACGAGCCCGCGCATGCGGTGCACAGGAAAGCGTTGCTGCCGCAGTTGGCGGCCAAACGTATCCGTGCCTTCGAGCCGTTCATCGCTGAAACAGCCGAGCAGCTCTGGAATGCCAACGTGCGAAATGGGCGCATCGAATGGATGAGCGCCATGGCGAATCGACTGCCCATGATGGTCGTGGGTCGCATCATCGGTGTCCCGGACGCCGACGTCGACAACCTCGTGCGATGGGGCTATTCAGCGACGCAGGTGGTGGAAGGGCTTGTCAGCCAAAATCAACTCGCCGCTGCTGGCATCGCCGTGATGGAACTCGCGGCCTACATCACCGATCAGTTTCGGCATGCTGCCGCCGACCCGCAAGACAACTTGCTCGGCGACCTGGCCATCGCGTGTACATCGGGTGAGCTGGAAGAGCTGACCGCGCAGGCGATGATGATCATCTTGTTCAGCGCGGGAGGCGAATCCACGGCATCGTTAATCGGTTCCGCGGCTTGGGTTTTGGCGACTCGTCCTGATATCCAAGAGCAAATTCGTGCTCACCCGGAGTTGCTGGGCGCGTTCCTAGAAGAAGTATTGAGATACGAGCCGCCGTTTCGGGGCCACTATCGTCACGTCGTCACCGACACCACACTGTGTGGTGTCGAACTTCCTGCGCATTCGCGCCTTCTACTGTTATGGGGAGCGGCCAACCGCGATCCTTCGCACTTCGATGATCCCGACGAATTCCGACTCGACCGGCCGGCCGGCAAGAACCACATCACATTCGGCAAGGGTGCGCACTTCTGCGTCGGGGCGGCGCTCGCTCGATTGGAGGCCCGCATCGTGCTTGGTCAACTCCTTGACCGGACGTCGAAGATCGAAGTAGCTGAGATTGGGCGGTGGCTACCGAGCCTCCTCGTGCGCCGCCTCGAAGGACTGGAATTGGCCTGCGAGTAAGGGTAGCGGACCAATCGTTGTTCGGGCAGTGGTGCCCCCGGCAGGATTCGAAACTGACGGAAGTGGTTGGGCCACTAGGCCGTTGGCCACCTGAAACACCCTCTGACGTGGGCATATCCACCGTTCCGGCCATGCAACCGAGTGCACGCGGTAGCATCGAATCGCAACCTATATTGCAAAGATATTGCAAAGTCGGGAAGGGTCAGATGGCGAGACGACAGCGGCGAGGGTGGGGTGCGCTCCGGCGTCTTCCCTCGCGGCGCGCACCAGGACGGGGGCGCTGGCAAGCCTCCTACATCGGGCGCGACAACCGGAGGCACAAGGCACCGCACACCTTCGCCGACCGGCTCAGTGCTGAGCGGTGGCTCAGCGAGGAACGCCGGTTACTCGACGGCGGCGACTGGCGGCCACCGGCTGAGCGGGAGGTGGAGCGGTGGACGAAGGGGGAGACCGTCGCGGAGTTCGGCAAGCGGTGGATAGCGGAACGCAAGGTCAAACCGGGCACCCGTGGCCTGTATGAGTCACAGTTCGCGTTGCACATCAAGCCGGTGCTGGGCAGCGTCCAGGTTCGCCACATGACAGCCGAGCGGGTGCGCGGCTGGTATGCGTCGCTCGACGCCGACAAGCCCACCCGCAACGCCCGCGTCTACGGGCTGTTGCACTCGATTCTTGAGACGGCGGTCAGCGACGGCGTGCTGAGCACCAATCCGTGCCAAATCAAGGGTGCGTCGAACGCCACGCGGAAGCGTCAGCCGGTCATTCTGTCGGTGGCGGAGGTGGCGGCGCTGGCCGACAGCGACAAGATGCCCGAGCGGTACAAGGCGCTGTTGTTGCTGACGGCGTGGTGCGGATTGCGGTGGGGGGAGGTCACCGAGCTTCGTCGCCGCGACGTGAGCGCAGGGTGTTTGTCCATCACCGTCGAGCGGGCCGTTACCCACAAAGGCGGGTGCCGAGTGGACACCACCAAGGCAAGCAACGTGCGCACCGTCGCGGTGCCCCCGCACATCCGAGCGGCGCTCAAACACCACCTCGACATCCATACCGACGACCGACCAGAGGCGTTGCTGTTCACACCCATTCGCGGCGGATGCCACCTCAACGACAAGGTCTTCGCCGATTCCTACTATCGGCCCGCGCTGGACGCCATCGGGCGCACGGGCGTCACGATGCACATGCTGAGGCACTTCGGCGGCACGATGGCGGCGCGGGCCGGTGCCACACCCGCCGAGACGCAACGGCGTCTCGGGCACAAGACCGCCAAGGCGGCGATGCTGTATCAGGCGGCGGTCGATGAACGCGACACCGAGATTGCCGAGGCACTATCGAAGCTCGCGGAGGGCGCGGCCACGCAGGAGGAGACGTGAGCCGATACGACGAGCTGACCGATGAAGAACGGGACTACATCAAGCGGGCGGTCGCCGACGCACCACCCCTCAGCGATCACCAGAGGGTCGTGATTAGGGCGGCGTTCGCGGACGTGGCGCGGCCCAGGCGAGGCCGCTAGCGAATCATCGCGTGCGGATGGTCAGGTGTGGGGCGTTGACGATGAAGCCTTCGGGTAGGTCGGCGCGGAAGTCGGTGATGTCGAATCCGCGACCGTTGTCGGTGACGGTCCCCATGTCGACTTCGGTCGTGCTGGGCATGAGTTGAGCGATAAGGCGTAGTGCTTGCTCCATTGCTCGTTCGGCATCAGCGCAGGGGTCAGTCATGGAGGTGATTGTTTCACCTCGTACGTCAGCGCGGGCTGATGTCATCGTTCGGGAACACAATGAACAAATCAACGCGGCGGTTGTCGTACGGGTGCCAGCCGTTGACTTCGGGGTAGGAGCGCCCGCCGATGTACCAGCGCGGCACCGTCACCGGCAGGTTGTGCCTCAGCGACTCGACTTGATTCAGCGCGGTGGGTGCGTACGCCTGGGACGCCAGCGCGGCGCGTTCCTCAGCGGACACGTCACCGATCACCAGGCGCGGGTCGGGTCGAAGGGACACCGCCAGCTCGTAGGTCTTGATGCGCCGGTACAGACCAGGGATGCGCAGCCCGACCGGCCCGGTGTGTTCAGCTAACGGCACCTTTGTCCCTCGCCCAGCGTGCGAGTGCGGCCCTCTGTGCTTTCGCCGACCGTGGACTCATCGGTTGCGGTAGATCGGTGGCGACGTTCTTGAGGAGCCGCGAGACGGTGCTGTCGAGCAGCCTTATCTCCGTGGACAAGCGGCACAGATTCTTGTGGTCGGTCGGGTCGCAATTCTCGTACCGGCCCCGAAGATGCACCTTGCGGTCGATGCACTCCCCGATCATCGCCAGGTGCTCACGCTCAGCCGCCGACCACGACAACGACGTACCCGCACGCTCCGACGACCGAGCCAACTCAGCATCCAACGCATCAAGCAAACGTTGTGCCTCGCGTGTTCGCTTCACCATGACACCCATCGTAACCGGCTGCGGCACAGTCTAATTCAACATCATATGCGTGCGCCCAGCGGAATCTTCAGTCCGTGCCGTGGGAGTTTCGGAAGACGGCGGGGGAGTGGGACACCCCGGGTGCCTAGTTGGGGGTTTGCGTGGAAGCGCGTGCATGGCATTGCTCTATCTGGTCGCAGGCGCGCCGGGCTGCTAACGTCCGGTGCATGGGGTGGTTACGGGCGACTGTGTCCGAAGCGGGTTAACACAACCTATAGAGATGTCAGGGGTGAATTCAATGGTGAAATGCGCAAAAGGCCATCAGAATCCTGACGACCAGCTCTATTGCGGGCAATGCGGAGCCGCATTGACCAAGCCAACACAGCCAACCATAGAAAATCGCCCGAGTGGTAAGGCCCAACGTCGTCCTACGATAGGTGACACAGTTCAAGTGGTGAAGCCAGGCGACAAGCGCCACGGAAAAACCGGTTTGGTCGAGCAAGTTCGTGGAGTCGACATCTGGGTCGCATTCAGACCGATGGGGTTACATAGCTACCGCTTTACTACTGACCAACTTAAGGTCATCCGAGCTTCCAACGTCGAGACCTCAACCGCCGTCAAGACTCCAATCGCCGCCAAGAATCCGACCGTCACCAAGCAAGTCCAACCGCGTGCTCCACAGGGGGGTTACACGCCCGAAGCCCCTTCCGGCCTTGTTCGGATCGGGGGATTGGGGGAGGTGCCGCTAGCCTCAATTGGGCGGCGTCTGGCCGCTCGTTCGATCGACTTTGTTTTTGTAGTTGTGATTCTCGTCGTCCTTCGGGCGATCGCTGGCGCCTTTTATCAGATATCTTCAGGTATTGGGAACGTCATTTTCGTCTTAACGGGCATCCTGGCGCTGGCCTTCATATTGTTGTACGAATGGCTATTTATCGCCTTCCGAGGCGCGACGGTCGGGAAAATGGCGGTGGGCATAAAAGTGGTCGACCAGTATACGGGCGCAGTGATCGGCATTGGTCCGGCATTTGTACGGCAAGTTATCCCGTTCGTAGGAGCTCTCATTCTCCTCGTAGGAGCTTTGCTGGTGTACTTATCGCCACTGTTTGATAGCTCTGGTCGGATGCAGGGTTGGCATGATAAGGCCGCACGAGACCTAGTAATTGGCGTGAGATAATCCACTCCGGAATGGAGTCGCCCTCTGTTCTTGGCTGTCGTCGTCTATGCGGGGCACCCGGACGCTCAAGGGCCAGGGTCACGCGACAGTCCATCGACCGAGCTGCCTGCCGCCGTATCCATCTGTCAGGACGATTTCCGTAATCGACTTTCCTGGTGGTACGTCAACGGCGATAGGACCGGACACTTTCTGGCCTTGCGGCAGGTCGGTGGCGGGTAGCCCGTTGCTGACCGCGTTCAGGTCGGGCGTCAAGTTCGTGCCGTCGCTAGTGCGCAAGGCGAAACTCCACGGATGCACGGTGACCACTCCGGAGATGGTCTGGACCGTCACATCAACCGAGTAGAGGGTTCCGGTGACTTCGGTGTAGCTATTCGTCTGGGCGATTGGTTGCAAGTTCGCGACAGTGTAGGCGGCTGTGCCGGGAGCGAAGGAGGGGTTGCCACTCGCGTCTATCGTCGTTACTTCCGTTGTGGCCCGGATTGTTGCACCGATGACAGCATTCTGTTGCGGCGGTGGGGATGCGGACACCGAGGGGACTCCGCTGGTTGCGATCACTTCACCGGGGGTGAACGATGACGATCCGCTGTTGTCCGTGTAACACCCGCAAAGGACGCCGATCAGTGTGGCCCCCGTGACTATCCATCCCCTCATGCAGCTAACGATACGAGGATGACTGTCAACCTTGTCGACTTTGCATCAAAGGATCAGTCGCCCCGGCGAATCGGCTGAATTCTGAACCGACGCGCCGGGGCGGCTGTTGATCCCCTTTCAGGACCGCCGTGGGAGGAATGAAGGAGGCGCGGCGGGCTTTGGGCAGGGGATGAGTGGGTCGGTGCCTCATGGCTGAAGGAGTAACACCGGCCCACGACCGAATCTAACTCCCGCCGATCCCGATCCTCGCAATGGCTTGGTGGTGCGGGAAGCCGAAGCCCACCCGGCAGGTAACCCTGACGGCAAGGGAGTCGCTATTAAAGAAGTAGTCGCTTGACACGTCGAGGGTCACGTCTCGGCGCAGCACGACGAACACCTTGGCCTTGTCGAGTGCCCAGATCAGCCCGTCAGCGACCGACGTGCCGTCCGCGACAGCGACCAACGGCACACCCAACACGGTTTCGCCCGGTGCGCGGGTGGCGTCGCCAACGGTCGAAGCCAACAGCGGTTGGTTCGAGTTGGCTTCGGTCTTGAGGGATTCGATGCTGGCGACGGTGTCCGCGTTGGCGACGAACGAGGTGGCGGTGGAACCTACCTTGCGGAGAGCAGTCTTCGCGGCGATAGCCCAGTCCAGATTCGTGAGTGTTGAACCCGCGCTGACGGTTTGGGTGTCGTTCAGGGACAGCAACCCAGACGGGCCGTTGGTGACGGTGTTGCCGAAGAATGCGGCGTCGATCTTGCGTGCCACGCTTCGGGCGAGGGACGCCCGGACGACCTCGGTTGCCTCCGGTGAGCTGTCCTCAGCGAGTTCACTCGACACCTTCACCAGCGCAGCTACTTTCAGCGGAGTGACGACCTCTTCGGTGACGGTGGGGTCGGTGAGGTCGATGTCGTTGCCTTCGGGCACCCAGGCGGCGGCAGCGTCCTCGTCCACGACCGGGATTCGAAATGTCGGGCTGGCCGTGTTGACGACGGTGGCGACTTCGGGCCGCATAGCCACGGATTCGTCTTGGATTGGGCGGACGATGAGTTCGCCGACCTCCTCGGGGGTGAGAATGCCTGATGCAGCGTCACTAAGGAATGCCATGTCGTGCCTCTTCGGTAAGACAACGGCGTGACCGTCCCGCATGGGGGACAGTCAGCGTCGTTGTGCAATTACCGCGAGTGCCGACCGGCTACCCACGTCAGCCCAACCGGGCTAAGTGCCGAGTTACCTTGCCAGGCAACCGTTGTCGGTGAGCTTACCGGTTTCGCACGGCCCCCGAAAGCAGGTCTTTGAAGGTTGGTGTGTTCGTTTGGGTGGGGTCGGGCACGCCGCGACTCGTCACCATGCTGGCGGGTGCGGCGGGGCTGATGCCGTGCCGGGTGCTGAGGTGTGGGTGTTCGGCCACGACGGCGGCGAGTGCGGTGTTCACCTTCTCGGGGTCCACGTTCCCCTCCGAATCGAGCAGCTCGGCCAGCGGAGGACCGAACCGGAACAAGTCGCTCGGATCGTGGAGCGTGCCGGTCACCAGCGACTCAACTTCGCGTTGCTGCACCGTGTCCAAACGTGCCTGTAGTTGGTCGCGTTGCGCGTTGGCTTCGGCCAGCAACCATTCAGCGGTGCGAGCACGGTTCTTCCACCAGGGAAGCGAACGCGGCTCCAACTCATCAGCAGCCGGCTGTTCGGTGGCGGCGTCCTCAGCCTCGGAAACGTCTTGTCGGGTGTCCTCTTCCGCGCCAACCGATTCGGTGGCTGTGCGTGGCTCTGGGGCGGTGGTTTCGGGTGTCTGAGCGTCGGTCGTGGGGTCGGTCCTGCGGCGGGTCATGGTGTCCTCCAATGGGTGAACTGAGTTGCGGATAGGTGCAGTTCGTCAAGCTGGCCGAGGATCGTCAACCTGGCGGCTTCGGTGCTGATGATGCGAGCGGGGAAGGTGCGTGCGCCGTAGTTGGCCGTGAACCACAGCACGCGGGTCGGGTCGGTGTCGGGGTCGGCGACAAGGTGGTCGGCCAGCCACCGCACCCGCTTGTCCACGGTCGCCAGCAGCACGACCAGGGCGGTGAACATGTCTCCGAACAGGATGGTGTGCAAGTCCGTGAGTTCGGCTGGTGAAGAGATGGTTACGCCATTGTTGGTCAAGCGTTGCCCTCCAATCGTCTCCGCTCATCTTCGGCATAGCGGGCGATAGCCCGGTCCAGCCGTTCCATCGCCTCATCATTGCCGCGCAACTTGAGCATGTCGGCTATCTGGGCGCACAGTGCCGCGAGCAAGTGATAGCCCCGATGTTCTTCGGTGGCTTGCGCACTGAGGTAGCCGATCATTCGGTGGTCGTCTTGCACCCATGCCCGGACGGCCATACCTGCGCGCATTCGGTCACCGGGAGTCGGGTTTGGATCAAGCTCAGGGGTGGTCATGCAGGTGTTCCTCCTTTTGGTGTAGTGCACCGGAATTTTGTTGTCACTTCGGGAATTAAACGAACTAAACGAAAGATCCTGGTCAGCGCCCATTTTCGGGTACGAACGTGGTACGAACTAAGACGAAAAAAGGGCACCCTTAATTCGTTGAGTTCGTACGACGAACGAACGCTAAACATGGCTGTTACCAGCATTTTTCGTATTTTCGTTTCTTTCGTTGAGGGAAGCGTGGACGTAGGTGGTACGTGCCCTTCCCGACGTGTCGATCCGGCGTTCGGCTACCCGGCCAGCATCGAGCAAGGGTTGTAGTTCAGCGTCGATCTGAGCGGAGGTCTTGTTCCGGTGAAAGTGCTTGACGCTGATGTCCGTCCGTGAGCATCCGCGTTTGCCAGCTTCGAGGATGAACTGTTCCAGCGCGGCAGGCCCGGTGTCCTCGCTGGCTGGTTGGTCGAATATCCACAGCACACGCGCCTCGGCGTACCGCCACAGTGCCATCGCGGCATCGAGGTGGTCGGCGTCGATGACATCCGTCTCGTTGAAGAGTGCGTGCAGCATGGAGATGCGGAGGACTTGCGCTGGGCCTCGGGCGACGGACTTCGATGCCCAGGTGTCGGGTCGGCTGGCCCGAAGTTCGGGGTAGACGTGATCCCAACGCCGCCAGAAGCGTTCGGTGAAACTGAGGGTGCCCACCTTGTCGGCGAAGGTGTGAGCGGCAGCGAGGATCGCTGCGGCTGTCGCCATCTCGTCGTCGGGTACGTTGCCTAGCCGTGGATGAAGTTGGGACCGGCGAGACAGCACCACCACCAGCCGGTTGATGCTGCCACCGGAGAGGTCCGAGTCTCGAAGTGAATCCCGTAATTCGCCGGGGGTGATGTGGCCGATCAAGGTGATGTGCGGGTCGGTCGCAACCATCTTGTTCCGCTTGCGGGCAAGGCTGGCGAGCGTGTTCCCGTCCCACGCATCACGCAACACCGTTGCGAGGCGGGAGCCTTCGACGTGGGATCGGCTGAGCACCGAGCGGTATTCCTCTTCGATGATCAGCAGCCGCTTGTCGCTTACGCCGGGGTCGAAGTCCTTGGCCTCGGGGTCGTCACCGCTGGCGTCGCGGACAAGTTCGATGACACCTTCACCGGAGGTCAGTCCGGACATGATGTTGTCGGCGAAGTCCGGTAACGCCCTCAGGAGAACTGCGCGGACGATGTCCCAGGCCGTGCCCTTCGCGCCGTCCGACGTGCGGCCCACGACCAGCCCGTGCAACAGCGGAGGATGCCACTTGCCGCCGACCAGAATGTGCGGGCTGTGACCAGCTGCCGCACCGAAGCTGGCGAGAAGATGTACCGGCAACGCGGGCTTGTCCGCTTCGGTGTGCGGGGCAAGGAGATCGACTATCGCACCTGCGTTTCCGTATAGGGCGGTGTCATCGAGCACCGGCCACACATCGCGGGCGTCGTCATTGCTCGCGTGCCGCGAATCGTTAGGGCCAGCGCCAGGAGGCGGGATCGCCTGCTCGTGGCCGTTTCGCTCGTCCCGAAACTCGGCGTTGAGTCGTTCGGCAATCGCTAATGCGCGGCCTATCCGGTCGGTCATGCTGCCGCCTGGGCTTGGTAACAGCTAGCGATACCGGTGATGATCGAGCGGCACTCAGGACAGCACTCCCGGTATGCCTCCCGTAGACCGTCGAGTGCGCCACGGGTGAAAGCGGATCGGAAGAGCTGTTCGGTGGTGCCAGCCCGCAGGAACATGTACATCGGGGGCTTAACGTTGTCGGGGTCGGCGAGCATGGAGTGCGGCAACGGCTCCATCCGGCGCGCTGCTTCGAAGCGTCGTTCGGCCCACGATGCTGGCGGGTGCGGGTGCGGGTCGGCGGGTATATTCATCGGTGATCTTCCACAGGGTCAGTTGACGTGCCTCGGCCAGCGGGCCGGGGCATCGTCGTTATTCAGAGGTGGTTACGGGCGGCGTCGAGTTCGTCAGCGTCGAATCTCAGAAGGTGCGGCCCGAGTCGGTGGCCGGTGATGATTCCCTGCTCTAGCCAATTGCGAAGCGTCCGCATCGACACATTCAAGTAGTCGGCGGCTTCAGCGCTGGTCAGATTCTTGCGGCGAGGTGTGGACGGGCTGGATGCCGTCGATGGCCTGGACACGGGTGCGGTTCCTGTCGGTCGCGGTGCCCTCCCTGCTGGGGAGGGGCCGACAGTCGCACCCTGTTCTGGGCCTCGGTGACTCTCATCCGGGAAACGATGAGGCGAGGCCGATAATGCCACCCGTGTCATACCCGATGCAAGGAGTTGCGCCGAAACGGTCGCGGTTGCCGACCGGTAGCGCAAACATGTTGCAAACTTCGTCGATGAAAGAGGTGAAAATGCCCTCTCACCAGGTATTTTAGTGGTGCCCCCGACAGGATTCGAACCTGCGGCCTTCTGCTCCGGAGGCAGACGCTCTATCCCCTGAGCTACGGGGGCGCGTGAGAAACAGCGCCGATGGGCCTGCACAGCCTAACGCATTCAGCTCATCGGAAACGGATTCGGGGCCTGACCACCCGAGACCATAGGATGGACCCCCGTGACCCCCGCCGACCTGGCCGACCTGCTCAAGTCCACCGCTGCCGCGGTGCTGGCCCAGCATGGGCTCGACGCGTCAGCGCTGCCGGAGACCGTCACCGTCGAACGCCCGCGCAATCCCGAGCACGGCGACTATGCCACCAACCTCGCCCTTCAACTGGGCAAAAAAGTCGGCGCCAACCCGCGGGAACTGGCCGGCTGGCTGGCCGAGGCCCTGGCCGACAACGCCGGGATTTCCGCTGCGGACGTCGCCGGCCCCGGCTTCTTGAACCTGCGCCTGGAGGCGTCGGCGCAGAACGTCATCGTCACCGACGTCCTGACGGCCGGCGCCGCCTACGGTCACTCCGAGACACTCGCAGGACGCAACATCAACCTCGAGTTCGTTTCCGCCAACCCCACCGGGCCGATCCACATCGGCGGCACCCGCTGGGCGGCCGTCGGCGACGCTCTCGGCCGGCTGCTGTCGACCCAGGGCGCCGCGGTCACCCGCGAGTACTACTTCAATGACCACGGTGCCCAGATCAACCGGTTCACCAGCTCCTTGATCGCCGCGGCGAAGGGCGAACCGACACCCGAGGGCGGCTATGCGGGCGCCTACATCAAGGACATCGCCGCGCAGGTGCTCGCCAAGGAGCCCGACGCGCTGGGCCTGCCCGAAGACGAGATGCGCGAGACCTTCCGCGCCATCGGCGTGGATTTGATGTTCGCCCACATCAAGCAGTCGTTGCACGACTTCGGCACCGACTTCGACGTCTACACCCACGAAGATTCGATGCACACGTCCGGACGGGTCGAGCAGGCCATCGCGCGCCTGCGCGAGGCGGGCAGCATCTACGAGAAGGACGGCGCAACCTGGTTGCGCACCACCGACTACGGCGACGACAAGGACCGCGTCGTCATCAAGAGCGACGGTGCGGCTGCCTACATCGCCGCCGACATCGCCTACTACCTGGACAAGCGCGAGCGCGGATTCGACCTGTGCATCTACATGCTCGGCGCCGATCACCACGGTTACATCGCCCGGCTCAAGGCGGTGGCGGCCGCGCTCGGCGAGGACCCGGCCACGGTCGAGGTGCTCATCGGTCAGATGGTCAACCTGGTGCGCGAGGGCCAGCCGGTCCGGATGAGCAAGCGGGCCGGCACGGTGATCACGCTCGACGACCTGGTCGAGGCGATCGGCGTCGACGCGGCCCGCTACTCGCTGATCCGGTCCTCGGTCGACAGCCCGATCGACATCGACCTCGAGCTGTGGTCGTCGGCGTCCAACGAAAACCCGGTCTACTACGTGCAATACGCGCACGCGCGGTTGTCGGCGCTGGCCCGCAACGCCGCCGAACTGGGTGTCGTACCCAGCACCGAGAACCTGCAACTGCTCAACCACGACAAGGAAGGCACGCTGATCCGCAACATCGGCGAATTCCCGCGCGTGCTCAAAACGGCTGCCGCACTGCGAGAACCGCACCGCATCTCGCGATACCTCGAGGATCTGGCCGGCGACTACCACCGGTTCTATGACTCCTGCCGTGTGCTGCCGCAGGGCGACGAGACACCCAACGAGCTGCACAGTGCGCGCCTGGCGCTCTGCGCAGCCACCCGTCAGGTGATCGCGAACGGCCTTGGAATCCTCGGCGTCTCAGCTCCGGAGCGCATGTGATCGCCCATCCCGCCGGCCCCCGGCACGCCGAAGAAATCCACCACGGAGGTGCACCGCCGCGCCCACAGTCGCCGTCCGAGCTTCTGCTGTTGGCGCCGAATGTGTGGCCCCGCAGCACCGTTCGTGATGACGACGGTCTGGTGTCGATCGGCGGTGTGCCGGTCACCGACATCGCCGCAGAGTTCGGCACGCCGACATTCGTGGTGGACGAGGACGACTTCCGGTCGCGCTGCCGTGAGATCGCCGCGGCATTCGGTGGGGGCGAAAACGTCCGCTACGCCGCCAAGGCGTTCATGTGCACCGAGGTCTCCCGCTGGATCGCCGAAGAAGGCCTCTCGCTCGACGTGGCCAGCGGAGGTGAGATGGCCGTCGCGCTGGCCGGTGGCTTCCCCGCCGAACGGATCGCGTTGCACGGCAACAACAAATCGGTTGCCGAGCTGACCGCGGCCGTCAAGGCCGGTATCGAGCATGTGGTGGTCGACTCGATGATCGAGATCGACCGACTCGACCAGATCGCCGGCGCCGCAGGTGTGGTCCAGGACGTGCTGGTCCGCGTCACGGTCGGCGTCGAGGCGCACACGCACGAGTTCATCTCGACCGCGCACGAGGACCAGAAATTCGGGCTCTCCCTGGCTTCGGGTGCCGCCATGGATGCCGTCCGGCGGGTGTTCGAGGCCGATCACCTGCGCCTCAAGGGTCTGCACAGCCATATCGGATCTCAGATCTTCGACGTCGCCGGGTTCGAGATCGCCGCCCATCGGGTAATCGGGTTCCTTCGCGACGTTATTGCCGAGTTCGGCGTCGACAAGACCTCGCAGATGTCGATCGTCGACCTGGGCGGCGGCCTCGGCATCTCGTATCTGCCCCAGGACGATCCACCGCCGATCGCTGACCTGGCGGCCAAGCTGACCGCGATCGTGCGCGACGAGTCGGCTGCCGTCGGGCTACCCACTCCACGGTTGGTTGTCGAGCCGGGTCGGGCCATCGCGGGTCCCGGGACCATCACGCTCTACGAGGTCGGCACCGTCAAGGATGTCGCCGTGAGTCCGACTGCGCATCGCCGCTACGTCAGCGTGGACGGCGGTATGAGCGACAACATCCGCACGTCGCTCTACGGCGCGGAATACGACGCACGGCTGATATCACGCACCACCGATGCCGCGCCCACAATCGGTCGTATCGTCGGAAAGCACTGTGAGAGCGGCGATATCGTCGTCCGCGACACCTGGGTTCCCGACGATATCCGGCCCGGCGACCTGCTGGGAGTCGCGGCGACCGGCGCCTACTGCTATTCCATGTCGAGCCGTTACAACCTGATCGGCCGTCCCGCCGTGGTCGCCGCGCGCGACGGACAAGCCCGCCTGATCCTGCGCCGGGAGACGGCCGACGATCTGCTGAGTCTGGAAGTGAGGTAACGATGACTGATTCCGAAAAGCCCATCGGCGTGGCGGTTCTCGGCTTTGGGAACGTCGGTAGCCAGGTTGTGCGCATCATCGAGCAGAGCGCCGACGACCTGGCCGCACGCATCGGCGCGCCGTTGGTGCTGCGCGGCGTCGGCGTCCGTCGAGTGGCCGACGACCGCGGAATCTCGATCGACAAGCTCACCGACAACATCGAGGAACTCGTCTCCCGCGACGACGTCGACATCGTCGTCGAGTTGATGGGGCCCGTAGAACCCGCGCGCAAAGCGATCCTGACCGCGCTAGAGCAGGGCAAGTCCGTGGTCACCGCAAACAAGGCGCTGATGGCGGTCTCGACCGGGGAGTTGGCGCAGGCGGCCGAAAACGCGCGTGTTGACCTGTATTTCGAGGCCTCGGTCGCCGGTGCGATCCCTGTCATCCGTCCCCTGACCCAGTCGTTGGCGGGGGACTCGGTCGTCCGGGTGGCGGGTATCGTCAACGGCACCACCAACTACATCCTCTCGGAGATGGACAGTACGGGCGCCGACTACACGAGCGCGCTGGCCGACGCGAGCGCCCTCGGATACGCGGAGGCAGACCCGACGGCCGATGTCGAGGGGTACGACGCCGCGGCGAAGGTGGCGATTTTGGCCTCGATCGCCTTTCACACCCGCGTCAGCTCCAACGACGTGTACCGCGAGGGCATCACCAAGGTCAGCAGCGCCGACTTCGAGTCTGCCAAGGCGCTCGGCTGCACCATCAAACTTCTGGCCATCTGCGAGCGGCTCACCGGCGATGAGGGTCAGCAGCGGGTTTCGGCGCGGGTGTACCCCGCGCTAGTGCCGTTGGACCATCCACTGGCCGCCGTAAACGGGGCGTTCAACGCGGTGGTTGTCGAAGCCGAAGCCGCAGGCCGCCTGATGTTCTACGGGCAGGGGGCCGGCGGTACGCCCACGGCCTCTGCAGTGATGGGTGACCTCGTGATGGCGGCTCGCAACCGTGTACAGGGTGGTCGCGGGCCGCGCGAATCGAAATACGCCAAGTTGCCGATCGCGCCCATCGGCTTCATCCCCACTCGTTACTACGTGAACATGAACGTCGCTGATCGAGCCGGCGTGTTGTCCGCTGTGGCAGCCGAATTCGGTGAACGTGACGTCAGCATCGCCGAGGTGCGCCAGGAGGGCATGCTCGACGAGGACGGCCAGCGCTGCGGTGCGCGCATCGTGGTGGTGACCCATGAGGCCACGGACGCGGCACTGTCGGAGACCGTGGCGGCACTGGCCGACCTCGATGTTGTGCAGAGCATCAACAGCGTGCTGCGCATGGAAGGAACCACCGAATGAGCGCCTCCGCGCAGACCGTTCACCAACCCTGGCCCGGCCTGATCGCCGCGTACCGCGACCGGCTGCCGGTCGAGGACAGCTGGACGCCGATCACCCTGCGTGAGGGTGGGACTCCGCTGCTGCCTGCGCAGCGGTTGTCCGAACTCACCGGGTGCACAGTGCATCTCAAGGTCGAGGGGCTCAACCCGACCGGTTCGTTCAAGGACCGCGGTATGACCATGGCAGTGACCGAGGCAGTGGCGCGCGGCCAGCAGGCGGTGCTGTGCGCGTCGACGGGCAACACATCGGCATCGGCAGCGGCCTATGCGGCCAGGGCGGGGATCACCTGCGCAGTGTTGGTGCCGCAGGGCAAGATCGCGATGGGCAAGCTGGCCCAGGCCGTCATGCACGGTGCGAAGATCATCCAGGTCGACGGCAACTTCGACGATTGCCTGGAACTCGCGCGCAAGCTGACCGCCGACTTCCCGACCATCTCGCTGGTCAACTCCGTCAACCCCTACCGGATCGAAGGACAAAAGACCGCGGCCTTCGAGATCGTCGACGCGTTGGGTGTCGCGCCCGATGTGCACTCGCTGCCGGTGGGCAACGCAGGCAACATCACCGCCTACTGGAAGGGCTACACCGAATACCACCGCGACGGGGTCTCGGATCGTCTTCCCCGCATGCTCGGGACGCAGGCGGCCGGCGCGGCGCCGCTGGTGCACGGGCAACCGGTCAAGAATCCGGAGACCATCGCAACGGCTATCCGAATCGGCTCGCCCGCGTCGTGGACCACCGCCGTGGCCGCAGCGCAGCAGTCCGACGGTCGATTCCTGGCCGCCACCGATGAGGAGATCCTCGAGGCCTACCACCTGGTGGCCAGCAGCGAGGGTGTGTTCGTCGAGCCCGCATCGGCGGCCAGCATCGCCGGTCTGCTCAAATCGGTCGAAGACGGTTGGGTGGCCAAGGGTTCGACGGTCGTGTGCACGGTGACGGGCAACGGGCTCAAGGATCCGGACACCGCGTTGAAGGGCATGCCGTCGGTAGTCGCGGTGCCTGTCGATCCGGTGGCCGTCGTCGAGCAGTTGGGGCTGGGATAGCCGGTGACTCACCTTTTGCCGCCGGGACTGAGGGCCACCTCCGTGGTGGCGGCATCCAGCGCGAACCTCGGCCCAGGTTTCGACAGCCTGGGCATCGCGTTAGGCCTTTACGACGAGATCGTGGTCGAGACAACGGATTCCGGTCTGACGGTCGAGGTCGAAGGTGAGGGCCGGGGACAAGTGCCGCTGGATGAGAGCCATCTCGTGGTGCGGGCCATCCAGCGAGGACTCGAGGCGTTGGACATCAGCGCTCCCGGCATGACGGTGCGGTGCCGCAACGACATCCCACACTCGAGAGGCCTCGGATCCTCGGCAGCAGCGGTGGTCAGCGGGCTCGCGGTCGTCAACGGCCTTGCCGCGCAAACTTCTTCGGAGATCCTTTCCGAACACGACCTCGTCCAGCTGTCCTCGGAGTTCGAAGGGCATCCCGACAACGCCTCGGCGGCGGTGCTGGGCGGCGGCGTGGTGTCCTGGACGGAAGGACCGGAGTCGGCGCCCCGATTCGACGCCGCGCCGATCCGGGTGCACCCCGACATCCGCCTGTTCGTCGCGATACCCGACGAGCGCTCGTCGACCGCCGAGACACGCGTGCTCCTACCGGAGAAGGTCAGCCATGCCGACGCGCGCTTCAACGTGAGCAGGGCCGCCCTGCTGATGGTCGCGTTGACAACGCGGCCCGACCTGCTGTTGCCCGCGACCGAAGACGTCCTGCATCAGCCGCAACGGGCGTCGGCCATGCCTGCTTCCGCGGAATACCTGGGGGTCCTGCGACGTTGTGGCGTGGCAGCGGTGCTCTCAGGAGCGGGTCCTTCGGTACTTGCACTGTGCACGTCACCGGAGTTGCCCACAGAAGCTCTCGAGTGCGGCACCGCGAACGGGTTCACCGTCAAACCCATGACCATTGGTGACGGCGCGAAGTGGATGTCGGGCGCAGCAGCACGGCGCTGAAAGCGGTCGGAACAGGAATCACAGGAGCAACACGACACCCATGTCTTTCTTGCTTCCCGTCCCGATGCGGGATATTCTCGCTGTCGTCAGGCAATCGCAGCGTCTCTACCTGCGCCGACAATAGGACACCACCCATTTTCCCCGTGGTCTACTCGTGGATTGACGGTTCGCCGTATACCGGCGAGGCCCGGCCATCACCGTTGCAGGGGCAATGGTGGGGCCCATGCGTTCAGTGGATCGACTGATCGCACCGAATCCCCGCACGACTCGTTCTGCGAGGGAAAGAAAGGACATCCGTGACTGAAACGGACCTGATCACGGCTGGGGGCAGCAGCGAAAACGGTGAGCTGCCAAACGCCGTGAGTTCAGACTCTTCAACTTCTGCGACGGACGCGCCGAACGCCGCGCCGACCGCGGAAACCGCACCGACCGCCGAGGTCGCTTCCGGCAACCGCGGCGGCGCCTTGTCGACCATGGTGCTGCCCGAACTGCGCGCTTTGGCCAAGGAAATCGGCGTCGAGGGCGCGTCCGGTATGCGCAAGAGCGAACTGGTCGCCGCCATCCGTGAGCGGCGCGGCGATTCGAACGGCCGCGGAAAGGCTTCCGCCGGTGGCGAGGCTCCTGCGACCAGCGAGGCCAAGACCGCCGAACCGGCCAAAAACGCTCCGAACGCCGAGCAGGGCACCGAGAGCGGCGACGACCGTGGTTCGAATGCCGACGCCGAGCAGCAGCCCCGGCGCCGTGAGCGTCGTGGCGCGTCGCGCGGAGCCGGCACACCCGACGCCTCGGGTAATCAGCCGGACAACGCAGCTGCGGACGCCAAGACCGGTGACCGCCAGAACGACCAGTCCAGCAAGAGCGACCAGTCCAGCAGGTCGGATAGCAAGTCCGACGCCGACCAGCAGCAGGGCGACCAGCAGGGTGGCCAGAACCGCGGCGGTGGCGGAGGCGGCAACAACAACGACGACGACGGCGAAGGCCGTGGCGGTCGTCGCGGTCGCCGGTTCCGGGACCGCAGGCGCCGTGAGCGCGGTGGCGGTGACGGCGGCGGTGACCGCGACACCGAACTGCGTGAGGACGACGTCGTTCAACCCGTCGCCGGCATCCTCGACGTTCTCGACAACTACGCGTTCGTGCGCACCTCCGGTTATCTGGCCGGCCCGAACGACGTGTACGTCTCGATGAACATGGTGCGCAAGAACGGCCTGCGCCGCGGTGACGCCGTGACCGGCGCCGTGCGCGTGCCCCGAGACGGAGAAGGCGGCGACAAGAATCCGCGGCAGAAGTTCAATCCGCTGGTGCGCCTGGACACCGTCAACGGCAAGCCGGTCGAGGAGGCCAAGAAGCGGCCCGAGTTCAACAAGCTCACGCCGCTTTACCCGAACGAGCGGCTGCGCCTGGAGACCAACACCGAGAAGCTGACCACCCGCGTCATCGACCTGATCATGCCGATCGGCAAGGGGCAGCGCGCGCTGATCGTGTCGCCGCCGAAGGCCGGTAAGACGACGATCCTTCAGGACATTGCCAACGCGATCACCACCAACAATCCGGAATGCCACCTGATGGTGGTGCTCGTCGACGAGCGTCCGGAAGAGGTGACCGACATGCAGCGCTCGGTCAAGGGCGAGGTCATCGCCTCGACGTTCGACCGGCCGCCGTCCGATCACACCCAGGCCGCCGAATTGGCGATCGAGCGGGCCAAGCGGCTCGTCGAGCAGGGTAAGGACGTGGTCGTGCTGCTCGACTCGATCACCCGCCTCGGCCGCGCGTACAACAACGCGTCACCGGCCTCGGGTCGCATCCTGTCCGGTGGTGTCGACTCCACTGCGCTGTATCCGCCCAAGCGGTTCCTCGGCGCGGCCCGAAACATCGAAGAGGGCGGCTCGCTGACCATCGTCGCCACCGCGATGGTGGAGACCGGCTCGACCGGTGACACGGTGATCTTCGAGGAGTTCAAGGGCACCGGCAACGCCGAGCTCAAGCTCGACCGCAAGATAGCCGAGCGGCGCGTCTTCCCGGCCGTCGACGTCAACCCGTCCGGCACCCGCAAGGACGAGCTGCTGCTTTCGCCGGACGAGTTCGGGATCGTGCACAAGCTGCGTCGCGTGTTGTCGGGGCTGGATCCGCACCAGGCCATCGACCTGTTGATGAGCCAGCTGCGCAAGACCAAGAACAACTACGAGTTCCTGGTGCAGGTCTCCAAGACCGCTCCGAGCTCCATGGACGCCGACTGACCGCGTGTTGATTTCGGTGCCGCCGGTCGCGCTGAGCGCGACGAGTTGCACCGAAACCGCTCACCGGTAGGGGTCGGTGATCTCGCGCAGCGCCGTCAGTGCGTCGCGAAGTTGCTCAAACCGGCGCTCACCGAGGTAGCGTCGCCACTCGTCCTCGACGTTGGCGATCTCCTCGCCCGCGGCCCGGCACACCGCCATGCCCTTGTCGCTCAATGTGACGAGCCGAGCGCGCGCATCCGTGGGGTCCGTCGTGCGCACCACATAGCCGGACCGCTCCAGTTGATCGATCAGTGCGCCGGCGGTCTGCTTGGTCACGCGTGCCTGCTCGGCGAGATCGGTGAGCCGCATTCCGCTCGAATTCACCTGCCGCAGGTCGAGGCGTTGCATGAGCCTGGACTGCGCGAGCGTGATGTCGTCGGCACCTGCCGCGACTAATGCCTCCATGACGCGTGCCTCGGCAGCGCGATGGCCGATGAACATCAACGTCGCCGTGCTGACCCAGTCGCTCACCCCATTGACCTTAGTACGGAAACCTGACTATATTCGTCAGGATACCTGACTAACCGGAGGAGGCGTGCGTGGAATCCGACACCGTCTGGCGGCATATCGACGAACAGCGCGCGGGCCTTGCCGACATGCTCGACGGCCTCGAACCCGAACAATGGTCGACACCGACCCTGTGCGAGGGATGGACCGTTCGTCATGTGGCCGCGCACATCACACACTCCGCGTCGGGTAAACCGAGATTGTTGTTCGAACTGCTGCGATCCGGCTTTCGGATCAACGCGATGATCTATCGAGTAGCGGTGCAGGACAACCGATCTCCTGCAGAGCTCACCGCGGCGCTGCGCGCCATGCGGGGATCGCGTAAACGCCCGCCGGGCACCGCCGAACTCGACCCGTTGATGGATGTGTTGGTGCACACCCAGGACATCGCGGTGCCTCTGGGGATCGACCGTCCCATGCCCGTGGACGCGGCGGTCGCTGCGGCCGAAAGGGTGTGGACGATGGGCTTTCCCTTCCAGGCGCAGCGACGCTTTCGTGGCGTCCAACTCGCCGCGACGGACGCCGACTTCCAGGCCGGCCAGGGCCGACGCGTCGATGCGCCGATCCGTGACATCCTCATGACGCTCGTCGGCCGGCCCGCCGTCGCCATCGACGTCGCCTAGAGATCACACGGCGGGGTCGGCTCGCAGTCCCGGCATGACATAGCGGCGCAGGTGCCGCAACACCGCGTCGCCGTCGCTGGGATCGAGTGTCTTACCGGGTACCGTTGCCAACGAAATCAGCACGCGGGCAAGCCATTCCGATGCCTCGGCGATATCCGTGTCGGGGTGGATCTCGCCCGACTCCCGCGCGGTAACCAGGTAGCGAGACCAGAAGTCGGCCAGATCGGGCACCAAGCCCTGGACGCCGGCGCCCGCGCACGCGGCGAACTCCTCGGGCTCGTCGATGCGCAGCTTCATCAACAACGTGCCAGGGTCGTCATAGGCCGTGCGCCCGTGCAGGACGCCGGCGGCGAGCTGCCGGTCGAGGCCGTCGACGCGCTCGAGCATTTCGTGCGCCTCGGACCAATAGGCCTCGTTGAGCCGCACGATCGCCGCCCCCAGCAGCGAGACCTTGTCGGGAAAGTGGCGATACAGCCAACCGCGGGAGACCCCCGCCACCTCGGCTACCTCGGACACAGTGGTCGAGCGGATTCCCTTGGCGCGCAGGCAGACCTCGGCCGCGTCGATCAGTCGATCGTGGACGCTCTTGGTGGCGGCATCGCTCGTCACCGGGTGGGCTCCTCCGTTAACCTCGCCCTCAAGTGGGCCGATCGGAGCATTGTGTCATGGTAGACACAATCGCGAATCTGTTCACTGTCGGAAGGTGAGCCATGGCGGACACGCTCCAGCAGCTGCTCAACGAGCGTGCCGACCGCGACACCGTCGCCATCCGGTACGGCGACCGAGCCTGGACGTACCGCCAGTACGTCGCCGAGGCCAAGACGCAGGCCGCCGCGCTCATCGGGGCCGCCGACCAGGACCGTCCCCTGCACGTCGGCGTCCTGCTCGGCAACACCCCCGACATGCTGATCGCGCTGGCTGCGGCCGGCCTCGGGGGCTATGTCGTATGCGGTATCAACACCACACGCCGCGGTGAGGCCCTGGCGCGCGACGTCGCCAAGGTGCACTGCCAGTTCCTGATCACCGACGCCGAGCACCGTCCGCTGCTCGACGGCCTGGACCTGCCGGGGGTCACGGTGCTCGACACCTCCACCACCGCCTGGTCCGATTTCCTGGCCACCGCGACGACATGCGTTGCGCACCGGGAAGCCGCGGTCGAGGACACATTCATGATGATCTTCACGTCCGGCACCAGCGGCGAGCCCAAAGCGGTCCAGGTCGCCAACCTGATGGTGCTGTTCGCGGGCAACGCCCTGGTCGAGAAGTTCGAACTCACCGAGCGCGACGTCTGCTACCTGTCGATGCCGATGTTCCATTCGAACGCCGTGGTGGGCGGATGGGCACCCGCACTCGTCGCCGGGGCCGCGATGGTGCCCGCCAAGTTCTCCGCGTCCCGGTTCCTGGCCGACATCCGACGCCACGGCGTGACCTACATGAACTACGTGGGCAAACCGTTGGCCTACGTGCTGGCCACACCCGAGCAGCCCGACGATCGCGACAACCCGCTGCGCGTCGCATTCGGCAACGAGGCCACCGACCGCGACATCGAGCAGTTCAGCCGACGCTTCGACGTCACCGTCGACGACGGCTTCGGCTCGACCGAGAACGCCGTGATCATCACCCGCACCCCCGACACACCGAAAGGGTCGATCGGACAAGGCTTTCCAGGCGTGGCAATCTACAACAGCGACACGGTCACCGAGTGCCCGGTGGCGGAGTTCGACGAGAACGGCGCATTGACCAACGCCGATTTGGCGATCGGCGAACTCGTCAACACCGACGGCAGCGGCCTGTTCCGCGGCTACTACAACGACAGGGAAGCCACCGACGAGCGGATGCGCCACGGCATGTACTGGTCGGGTGATCTGGCCTACCGCGACGCCGACGGCTACATCTACCTGGCCGGGCGCACGGCCGACTGGATGCGGGTCGACGGCGAGAACCTCGCGACCGCGCCGATCGAGCGGATCCTGCTGCGGTTGCCGGCGATCAACCGCGTCGCGGTCTATCCGGTGCCCGACGAACTCGTCGGCGACCAGGTGATGGCCGCCCTGGTGCTGCAGGACGACGCCGACCTCGATCCGGAGACGTTCGAGCATTTCCTGGCAGCCCAGCGGGACCTCTCGCCGAAGGCCTGGCCGCGCTACGTGTGGTTGGCCGACGACCTGCCCAGCACCGCAACCAACAAGATCCTCAAGCGTGAGCTCGTGGCGCGAGGAGTCACACCCGACGGCAGGACGCTGTGGCGGCGCGACGGCAGCAGGTACCAGCCTGTCTAGGCGCGAATGTGGGGATATGCACGCCAAACCGGCCCCGCCGCGTGCCGGTAACCCACGTTCGGCCGAATGTGGAAGCGGAATACGGCCCGGTGCGCACGCGTTTAGGCACTTGGTGGCCCTAGCTGGCATAATTGACCGCCGACCCTCGGTTCCGGTTCACGCCCGTCACCTCCAGCACGGAGGGGCGACCCGGGGCCCACGATCGAAGAGGAAACCATGAAAACGGGTATTCACCCTGATTACGTAGAGACCACGGTGCACTGCGGCTGTGGCCACACGTTCACCACGCGCAGCACCAAGCAGAGCGGACAGATTCACGTCGAGGTCTGCTCGCAGTGCCATCCCTTCTATACCGGCAAGCAGAAGATCCTGGACAGCGGCGGCCGGGTGGCGCGCTTCGAGAAGCGCTACGGCAAGCGCACCGGGGCGAGCGCAGCGACGGGAAAAACCGAGGCCGCGGCCGACAACGCCGACAAAGGCTCAGCGGACAAGTAGCGTCCTTTCCGGCGCCCGTTCTGCCGCATCAGCGGCCAGGCCGGGCGCCGGTTTGCGTTCGCGAGGGGCCACGGAGAGGAGGTCGACATGGCTCGCGCGCAGTCCCCGACTCAGTCGGGAGGAGCGATCGACACGCTGCTGGCCGAGCATGCCGACCTCGAACGCCAACTCAGCGATCCGGACCTGCACGCCGACGCCGCCCGCGCCCGCAAAGTAAGTAAGCGCTTCGCGCAGGTGTCGCCGATCGTCGCGACGTACCGCAAGCTCGAGGCGGCCCGCGGCGACCTAGAGGCGGCACGGGAGCTGGTCGCCGACGACCCGTCGTTCGCGGCCGAGGTCGACGAGCTGGTGGGCACCGTCGAGCAGCTCGACACCCAGCTGACCGATCTGCTCGCACCCCGCGACCCGCACGACGCCGACGACATCGTCCTCGAGGTCAAGTCGGGGGAGGGCGGCGAGGAGTCCGCGCTGTTCGCCGCCGACCTGGCCCGGATGTACATCCGTTACGCCGAGCGCCACGGCTGGACCGTCACTGTGCTCGACGAGACCTTCTCCGACCTCGGCGGCTACAAGGACGCCACGCTGTCCATCCGGAGCAAGGGTGACTCGGCCGACGGCGTGTGGTCGCGGCTGAAGTTCGAAGGCGGCGTGCACCGGGTGCAACGCGTCCCGGTCACCGAGTCGCAGGGCCGCGTGCACACCTCCGCGGCCGGAGTGCTCGTCTACCCCGAACCCGAGGAGATCGAGGAGGTGCAGATCGACGAGTCCGATCTGCGCGTCGATGTCTACCGGTCGTCGGGCAAGGGCGGCCAGGGCGTCAACACCACCGACTCCGCGGTGCGCATCACCCACCTGCCCACCGGCATCGTCGTCACCTGTCAGAACGAGCGGTCGCAGCTGCAGAACAAGGCCCGTGCGATGCAGGTGCTCGCCGCGCGGTTGCAGGCGATGGCCGAGGAGCAGGCGCAGGCCGACGCCTCGGCCGACCGCGCCAGCCAGATCCGCACCGTGGACCGCAGCGAGCGCATCCGTACCTACAACTTCCCGGAGAACCGGATCGCCGATCACCGGATCAACTTCAAAGCGCACAACCTCGACCAGGTGCTCGACGGCGACCTCGACGACCTGTTCGACGCGCTGGCCGCCGCCGACAAGCAAGCGAGACTGCAGGCCACATGACCCGGCCCAGCCCGGCGCCGGCATCCACCACGCTGAGCCAGACCATCGACGCCGCCGCGACGGTGCTGGCCGAAGCGGGTGTCGCCACGCCGCGCGTCGACGCCGAACTGCTGGCCGCGCACGTGTTGGGCACCGACCGGGGCCGTCTGCGGTTCATCGAGGCCGGACCTGAGTTCGCGCAACGATACGACGATCTCATCGCCCGGCGCGCCCGGCGCGTCCCGCTGCAGCATCTGGTCGGCACCGCCGCGTTCGGACCGGTCGACGTGCACGTCGGCCCTGGTGTGTTCATCCCGCGCCCCGAGACCGAAGCCTTGCTGGAATGGGCTCTGGCGCAACGGTTGCCCGATGCCCCGGTGATCGTCGACCTGTGCACGGGCAGCGGTGCGCTGGCGCTTGCGCTGGCGCATGACCGGCCCGACGCGCGCATCATCGCCGTCGACGACTCGGAGTCGGCGCTCCAATACGCGCGACGCAATCTCGCCGGAACGGCCGTCGAGGTGGTCTGCGCCGATGTGACCGTACCCGCGCTGCTGCCCGAACTCGACGGCTCGGTCGACCTCGTCGTCGCGAACCCGCCCTACATTCCCGACGGTGCGCAGCTGGAACCCGAAGTGGCCGAACATGATCCGGCCCACGCATTGTTCGGGGGACCGGACGGGATGCGAGTGATCGGGGCGATCGTCGGCCTGGCGGGCCGGTGGCTGCGCACCGGCGGGCTTGTGGCCGTCGAGCACGACGACACGACGTCGGACCGCACCGTCGAGCGGTTCAGCCACGCAACGCGCTTCGTCGACATCACCGCCCGGCACGACCTCACCGGGCGGCCACGGTTCGTGACCGCGCGGAGGACCAGATGACGCCCGAAGGAGAAGTCGCGGGATGAGTCAGTTGTTCGACTGCTCCGACGCCGACCAGCGTGAGTCCGGTATCGCGTCGGCGATCAGCGCGCTCAAAGGCGGCCGTCTGGTCGTGTTACCGACGGACACCGTCTACGGCGTCGGCGCCGACGCATTCGACGGTGAAGCCGTCACCGCCCTGCTCGCCGCCAAGGGGCGCGGCCGTGACATGCCGGTGCCCGTCCTGGTCGGTTCGTGGCACACGATCGAGGGCCTGGTCTACAACGTGCCGAACAGCGCACGCGAACTCATCCGCGCCTTCTGGCCGGGCGCGCTGAGCTTGGTGGTACGCCAGGCGCCGTCGCTGCATTGGGACCTCGGCGATGCACACGGAACCGTGATGCTGCGCATGCCGTTGCATCCGGTGGCCATCGAACTGCTGCGCGCAGTCGGGCCGATGGCGGTCTCGAGTGCCAACGTCTCCGGACAACCCCCGGCCGTCACCGCAGAAGCGGCGCGCGAACAACTCGGCGAGCAAGTCGAGGTGTACCTGGAAGCAGGGCCATCCGAGCGGCAGGCCGCGTCGACGATCGTCGACCTCACCGGCGCACACCCCCGCCTGCTACGCGAAGGCCCGGTCGGTGTGGAGGCGATCGCGACCGTGCTCGGTGTCGAGCCGACGACTTTGACGGACTGAGATTGGCTTTCGTGCAGTACGGTTCACCGGTGGTCTACGCCACCGACACGCTGCTGGCACTCAACGATCGCGGTGCGGGCGTACCGATCCGGGAGCTCGCGCTGGTCGGTCTGACGGCCGCGATCATCACCTACTTCGCGACCGGGTGGGTCAGGGTCATGGCGCGTCGCTTCGGTGCCGTCGCGATCCCGCGCGACCGAGACGTGCACGCGCAACCCATCCCGCGGATGGGCGGGCTCGCCATGTACATCGGCGTCGCGTTCGCTGTCCTGCTGGCCTCCCAACTGCCTGCGCTGACGCGGGGATTCGTCTACTCGACGGGCATGCCCGCGGTAGTCGTCGCCGGCGGGCTGATCATGGTCGTCGGCCTGATCGACGACCGCTGGGGCCTGGACTCGCTGACGAAGTTCGCCGGTCAGATCACCGCGGCGAGTGTGCTCGTCACCATGGGGGTGGCGTGGAGCGTGCTCTACATCCCGATCGGCGGCGTCGGCACCATCGTCTTGGATCAGGTGTCGTCGATCCTGCTGACGCTGGCCCTGACGGTGTCGATCGTCAACGCGATGAACTTCATCGACGGGCTCGACGGGCTCGCGGCCGGCCTCGGGCTGATCACCGCATCGGCGATCTGCATCTTCTCCGTCGGGCTGCTGCGCGACCACGGCGGCGATGTCCTGTTCTATCCGCCTGCGGTGATCTCGGTGGTGCTGGCCGGGGTGTGCCTCGGGTTCCTGCCGCACAACTTCCACCCCGCCAGGATCTTCATGGGCGACTCCGGGTCGATGCTGATCGGCCTGATGCTGGCGGCGGCGGCCACCACCGCCGCGGGCCCCATCTCGCAGACGGCGTACGGGGTGCGCGACGTCTTCGCGCTGCTGTCGCCGTTCCTGCTCGTGGTCGCGGTGATGTTCGTGCCCGCGCTCGACACCCTGCTGGCGATCATCCGGCGTACCCGCGCGGGCGTGCATTTCACGACACCGGACAAGATGCACCTGCATCACCGGTTGCTCCAGATCGGTCATTCGCACCGGCGAGTCGTCCTGGTGATCTATCTGTGGGTGGCCATCGTCTGCTTCGGTGCGGCCAGCACGATCTTCATCGATCCGCGCTACAGCGGAGCCGTCATGCTGGCCGCGATTCTCGTCGCCGTCGTCGTGACCCTGATCCCTCTTCTCCGTCGACGAAACGGCCAATTCCAGCCGATGTACGACGAAAAGTAGTAGACCCCCTTTTATGCCTCCCACCATGTGTTAGGGTGCATTCAGAACCCGAAAAAACCTCACGGGTTGCCGGCCCCCGGGCCATCGGTACACCACCGATCGGAACGGAACCACGACCGACAAAGGGAGCTGCCCCGTGGGTGATTCCAGCGAGCCAAACGCCCTCCGATACGCTCAGGGCGCATGCACGCAAATCATCGGGGCAGCCACCGTGAACCGCGGATTGAGGTGAAGTTGTGACGACGCCAGCGCAAGATGCGCCATTGGTGTTGCCATCCGTTGCGTTCCGCCCGTTACGGCTCTCGGTGATCTGCTTTGCGCTGACCGTGCTCGCCACGGTGGCAACCGCCCTGCTCGGCCATCCGATGGTCGGAATCTTCTTCGGCATCGGCTTGGGCCTCGGCTTGTTCAACGCAATTCTGGTACGACGATCGGCCCTGCGGATCACCGCCCACGCTCACCCGCTGAAGAGCAAAATGGCCGTGAACTCCGCCGTCCGCTTGATGGTCCTGACGGTGATCGGCCTGGTGATCGCATTTGCGTTCCGGCCCGAGGGACTGGGTGTGGTCTTCGGAATGGCGTTGTTCCAGATGCTGCTCGTGTTCACGACCGCCGTGCCCGTTGCGCGGAAACTGCGCGCAGGCAGCCCGACTGACACCGTTGGATCCCAAGGGGAGGCCACCCAGTAATGACCGAAACCATCCTCGCCGCCGACTCCGGAATTCACGTCGGCACGCATACCGAGGCCAATTGGTTTGGGCTGACTGTCAACACCGATACGTTGCTCTCCGCGTCGATCGCCGCGGTGATCGTGCTGGCGCTCGCGTTCTACCTGCGCGCGAAGGTGACGTCGAGCGGTGTGCCCAGCGGAGTGCAGCTCTTCTGGGAAGCCATCACCGTCCAGGTGCGCAACCAGGTCGAGTCCGCGATCGGTATGAAGATCGCGCCGTTCGTGCTGCCTCTCGCGGTGACGCTGTTCGTCTACATCCTGATCGCGAACTGGCTGTCGGTCTTTCCGTGGCAGTACAGCGACGAGACCGGGATTCACGAACTGCTCAAACCCGCGGCCGCCGACATCAACTTTGTGTTGGCGCTCGGCCTGTTCGTATTCATCTGCTACCACGCCGCCGGGTTCTGGCGCCGCGGTCCGCTCGGCCACCCCGTGCGACTGCTCAAGGGGCACGTGTCGTTCCTCGCCCCGATCAACCTCGTCGAAGAGCTCGCCAAGCCAGTCTCGTTGTCACTCCGACTTTTCGGCAACGTCTTCGCCGGCGGCATCATGGTCACGATCATCGCCCTGTTTCCGGCATACATTCTGTGGGCACCGAATGCCCTATGGAAGTCGTTCGAATTGTTCATCGGCGCCATCCAGGCGTTCATCTTCGCGCTGCTGACGATCTTGTACTTCGGTCAGTCGATGGAGCTTGAGGATGAACATCACTGACCACGCGTAAATGCTCGACAAAACCACCTGGTAGGACTGCTACCAGAAATCAAGGAGGATAAGGAATGGATCCCACTATCGCTGCCGGAGCGCTCATCGGCGGTGGACTTCTTCTGGGCGGCGGCGCCATCGGTGCTGCGATCGGCGACGGTGTCGTCGGTAGCGCTCTGGTCAACGGCGTAGCCCGCCAGCCTGAAGCTCAGGGTCGTCTGTTCGTGCCGTTCTTCATCACGGTGGGTCTGGTGGAGGCCATGTACTTCATCAACCTGGCGTTCATGGCGCTGTTCGTGTTCGCCACGCCGGTCGGAGGTTAAAGCCGGCCATGGCTGACTCGAACGTCGTTCTGTTGGCGGCTGAGGGAGGCGGTCAGAGCAACTTCCTCATCCCCAACGGCACCTTCATCTTCGTGCTGCTGATCTTTTTGATCGTGCTCGGAGTGATCGCCAAGTGGGTCGTGCCCCCGATTTCTCGGGTCCTGCACGAGCGCGAGGCGATGGTGTTCAAGACGGCCGAGGACAATCGACGGGCAGCCCAACTGAGGGCAGCTGCGGACGCCGACTATCGCAACGTGATGGCGGACGCCCGCCGCGAGGCGACGTCGGTCCGTGAAGAGGCCCGTGCAGAGGGTCGCAAGATCGTCGACGACGCGCGGGCCCGCGCCAACGCGGAAGTCTCGACACTTCTGCAGCAGGCGAACGAACAGCTCACGCAGCAGTCGCGGGCTCTGACGACCGATCTCCAGTCGTCGGTGGAGACGTTGGCCGCCAACCTCGCAAGTCGGGTGCTCGGCGTCGACGTGGCTACGCGCACGGTGCCGGTCGCGACAGGACGGGAGCGCTGACGAATGTCGACCTTTATCGGCCAGCTCATCGGCTTCGTCCTCATTGTGTTCCTGATCGTGAAGTTTGTCGTGCCGCCGGTGCGCAACATGATGAGGACCCAGCAGGAGACGATCCGCGATCAGCTCACCGAACACGCCGAGGCCGAGAAGAAGGTGGCCGACGCCGATACCGAGCACGCAAGAGCTCTGGAACAGGCCAAGGCCGAGGCTGCACAGGTGATCGAAGAGGCCCGCAGGGACGCCGAGATCATCGCCCAGCAACTGCGCGCGCAGGCCGACGTCGAGCTGGAGCGCATCAAGACGCTAGGGGCGCAACAGGTTCAGCTTCTGCGCCAGCAGCTCGTTCGCGAGCTCCGGCAGAGCCTCGGTGCCGAATCGGTGCAGCGGGCAGGCGACCTGGTGCGCGACTTCGTCTCCGATAGCTCCGAACAATCCGCGACTGTCGACCGCTTCCTTGCCGAGCTCGACGAGATGGCCCCGTCGACGACGACGTTCACCGACGTCGTGACGGCGAAGCTGCGTGCCGCCAGCCGCGACTCCCTGGCTCAGCTGGTCGAGCGGTTCGACGGGGTGGCCGACGGTCTGGACGGGGACGCGCTGACGCGGCTGGCCGACGATCTCGCGTCCACCTCGAAACTGTTGCGCCGCGAGCCTGTGCTCTCCCGGCATCTGGCCGATCCCTCCAGCGCTGACGAGCCCAAGGTTCGGCTCGTCGAGCGGCTGCTCTCGGGCCAGGTCTCCGACTCTGCGCTCGACCTGGTCAAAACCGCTGTGTCGCAGCGGTGGTCGGCCACCTCCGATCTGATTCACAGCATCCAGCACGTCGCCCGGCTGGCGCTTCTTGTGCGAGCCGAGGGGGAGGGTCAGATCGAGGACGTCGAAGATCAGCTGTTCCGGTTCAGCCGCATCCTCGATTCCGAGCCGCGCCTGATCTCGTTGCTGGGCGAGTACACCGCCCCGCTCGAGGGACGAATCGGGTTGCTGAACAACGTGCTTGGGCGACGGGCGAGCAAGAACACCGCCGACCTGCTGCGTCAGACGCTCGATCTGCTGCACGGGGAGCGCGCCGACGAGGCCGTTCGCGAACTGGCGAACCTGGCCGTCTCGCGGCGCGGCGAGGTCGTGGCGCAGGTTCGCGCGGCCGCTGAGCTCAGCGACACCCAGAGCGAGCGGCTCACCGAACTGCTCACCCGTATCTACGACCGGCCGGTGTCGATTCAGCTCGACGTCAACCCCGAACTGCTCGGCGGCCTGACGATCGCCGTCGGCGACGAGGTGATCGACGGCTCGCTGGCGTCGAAGCTGGCGGCGGCCGAGACCCGTTTACCCGACTGACCCACCACACCAAGACCCACACACGAAGTAGGAAAGCGAGAAAGCCGCCGATGAGCGCTCGCGCGAAGAGGAGAAGACCATGGCAGAGTTGACGATCTCGGCGGATGAGATCCAGGGCGCGATCGAGGAGTATGTCTCCGGCTTCGAGGCGGACACCGAGCGCGAAGAGATCGGCACCGTCATCGACGCCGGCGACGGTATCGCTCACGTCGAGGGTCTCCCGTCGGTGATGACCCAGGAGCTGCTCGAGTTCCCCGGCGGCGTGCTGGGCGTGGCGCTGAACCTCGACGAGCACAGCATCGGCGCCGTCATCCTCGGTGACTTCGAGAAGATCGAAGAAGGCCAGCAGGTGAAGCGCACCGGCGAGGTCCTCTCGGTGCCGGTGGGCGACGCCTTCCTCGGTCGCGTGGTCAACCCGCTGGGCCAACCGATCGACGGCCGCGGCGAGATCGAGACGACCGAACGTCGCGCGCTCGAGCTCCAGGCGCCGTCGGTGGTGCAGCGCCAGGGCGTGAGCGAGCCGCTGCAGACGGGCATCAAGGCCATCGACTCGCAGACCCCGATCGGTCGCGGCCAGCGTCAGCTGATCATCGGCGACCGCAAGACCGGCAAGACCGCGGTGTGTGTGGACACCATCCTCAACCAGCGGCAGAACTGGGAGTCCGGCGATCCCGATCAGCAGGTCCGCTGCGTGTACGTCGCGATCGGGCAGAAGGGCACCACGATCGCCAGCGTGCGCCAGACCCTCGAAGAGGGCGGCGCCATGGAGTACACGACGATCGTCGCCGCGCCGGCGTCGGACTCGGCCGGCTTCAAATGGCTTGCGCCGTACACGGGATCGTCGATCGCTCAGCACTGGATGTACGACGGCAAGCACGTGCTCATCGTCTTCGACGACCTGACCAAACAGGCCGAGGCGTACCGCGCGATCTCGCTGCTGCTGCGTCGCCCGCCGGGCCGCGAGGCGTACCCGGGCGACGTGTTCTACCTGCACTCGCGGCTGCTGGAGCGCTGCGCGAAGCTTTCCGATGAGCTCGGCGGCGGTTCGTTGACCGGGCTGCCGATCATCGAGACCAAGGCCAACGACATCTCGGCGTACATCCCGACGAACGTCATCTCGATCACCGACGGTCAGTGCTTCCTGGAGACCGACCTGTTCAACCAGGGTGTGCGGCCGGCCATCAACGTCGGTGTCTCGGTGTCGCGTGTCGGTGGCGCCGCACAGATCAAGGCGATGAAGGAGGTGGCCGGGTCGCTGCGTCTGGACCTGTCGCAGTACCGCGAACTCGAGTCGTTCGCTGCGTTCGCCTCCGATCTGGACGAGACCTCGAAGGCGCAGCTCGACCGCGGCGCCCGGCTCGTCGAGTTGCTCAAACAACCGCAGAGCAGCCCGATGCCCGTCGAGGAACAGGTCGTCGCGATCTTCCTCGGCACCAGGGGGCACCTGGATTCGGTTCCCGTCGAAGACGTTCAGAAGTTCGAGCGCGAATTCCTCGATCACGTGAAGGGGTCGCAGGAGGGCATCCTCAAGGAGATCCGGGAGAGCAAGAAGCTCTCCGAGGAGCTGGAGGAGAAGCTCGAAAAAGTCGTCAACGACTTCAAGAAGGGCTTCGCCACCACCGACGGCAGCTCGGTCGTGCCCGACGAGCATGTCGAGGCGATGGACGAGGAAGACGTCGAAAAGGAATCGGTGAAGGTCCGCAAGCCCGCACCGAAGAAGAAGTAAGGCCTGAACACAGATGGCTGCCACACTGCGCGAATTGCGCGGCCGCATCCGCTCCGCGGGCTCGATCAAAAAGATCACCAAAGCCCAGGAGCTGATCGCGACGTCGCGAATCGCCAAGGCGCAGGCCCGAGTCGAGGCGGCTCGGCCCTACGACCGCGAGATCACAAACATGCTCACCGAACTCGCCAGCGCGAGCGCACTGGATCACCCACTGCTGGTCCCGCGTGAGAATCCCCGGCGGGCCGCCGTATTGGTGGTGTCGTCGGACCGAGGTCTGGCCGGTGCGTACAACGCGAACATCTTCCGGAGGTCCGAGGAGCTGTTTGCCCTTCTTCGTTCGGAGGGCAAGGAACCGATCCTGTACGTGGTGGGCCGTAAAGCTCTCGGGTACTACAGCTTCCGCAACTGGGACATCCAGGAGTCGTGGACCGGGTTCTCCGAGCGGCCCGACTACGAGAACGCTCAGGAGATCGCAAGCACGCTGGTGGACGCGTTCACGGCGGGCATGGACGACGAAGGCGACGACCCCGGTGCCGACAACGTCCTCGGAGTCGACGAACTGCACATCGTCTTCACCGAATTCAGGTCGATGCTGTCGCAGTCGGCGATCGCACGCCGGATCGCACCGATGGTGGTGGAGTACAGCGAAGAAGACCCCGGACTGCAGACGCTGTTCTCCTTCGAACCGGATGCCGAGACCCTCTTCGGCGCCCTGTTGCCCCGCTACATCTCGACCCGCATCTTCGCCGCGCTGCTCGAGGCGGCGGCGTCGGAGTCGGCTTCTCGCCGGCGCGCCATGAAGTCGGCGACTGACAACGCCGACGATCTCATCAAGGACCTGACCCTGATGGCCAACCGCGAACGGCAATCTCAGATCACCCAGGAAATCAGCGAAATCGTCGGTGGCGCGAACGCGCTTGCGGACGCCGCCAAGAAGTAGCCCCAGAAAGCGAAGAAGACAATGACTGCTACTGCTGAAAAAGCGACCAGCACCGACACCGCGGGTCGCGTCGTACGTGTCACCGGCCCCGTCGTCGACGTCGAGTTCCCGCGCGGTTCCGTGCCGGAACTGTTCAACGCGCTGCACGCCGAGATCGGTTACAAGGACCTGGCCAAGACGCTGACCCTCGAGGTCGCCCAGCACCTCGGCGACAACCTCGTGCGCTGCATCTCGATGCAGCCGACCGACGGCCTGGTGCGTGGTGTCGAGGTGACCGACACCGGCAGCTCGATCTCGGTGCCGGTCGGTGACGGCGTCAAGGGCCACGTGTTCAACGCGTTGGGCGACTGCCTTGACGAGCCCGGCTACGGCAAGGATTTCGACCGCTGGTCGATCCACCGCAAGCCGCCGGCGTTCGATCAGCTCGAACCCAAGACCGAGATGCTGGAGACGGGTCTGAAGGTCGTCGACCTGCTGACCCCCTACGTCCGCGGCGGCAAGATCGCACTGTTCGGTGGTGCCGGCGTCGGCAAGACCGTTCTGATCCAGGAGATGATCAACCGCATCGCCCGCAACTTCGGCGGTACGTCGGTGTTCGCAGGCGTGGGTGAGCGCACCCGCGAGGGCAACGACCTGTGGGTCGAGCTCGCCGACGCCGACGTGCTCAAGGACACCGCGCTGGTGTTCGGCCAGATGGACGAGCCGCCGGGCACTCGTATGCGAGTCGCGTTGTCCGCGTTGACGATGGCCGAGTTCTTCCGTGACGAGCAGGGCCAGGACGTGCTGCTGTTCATCGACAACATCTTCCGATTCACCCAGGCGGGTTCGGAGGTTTCGACGCTGCTGGGCCGCATGCCCTCGGCGGTGGGCTATCAGCCGACGCTGGCCGACGAGATGGGTGAGCTGCAGGAGCGCATCACCTCGACCCGAGGCCACTCGATCACCTCGATGCAGGCCGTGTACGTGCCCGCCGACGACTACACCGACCCGGCCCCGGCGACGACGTTCGCCCACCTCGACGCGACCACCGAGTTGAGCCGTTCGGTGTTCTCCAAGGGCATCTTCCCGGCGGTGGACCCGCTGGCTTCCAGCTCGACGATCCTCGATCCGAGCGTGGTCGGCGACGAGCACTACCGCGTCGCCCAAGAGGTCATCCGAATCCTGCAGCGCTACAAGGACCTTCAGGACATCATCGCGATCCTCGGTATCGACGAGTTGGCCGAAGAGGACAAGCAGCTGGTGCAGCGCGCCCGCCGGATCGAGCGCTTCCTGTCGCAGAACATGATGGCGGCCGAGCAGTTCACCGGGCAGCCCGGCTCGACGGTTCCGCTGAAGGAAACCATCGAAGCGTTCGACAAGTTGACCAAGGGCGACTTCGACCATCTGCCGGAGCAGGCGTTCTTCCTGATCGGTGGTCTCGAGGATCTGGAGAAGAAGGCAGAAAGCCTCGGCGCCAAGATGGATTCCGGCGGCGGTGATGGCGCCCCCGCTCAGAAGGACTCGAACGGCGACGCCGACAAGGGCGACGATTCCGACAAGGACGAATAGCGATGGCAGATCTGGACGTCGACATTGTCGCCGTCGAGCGGGAAATCTGGTCGGGCAAGGCGACGTTCGTGTTCACCCGCACCACTGCGGGTGAGATCGGCATCTTGCCCCGCCATATCCCGTTGGTTGCTCAGCTCGTCGACGACGCCATGGTGCGCGTCGAGCGAGAGGGCGAGGAGGATCTGCGCATCGCCGTCGACGGCGGATTCATGTCGGTCACCGGTGAAGGCGTGATCATCCTTGCGGAGTCCGCCGAACTCGAGTCCGAGATCGATAGCGACCGTGCGCGGCAGGACTCCGAATCCGACGATCCCGCAGTCGCGGCAAAAGGTCGAGCCAGGCTTCGCGCCCTGGGCCAGATCGACTAGCGGTCGGCACCTGGGCGAGCGGAGCGATGGGATAGACAGATGAGCGCGCTCATGTTCGTCATGGTCGCGCTGATCTGCGTGCTGCTTTTTGTCGTGATCGCGCTGTTCTACCGGCTGTGGAAGCTACGGCAGGTAGGCGGTACCGCAGGGATTTTGCGGGACGTGCCGGCTGTCGGTGGCCAGGGCTGGCGTCACGGTGTAATGCGTTATCGCGGTGGCGAAGCCGGCTTCTATCGGTTGTCGAGTCTGCGCTGGTGGCCCGACCGCCGGCTGAGCCGCCGCGGCCTGGAGATCGTGTCGCGCCGCGGTCCGCGCGGCGACGAGTACGACATCATGACCGACGAAATCGTGGTGCTGGAGCTGCGCGATACCAGCCCTGAACGTCGTCGCGGCTACGAGATCGCGCTGGATCGTGGTGCGCTGACGGCGTTTCTGTCATGGCTGGAGTCCCGGCCGTCGCCTCGCGCGCGGCGCCGAAGCTTTTAATCCGTTGCCGGACCGCCCGGTTGCCACAGCACGTCGCCCTGTGGGTTGGCAGCGCGGGACAGGATGAAGAGCAGGTCCGACAGCCTGTTCAGGTATTTCGCGGGTAGCACGGTGATCGAATCGCCGTGATACTCGACCGCTGCCCAGGCCGATCGCTCAGCGCGGCGGGCAACCGTGCGAGCCACGTGCAATAAGGCCGATAGGGGAGTACCGCCGGGCAGCACAAACGAATTCAGCGGGGGAAGCGGCTCGTTGAACTCGTCGCACCAGGCTTCCAGTCGGTCGATATAGCTTTGGGTGATTCGCAGCGGCGGGTGTTCGGGGTTCTCGACCACCGGAGTCGAAAGGTCGGCGCCCGCATCGAAGAGGTCGTTCTGAATTTGCTTGAGTACCTTCGACGTTTGCTCGCTGGGATTTCCCAGGGCGATGGCGACGCCGATGGCGGCGTTGACTTCGTCGCAGTCGGCATACGCCACGAGGCGGGCGTCATTCTTTGACACCCTGCTGAAATCGCTCAGGCCCGTGGTGCCGTCATCGCCCGTACGCGTGTATATCCGGGTGAGATGGACCGCCATGGTCAAACCGTACCGGAACCCGTAGCCGAGGAAACTGACATGGCCCGCGGCGCTGTTTAGACTTACCCGCGTGAGCGAGCGATTCGTGGTGACCGGCGGAAACCGGTTATCTGGCGAAGTTGCCGTCGGGGGAGCAAAGAACAGCGTCTTGAAGCTGATGGCCGCGACCCTGCTGGCTGAAGGCACCAGCACGATCACAAATTGTCCGGACATCCTCGACGTACCGCTGATGGCCGAGGTGCTACGGGGTCTCGGGGCCACCGTCGAGCTGAACGGCGACGTCGTCCGAATCACCTCGCCCGACGAACCCAAGTACGACGCCGACTTTGCCGCCGTTCGTCAATTCCGCGCTTCTGTGTGCGTATTGGGACCGCTCGTCGGCCGGTGCAAGCGTGCCAAGGTCGCGCTGCCGGGCGGCGACGCGATCGGCTCACGACCGTTGGACATGCACCAGGCAGGCCTGCGCCAGCTGGGTGCGCGGTGCAACATCGAGCACGGTTGCGTGGTGGCCGAGGCCGACCACCTCCGCGGCGCCGAGATCCAGCTGGAGTTTCCATCCGTTGGTGCCACCGAGAACATCTTGATGGCGGCCGTCGTCGCCGAGGGTGTCACGACCATCCACAACGCCGCCCGCGAACCCGACGTCGTCGATCTCTGCGCGATGCTCAACCAGATGGGCGCCCAGATTTCCGGCGCGGGCACCCCGACCATGACGATCACCGGCGTTGACCGACTGCATCCAACCGAGCACCGGGTGATCGGCGACCGGATCGTGGCGGCGACGTGGGGGATCGCCGCCGCGATGACGCACGGCGACATCTCCGTGACCGGCGTGGACCCGCAGCACCTGCAGCTGGTCCTGCACAAGCTGCACGACGCCGGCGCCACCGTGACGCAGTCCGACGACGGGTTCCGGGTGGTCCAGTACGAGCGTCCGAAGGCGGTAAACGTCGCGACGCTTCCGTTCCCCGGCTTCCCGACGGACCTGCAGCCGATGGCGATCGCCCTGGCGTCGATCGCCGACGGCACGTCGATGATCACCGAGAACGTCTTCGAAGCCCGCTTCCGATTCGTCGAGGAGATGGTGCGCCTAGGAGCCGACGCCAGGACCGACGGCCATCACGCGGTGGTCAGGGGTATCCCGCAGCTTTCCAGTGCGCCGGTCTGGTCGTCCGATATCCGGGCCGGTGCCGGGCTCGTCCTGGCCGGGCTGGTCGCCGACGGCGATACCGAGGTCCACGACGTCTTCCACATCGACCGCGGTTATCCGCTGTTTGTCGAGAATCTGCAGAGCTTGGGCGCGGAAATCGAGCGCGTAGCCTGACCGGCGCCGCCGGGCTGGCGCGCACTGCCCCTATCCCCGGAACCCGCTTTGGGGTTTGTCCGGAACTGGCGTATCCTCTTATGAGAAGCCCACGGCCCCAGGCCAATCGGACTGGCGGACGGGGTTTGACGTCTCTGTCCAGATCGGTATAGACTGGCAGGGTTGCCCCAAAAGCGGGTGTGTTGTTTGAGAACTCAATAGTGTGTTTGGTGGTTTTTGTTTGTTGTTGTTTTTTGCCATGCCCTGTTTTCCCGTTTGTGGGTGTGGTGTTTTTTGATGCCAGTTTTTGGTGTCTGTTTG
>NZ_NKCO01000032.1:0-57227 GCF_002245615.1 Mycobacterium neumannii | reverse complement strand
CGCAGCCGGGCGCGGAAGCAGGGTTGCCCCAGATTCAATGAGAAACGTCGCGATCGAAATTCTCATCCAATCTGGGGCAATGCAGGTCAGACTAGTAAATGTGCCCCAGATTCAATGAGAACGGACACTATCTGACGACGCCACGAAGCGGCGCGATGACCGGGCCTGGTGTGGACATCGCTAACGGGTTGATCGCACGCACCTGGCGCGTGGTATCAACCAGTTAAGGCGTCGCCGCGCGGCGTGTTGGCCGGAACGGAGCGGTCCGCCGGGAGTGCTCCGGGACGCCGGCCGCAGCGAGTAATCGACCCGGCAAGCATCGGCCTGGTTAGTAAAACGCCGATAAGCCACACTATGTCAAGTTGGATGTCGGACCGTACTGCCAGACTCTCCCTGTGGATCCGCCGCCGCCGACGGTTTCGTCCGAGTCAGAAATGCTGCGTTGTTCTCCGGTCGTTGGATGCGGCAAAGTCAAACCGCGAAGCCGAATGGCGCGTACACGAGAGAGCGATCCATTGTGTATGGCGTGCTACCAGCGGGCTCGCAGGCTCAAGCAAGATCCGGCGGAGATCCGACGCGCCAACCTGTGGGCGAAGTATCGAATCACGCCCGAGCAGTACGATTTACTGCGGGCAACGCAGGACTATCGCTGCGCAATCTGCGGACGCGACGAGATCAAAATCGACTTGAACAGAGTCGGTGGTCGACCTCGCAGCGACGGCAGGCCACTGGCGAAGGTTCCGCTCGCCGTAGATCATGATCACATCACCGGCGAAATCCGGGGGCTTCTCTGTCCGTCATGCAATGCAGGTCTCGGTGCGTTTGGTGATAACCCGCAGCGGCTAAGTGCCGCCATCTCGTACTTGCAGGCCCATACTTCGTCGAATACCGCGTAGGACGCGTCGGCGCCGACGCGGTTCGACAACCGTCCCAACGCTTCCGCCATCATGCCGTTTCCTCACCCGGGACGAATACCGCAGGATCGATTATGGCGGGTTACCAGTAAGTTCGTCGTGCTTCGTTGGCGGCGTCTTCACTTGCGCCGCCTACTATTTGATTAGGGTGATGGCGCAGAGCTCATAGACCGAGAACGACACGTAGGGCCGCATCAACGCGGCGCATTTCGTCGAAGCTGAGGAACCCGACGCTCTTGCCAAGCCGACCCGGGTCGACCGCCGCGGTCTGCTCAGCAAGTACTCGGGTGTTCACGCCGGCGATTTCAACCTCGGGTCGGAAGCTGGCGGCACGAGCCGACGTGGACGTCGGTGCAACCAGCCAGGTCGACAGCGGCACGTGATCTGACTGGACTACTACGGCGTATCGGGAACCATACTGCTCGTGACCGCGACTCCCCCGCGGGGCGTGTAACCGAAAGACTTCACCACGCACGCAGCGTCTCCATGTCGCGCAGTACCTGCGTGGCCTCAGCGCGGTCGGATTCGTCGTCGGCGAGCCTTTCCGCCTCGGCGCGAATCGCCGCATTGGCCTTTCGACGTGCGGCATCGATGAGGGCAGATCGAACGGCTGCGGACACAGCCGTGCCGTCCCTGGTCAAAACCTCCAGCGCCTTGGCTGTGTCGTCGTCCGGCCGGAAGGTGATCGTGTCAGCCATAGCCACAGTGTACGACGTTTTGTAAGACAACTGCTGGTTCCAGAGGGACCGCCGCCATCAGGACAGCTCATGCCCGCCACTGGAGGTAATCGGGTGCAGCAATCCTCGCTTCCGCAGTTCCTCCGCCCAGCACCCAGCAGCCGCGCTGATGTTGCCGCTGAAGATCGACCAACGGTCTTGATGTCCGAAGCAATCGTGCAGCCTTGTCACGTATTCCGTCAGCGTGTCGATGTCACCAGTTGCAGCCAGGTACCGGCAGGTCTTGTCATATTCGATGAGCAAGTTGTTGTCGACTGCGTATCGCACCAATTGCTCTGTGGTGCTTATTCGTTCCATCTCGACCAGTACCAAGTCGAAGCCGTCGCAGAGCGCGCCGGCGAACTGCCGCATCTCGGTGCGACGGTCGAACCGCACTTCGTATGGCAGATCGGGTACCAAGTGCTCCCAACGACGTTGCAGCAGCGAACCTTTGAGCGGATGTCTCACTCGCTCGTATCGAGGACATGCGGCGTCGACCTCGACTGATCCGATACCGACATTGACGAAGAACCCGTGCCACGACATCGTGCCGTTGTGCCAGTCGGGCTGAAGGTGGATCATGTCGTAGAGCGGCCCCCGCTCCCGTTTGAAACCGCAGTCCGATATGGCAAAGCCGCGTGCACGCAGGAACGGGCCGACATCGGCGGAGACCACCGCCTCGTAGGCCCGTCGCAATGAACCGCTGACTCCCCCTCGCCCATGACTCAAGGCTAAGGCGGCGGCACCATCCTTCAACGCACCAATTTGACGCTACGCAAGAGCGGCACGAGCGTGCCCGACCATGAGGGTGAAAGCTACCTTGCCCGTTAATGTGGTAGCGGTGAGATCCAGGGGCCGTCAAGGACTTCGACTTGATGCCGAGTTCGACTTCGTCATCGTGGGAGCGGGCAGCGCGGGCTGCCTGCTCGCCAATCGGCTCAGCGCCAACCCCGATCACCGGGTGCTCCTGATCGAGGCCGGCGGCGCGGACAACTGGTTCTGGATCAAGGTGCCAGTCGGCTATCTGTACACCATTGCCAACCCCCGTACCGACTGGTGCTTTACGACGGAGCCCGACCCAGGTTTGGCCGGCCGCAGCATCATCTACGCGCGGGGGCGCGTGATAGGCGGCTGCTCGTCGATCAACGCCATGATCCATATGCGCGGGCAGGCAAGCGATTACGAGCTGTGGGCGCAAGCCACCGGAGACGAGCGCTGGCTTTGGGGCGGCCCAGACGGTCCAGGCGAAACACTCGCAATCTATAAGGAGTTGGAAGACTACTTCGGCGGAGCCGACGAGTGGCATGGCGCCGGCGGTGAGATCCGCGTGGAGCGACCGCGAGTGCGCTGGAAAATTCTGGACGCCTGGCAGGCCGCCGCAGCCGAACTGGGCATTGCGCCGATCGAAGAGTTCAACCGGGGCGACAACTCCGGGAGCGCCTACTTTCATGTCAATCAACGACGCGGCCGGCGCTGGTCGATGGCCGATGCCTTCCTGCACCCCGTCACCCACCGCTCCAATCTCACCGTCTACACGCAGACTCAGGCTCTCCAGCTGCTAATGGACGATCAGGTCAGCAACGATCAGCGTCGCGGCGCCTGGACCGCGGCGCAGCACCGCGTCACCGGCCTACGGCTGCTCAAAGACGGCCAGATCGTCGACGCCCGAGCCCGTCGGGAGGTGATCCTGAGCGCCGGCGCCATTGGCTCGCCCCATCTGATGCAGGTTTCGGGGTTGGGCCCGGCGGGGTTGCTCACCCAGCATCACGTGCCGGTGGTCGTTGATCTGCCAGGAGTCGGCGGAAACCTCCAGGACCATTTGCAGCTTCGAACGGTCTACCGCATTCGGGGCGCGCGAACCGTCAACATGCTGTACCGGAATTGGATCACCCGGGCGGGCATGGGAATTCAGTACCTGCTGCTGCGATCGGGACCCATGACGATGCCGCCGTCCACACTGGGGGCTTTCGCCAAGAGCGAGCCCGCGCTGGCCAGCCCGGATATGGAGTGGCATGTGCAGCCGTTGTCGTTGCCGAAATTCGGGGAACCCCTGCACCCCTTCAGCGCCATCACTCCCTCGGTCTGCAACCTGCGACCCACCTCGCGCGGGCACGTGCGTCTGGTCGGTGCAGATCCGCTGACCCACCCAAAGATCATCTGCAACTACCTGTCCACTGATGCCGACCGTGAAGTCGCCGTGCGCGGCCTTCGGATGACCAGGCAGATCATGGCCGCCCCTCCCCTAGCCCGCTACTGTCCGGAAGAAATGCTCCCCGGCTCGCAACTGGTGAGCGACGAAGACCTACTGGCGGCGGCGCGTGAACTGGGTACCACCATTTTCCACCCGGTAGGCACCTGCGCGATGGGTGCCTTTGATACACGCGGTATGCCACGGTCGGCCGCCACGGTGCTCGACACCGACTGCCGCGTGCGTGGCGTCGCGGGCCTGCGGGTGGCCGATGCGTCGGCGATGCCCACCATCACTTCCGGGAACACCAACGCGCCGGTCATGCTGATCGCAGAGCGCGCAGCGCGGGCGATCCTGAAATGAGCCGGTCCCACTCGTGCCGCAGCGTTCCACAGAACTGGCCTCGGACAGCCACTACCGGTCTGTTTGAGTCGTGACCTTCAGTCGCCTTCGTCGTCGTCACGGTGTGCGGCTTCGATCACCTCGGGTGGTGCCGGCTTCTGCAGCCAGGCGCGAATCCGCAACAACCCGCCGGCGACAGCCCCGACCGCGAATACCGCGATCGTGATCCAAACCGCAGTGGACATGGATCAATTGTCCGCCCGTGGGCGAAAATCGTGACCGCTTACGCAAGGTTGCCGATACGTCTTTCGAGTCAGTGGCTGTAGGCCATTTGGAGAGCCTGCCGCCGCTGGGCGCTGCGTACGTTTGGGTTCAATTCGTATGATCTAGCTATTTTAGAGTCGTCATCTGCCTCGCATTTTGCTCCCATTCGTTGACACCGGCCCGTTAATGGTCATACGCTTTGAGGCAAAACGTCCAGAACTCGGGAAGGTCGCTTCTGATGACCGTGACCAGCGCTGCTCTCAATGTCTTCGATGCGGGCCTTCCCACCTTCAGTTACGGTCTCGCCGCCACGCCGCACGACATCCTCGACGATGTCCGAGCGGCGCAGGCACGTGCACCCATCGCCATCGGCCCCTTCGGGCCGGAAATCCTGTCATATGAACTTTCCCGCGAGATCCTGCGCGACAGCAGATTTCGGCTTCCGCCCGGCATCACTCTGGCCTCACAGGGCATCACGTCGGGTCCTTTGTTCGACAAGATGGCGAACAGCCTCCTGGGACTGGACGGCGCACCTCATATGCGTCTACGCAAACTCGTGTCGAAAGCGTTCACTCCGCGCGCGACGTCGCGGCTTCAAGACACCATCCAGGAGGTGGTGAACGGGCTGATCGACCGGGTGGCGGACGCCGGACACTGCGACGTCGTGACCGACCTTGCGCGTCCCTACCCCACTCCGGTCATGTGCGCGCTCATCGGTGCACCTCGGGAGGATTGGCACCTGTTCGCAGATTGGACTGAGGAGGTCTTCAAGGCCCTCAACTTCCAGCCCGACGCCAACTTCGACGAGTCCGCGATCATGCGGGCGTGGGGCGAATTGGACGCTTACGTCGACGACATGGTCGCCGCCCGTCGACACAGCCTCACCGATGATCTGCTCTCCGAACTCATCCGCGCCGAAAGCGACGGAGACCGGCTGAATCTCGACGAACTCCGGATGTTGGTGGCCGGCTTCCTGATGGCGGGAACGGACACCACGCGCAATCAACTGGCCGCCTCGGTCCAGGTGCTCTGCGAGCACCCCGATCAGTGGATGACGCTTCGCGACCAACCGGAGCTCGCGATGCAGGCTGTCGAGGAGAGCATGCGCCACTCACCGGCGGCCAGTATCGTGCCGCGGGCCGCGACCGAGGATGTCGAGTTTGGCGGCTACCTGTTCCCGGCAGGGACCTTCATACTGGTGAATACCTTTGCAGCCAATCGTGACCCAGCGATCTATCGCGATGCGGAGCGGTTTGACATCACCCGCAGAGACGTACCGCCAATTCTGACTTTTGGCGGCGGTGCCCACTATTGTCTGGGGGCCAATCTTGCGCGCCGTGAGCTGGCGGAGGCACTTGTGGTCCTCACCCGCCGTCTCGATGCACCCCGCCGCGTTGGTCCGGCGCCGTGGAAATCCTTGTTGGGAATGACTGGTCCGCTAACGCTTCAGATCGAATTCACCAGCGCAAGGATTGCGACCGCGCATGCGTAGCCGCGGCTGGGCAGGCGCGACACCCAGCTCAGACGAGGAAGCGATTGCCCGAATCCTGGACGCGGTCGACGAAGTGGTCGCTGAGCACGGACCAGCGATACGCCTTGCCGACGTCGCTCGCCGGCTCGGGGTCACACGCCAAACGGTGTACCGCTACTTCCCCAATGCTGACGCGTTACTCATCGCCAGCGCGATGCGTGCCGTAGACGGATTCATCGATCAGGTTGTCGAGCATGTCAGCGGCGTCAACGACCCCGTCACGGCACTCGTCGAATGCGTGTCGTTCGCGGTCGAAACCCTCACCGGCGATCCCCAGCTGGAAAACCTACTGAGCCGGCGGCAGGACGGGGAAGCTGTCACCTCGTTGACCTCCGATACCGCAAAGGCATTCTGCCTGTCATTCTTTCGCCGGCTCGATGTGGACTGGCAACTTCACGGCTTTGACAGCGCCGTTCTTGAAGATCTCGCCGAGATGACCTTGCGCACAGTGCAGTCCATGCTGACCGATCCTGGGCAGCCGATTCGTAAGGGTGCCGCACTGCGTGGCTTCGTAGCTCGATGGCTTGGCCCAGCGATCCTCTATCCACGAATCACGGCGCTGTCGATGGACGATCGTCGACCCCCGTCGGGCGGGCGCGGTGAAGCCCGAGGGCGCACGTCGTCTTCGCGATAACAGCCTGATGACTTCCACCTCTTCCGCGAGACACGCCCAGATATAGGTACGTTGCCGTTTGCGGATGGTTACCTCGAGGTCCGCAACAGGCACGTCAGTAATGCCCAGGAAACTCACAAGCATCTGCTAGCTTCGCGAAGTGCAACTTCGCCAGCAACGCGCGCGCAGCCGGAAGGCGTTCGCCGCAACCGTTATCGCCAGTCTGACCATCGTTGCCGGGGCCGGCTGCGGTGGTGGAACCGAGCCCGAGGAGACCCCGGCGGCAACGGCCGACGAATCAACGGCGGCTCGACAAGCTGAGGCGAATCCAGAAGATCAACAGGCTCAACCGATCGTCAAAGACGAGGACGGCGATGGCCAGCCCGAGATCACCGGCGGCGTCTACGGAGATCCTGCGGCCGCCCTGCACTATTGGGAGGAACAAACCGAAAGCGACTGCGGGTTGATGGCCACCCGCATGGTGGTCGGCGAACTGACCGGGGCGCCGCCCACCGAGCGGGAGATCATCGACCTCGCCGCTAAGACGCCAAGCGATTGCGACCCGGGTGAGCCGGTGTATGACGAAAGCATCGATCCCAGTGATGGCGGTGTCGGTCATGGCACCTGCACGACCGACCTCCTGCTCCTGCTCAAGCACTACGGGATCAAAGCCGACTACACCAACGACGACACGGCCGCCAAGGGTGGACTCGCCACCGGTATGGACGCGTTGGCGGACTATCTAGGCGACGGGCGACAGGCGATTGTGTGCGTGAACTCCACCACCATCTGGGATGGAGACGGTGACCGGACAGGATGCGGTCACCTGGTCACCGTCGCCGCCATCGATTACGACAACGACGCCGTCTATCTCGGCGACAGTGGCGGCGACGACACGCGCGGTGAGCATGTGACCACCGACGTATTCGAATCTGCCTGGGCGGCAGGCGATCACGAGCTCGTCGTCACCGCACCGCGCTGATCCCTATTCTCTTGACTCTGGTGGACGCCGGATTCAGGAACGCGGATGCGCGGCGACGCTATCTTGCGGTCTACGACGACGCCCGTGCCCTGAGCCCGCGTCCGGAAGGGGTTCACGATGTGTGGACACCATTCGGCACCGTGCGGGTGTACCAACATGGCTCGCGCGGCCGTGTACCCGTCGTCTTGATCCACGGCTTCTACCTCACCTCGGCTATGTGGTGGGAACAAGTCGCGCCGTTGGCAGATGACTTCTCCGTGTACACGATCGACATGCTGGGCCAACCCGGCGCGAGCGTTCAGTCGAAAACAATGCTGACACCGGCGGATTGCGCACTCGCCATCGACGCGGTCCTGCAAGGGCTGGGATTGCATGATGTGCATCTGGTGGGTCACTCGTATGGAGGTTGGCTCACCACGCATACTGCCGCACGACTTCCGTCTCGGGTCGCGACGGTCACGCTGGTCGATCCGGCTAGCACGGTCGCACGGCTCTCCGCGAAGTTCTGGCGGAACCTCGCAGTCCTGCTGGGGCGGCCGAACTCTGTGCGCGCTCAACGTGCTGCAGTATGGGTGACCGGCCACGCCGAACCGGGAAGCCCAATCGACACGCTCGCCGGGCTGTTCGCGTCTGGCTTCGCCACCTTTGGACCGCCGGTCCGCACACCGGCGTTGAGGTTCGCGAGCGACCGTCTGCTACGTGCCGTGCGCGTTCCCGTACAGGTCCTCCTGGCCAGCGACACAGTTCACGATTCGACCAAGGCGGTTCAGCGGATCCGCTCGGTCGTTCCCCATTGGCCGTACCGCCTGTGGCTCAACACGTCACACGCCCTGCCCGCCGAGGTGCCTGATCAGGTCAACGCCTGCATTCGCGATTTTGTGATCGAACACAGCTGCGGCGCGTAGCGGGTGGCGTTCGGCCTCAGCGCGCTCGCCAAAGAACTCGGCCGGTTACTCGGCATGGATAAATCCCGCTGTCGTGAAGCGTTCCACAACCCAGACAGGTCATCCGCCTTGTCATCGGCAACGCCATCAGGAGGACAGCCATGAGCGTGGACAGCATCTCGGATTCGGACACGACGAACCTCGACGAGTTGGTTCCATCGCGGTACGCGGTGCAGGTCGGCGACATCGAGGTGCTGGTGATCAGCGACGGGGTGCTCCCGATCACGGCCAGGACGATGGCGACCAACGCCGACCCGACCGAGTTCGGGAGTTGGCTCGACGACCGGTTCCTTCCCAGAGACGTCCTCGCCTGGCCCCTCAACGTTGTCGTGGTGCGCACCGCTGGTCGGACCATCCTGGTCGACGCCGGGCTCGGCGTGGAGTTCCCGGACTTTCCGCGGGCCGGGCAGACCGTCCATCGTCTGGAAGCCGCCGGTATCGACCCCTCGGCGGTGACCGACGTGGTGCTCACCCACCTGCATATGGACCACGTGGGCGGGCTGCTCACGAAGGGCCTGAAGGAACGGTTGCGTCCCGACCTGCAGGTCCACGTTGCGGCCGCCGAGGCCGAGTTCTGGGAGGCGCCCGACTTCTCCCACACCGACATGCCCGCTCCCGTTCCGGACGCGCTCCGGTCGATCGCCGGGCGGTTCCTCGATGAGTACCGCGGTCACATGCGGACCTTCGAGTCGGAGTACGAATTGGCGCCCGGAGTGCTCGTCGCCCGCACGGGAGGTCACACGCCGGGTCATGCCATCGTCCGCCTCGACTCGGGCGGTGACCGGCTGACGTTCGCCGGCGACGCCGTCTTCGCCCCGGGCTTCGATAACCCGGAGTGGCACAACGGCTTCGAACACGACCCAGAAGAGTCGGCCCGCGTACGGATCGAACTTCTCCGGGAAATGGCCGCGACCGGTGAGTCCCTGGTGGCCACTCACCTGCCGTTCCCGTCGGTCTGCCACGTAGCGACCGCCGGCGACGTCTTCCGGTGCGTGCCCACCGTGTGGGACTACTGACGAGAGCGCCGCCGTGCGTGACCGACGACCCGCGCGACTTGTCTGGGGCGCACGAGGCTCGTCCCGGGGTCCACGCCTTGCAGCATGCGCAGGAACGTTTCGGTGAGCGCCATGTCAGTCGATGCGGCGGCCATGTAGGCGGTGGTGTAGCTGTTGAACCCACGCTGCGGCCATGACCTCCATCGGCTCGCCGGGGTGAAGCCGAAGTCGTTGAGCCGGTTCGCCCACCAAAGAGGAGCCAGCCGCCGTGCAACATCGCGAAAATAGTCTTGACTCGACGGTTCACCGTTGGAGGCAAGGGTCTGTCGAAGGCTGCGAGCCTGCATCAGCGCCGATGTCATGCCCTGGCCGTACATCGGGTTCAAGCTACATACCGCGTCCCCAATCACCAACAGCCCCTGAGGAAATGCGGACGCCCTGTCGTAGCGGCGCCATACGCTGGTCGGAAACTGGCGATGATGCGTCTCCCCCAGCGGTTCGGCGTCGTGAAGCGCTTCGCCGATATGCGGGGGCACGCATTCGGCCACAGCGGCCAACACCTCCGGCAGCTCGGTGGGCAGCCTGTGCCCAGCGACACCTATCAGCGTCACGATCATCGTGTCGTTCTCGTAGGCGAGCATTCCGACGCCAGTTGGGCGTTGCAGCGTCGGGCTGACGAAAACCACCTTGTCGTCCAGCGCCCCCGGCGTCATGTGAAACAACTGACTGGCGTAGCTGAGCTGCACGCGATACGACCGCTCGACGGGACGTGTGAAGCCATGCGCCGCAAGGAAGGCCGGTGTGCGCGCCGAGCGCCCCGACGCGTCGATCACGAGATCGGCGGGCAACGTCTGTCGCCGTGACCCAGCGCGGTCGCTGATACGAACACCGCGTACCGCACGATCGCTCAACACGGGCTCGACGACGTCGTGGCCGTCGAGCACCGTGACGTTGGGCAGTGCGTGAACCCGTTCGCGGACAATTGATTCCAGCAGCGGCCTGCTGGCCGGCTGCACAGGCATGGCGTCAGGGTCGGCCAATGCCGCCGTCCGACACAGCGCATGCCCACGGACCTCGACGTACACCGCCGACAGGGTGTGCGTGTCGATGATCGGTGCGCCCGCCGCTTTCAACTCCGTCGTAGCGCCGGGAAACATCTCCTCGAGGATCTTCAAACCCGCACTCGTCATCATGTGCAGGTGGTGACTCTGAGGCACGCCTGCCCGATGCGACACGTCGACGGGCAGCTTGTCGCGTTCCACGACGGTCACCGAGTCGTACGCGTCTGCCAGCACTCTCGCAGCGAGCAGTCCCCCGATGCTCGCTCCACACACGACCGCTGCTCGCGTCGCCATCGCGCCCCTCTTCGGCAGGCTGTATCCCGTTACCGTCGCACAGAGAGCGGCCGAGAGTGCCGTTTCATCCGCGACGCGCAGTGGCAGCCGTATCAGAACGTACATCCGCGGTCAGACCCCCAAGCACCACCGGAGCACCGTCAGCGCCGCTGTCTGTAGCGTGGCGACCGTGAAATCCTCGCGTGTGTCTCTTCCCGTTGGACTGTTCGCCTGCACCGCATCGATGGTTCTGGCTCTTGCGGCGTGCGGCTCGGACACGGAAGCGTCATCGACCACTACGACGTCCTCGACGAGCACGTCCTCTCTGGCCGACGAGTTCATCCCCCCACCCGTCGAGACGGGCGATCCCGCCAGCGCGATGTGCCCGACGGCCCCGCCGCAGTTCGGTGGCACTCCCGAGTGGACCCTCAATGGCGAGACGGGCAGCGTAGCCGTCACCGGATCCACCGACTCGACGGCACCGCTGATCAACGTGCAGCCGCCGTTCAGCGTGTCCGAGACCCAGGTGCAGACGTTGAAGCCCGGTGACGGACCGGTCGTCTCCGAGACGGCCACCGTTTTCGTCTGCTACATGGGCGTCAACGGACGCGACGGGTCCGTGTTCGACAACAGCTACGAGCGCGGCATGCCGGTCGACTTCCCGCTCGACGGGGTCGTGCCCGGCTTCCAGAAGGCCATCGCCGGACAGAAGGTGGGGTCGACGGTCGCCGTGGCGATGACGTCCGCCGACGGCTACCCCGAAGGTCAGCCCGCCGCGGGTATCCAACCTGGCGACTCACTCATCTTCGCCATCAAGATCCTCGACGCCTCGAGCTGACCCGTAGCGGTCAGCCGCCGGCGGTGACCGGGTTCTTCGACAGGTGGATGAAGGCGCCGTTCTTCCACACGCCCCAGCGTCCGCCCCAGCCCGAGTGCCACACGACGGGCTCGCCGAGCCAGAACTCAGCGGGCTTCCGCGGTGCCCACGACGGAACCGGTTCCCCGGCCATCGGCCGCGCCGGCGGCGGAGACACACCAGGCGGAGGCGGTGCATAAGGATTGGGGGCCTCCGCGGCCAGCATCGGCGGTGGGGGCGGCGGTGGAGACGGCTGGGCGCTTGCCGGAGCGGTCAGCCCTAGAGTCGTCGCTGTCAGTCCGCCTGCAATGGCAGCCAGCGTGGTCTTGGAAAACCTCATAAGCATGCCTCCAGCGGTAGTCGCGAATCCGATGCTTCGAATTTATAGCCTGCATTTGCTGCGGCCAAACCCAGGGCGTGTCTGTACCTACTACGGCTCGCGGCTCTCGTCGCGGTCCGACGCGTCGCTGTCCTCGGTTTCTTCCTGTGTGTCCCCCGTCGGCTTCGGTTGCAGCGCGACGCTGCGCGTCCGCGGGATGATCTCCGACGGTTGATCCTCGGCCGGCAGCAGGTGCACGACGCGCCCGACAGCACGACGCAGCCCGGGTGGCCCTTCCTTGCGGACGAAGTCGCCGATCCGGCCGGCCCGGTAGCGCAGCGGCGAGCCGATGAACTCACCCAGCACCACGCCACTGCCCAGGGCCAGCGCGATCGCGATCGCCGACATCATCTGCCGGAGGCCGTTGTCGAAGTTGCCGTCGACGGCAAAGGAGAACACCGCGCGAAACACCGCCAGGCCCGGCAGCATCGGCATGATCCCCGCGGTGGCCGTCACCAAGGCAGGTGCTTGCCGACGGATCGAGATCAACGTGGCGACCAGACCGACACCGACCGCAGCGGCACCGCTCGCGAACACCTGACCGAACCCCGCATTGCCCAGGGCTATCAGGACCGCCTCGGCGAGTCCGGCTGCAAGCCCTGCGGTGAGGATGGCCCGCAGCGGCGCATAGCTCGCCACGGTCAGGCAGGCGCCCGCCAGCGCCGCGCCGAACACCGCGACCGCGATCCGTACCCCCCCGCTCGGCGCGATGAACGATTCGGTCGCATCGACATGCAGCGAGATGGTCACGCCGGCGATCTCCGCGATCTGCAGGCCGGCGAGGATGCCCACGACGATCCCCGACGTCAGCAACACCGCTTCGCCCAACCGGGCGAGCGAGGTCAGCATGTAGCCGGTCACCGCGTCCTGCATCGCGCCGACGAACGTCAAACCTGACAGCAGCACCACGATGCCGGTGGCCACCATGACCGTCGGTCCGATATCGGCATACAAAAAGGCCGCCACGGCGACCGAGGTCGCGATCGCCGCGCCTGCGACGTGTTGGAAGAAGAACGGCGTACCCCAGCGATTCAGCCGTCGCCCCACCTGGTCGATGACCCCCGACGTGACTGCGGCCAGGATGCAGGTCAACCAGCCACCACCGAGAAGCATGGCGATGCCCAGAGCGAAACCCGCCCAGCCCGCGGTCGCGAGCCACCGTGGGTAGGGGTGCGGCCGCTCGGTCAACTCGTCCATCGCCTCGTGAGCTTGATCGACCGTCACACCGCCGGAGGTGATCCGCTGAACCAGCCGGTCGAGTTCTCCCAGTCGCGTGTAGTCCGTTGACCGGGCGTGCACTGCTCGAACGATGGTGACGGGTGGGCTGTCCGCGGTCGGCAGAGCGGACACGATGACGGTGGTGACGAAGATGTCGACGACACAGTCGGTCAGTCGATATGCCTGGGCGACGTCCTGGGCGGTCGCGACGACGTCGGCAGTGCCCGAGCCCGAAGACAGCATCACCTCGGCGAGGCGGATCGTCAGATCGAGAACCTTGCGGGTGTGCAGGTCGCCCATCCCATCGGAACGGCGGCGCCGCTGACCCGCGACCGGCGCCGGATCGCGCGGGCCGCGCAGCGCATTGCGTAAGCCGCGGCGGACGCGGCCACGCGGTGTTCGATCTAACGGCATCGACGTGAACGATACTGACGTGCGGGCATCATGGCCCAGGCGGCTAATCCCGCTGCGGCGCCCGACAACACATGCCAGAGGCCGTGGTACTGCCACAGGCTATCGGGCCGGCACAGCGGCGAGTCCGTGCGCCCGGCGGCATAGGCGGCCAGGCCGAGCGCGAAGACCACTGCAGCCGCGACCCACACCGAGCGCCGCCCTCGCGCGCTGCCGACCACCCCGAGCACACACACCGCCGCAAGGCCGACAATCGGCCAGTCGTGCACCGGTCCCGCCCAGTGCGGTTGAGGTCCGTGAAAGACGAAGCTGCCGAAGCCGACAGCCACCAACGCCACTCCTGCGGCTCCCGCCAGCACCGCTCTACCGCCTAGGGCCCAGGACAGGACGGCTATTCCCACGACGACGTACGCCAGGCTGGTGAGAGCGAGGACGGGTTGGCCAAGCATCGTGTCGCCAATGCGCTCGCAGTCCGAGCGTCCGAAGGCCGCCGCGGCGGTCCAGCCCTGCATTCAACTCACGATAGCCACCCATGGTGCCGGCGAAGCGAACTGAGCGTATTCCTCTGTGCTACAGCCGTATTGTGTGCGCAGCCACCGACCATCCCGCCAGGCAGGAGTGGCCAGATTCCGTTGAATCTTGGCTACTTTGCCACTAGTCGGGCACGCCGCAACCGGGCACCCTCACGGCATGCGCACCGAAGACATGGCCACGCTGGCCGACGCGAAAGCCGACATGGACAGCTGGGCCCTACCCGATACCGAAATCTGCTCGGAAGCACTGCGATACGTCATCGACGTCTCCCCGGATTTCCTCATCAACCACTGTGTCCGCAGTTATCTGTTCGCGCGCGAGATCGCCTCGAGCCAGGGTATGCGCAGCGGTACCGACTACGACGACGAACTCGTCTTCCTCGCCTGTCTCCTGCACGACCTGGGTGTCACGGATGCCGGTAGGGGTGATCAGCGATTCGAGGTCGACGGAGCCGATGCGGCAGCGGACTTCCTTCGCCGACACGGGCTTTCGGGCGATCGGATCACGACGGTGTGGCAGGCGATCGCACTTCACACCAGCGCCGGGTTGGCGAACCGGTTCGGGCCCGAGCAGGCGGTGGTCTTCAACGGAATCGCCCTCGACATCAACGGCATGGACACACACCTGCTCTCCCCCGGCTTCGCCGACCGGGTCCACGCCGCGTGGCCACGTCACGACCTCGGGTACGCGATCGCCGACGCCGTGGCCCGCGATGTCCGCCTCAACCCGATGAAGGCTCCCCCGTTCTCGTTTCCCGCGCACCTGCACGAACTGATCAACGGGTCGTCGTTCTCGTTCTTCGATTTCGTGCGCGCGTCCGGGTGGGGCGATCAGCCGTTGCGCGGCGACGCGAGAGTCCCATGACGTCGATGCATGCACAGATCGTGTTGTTCGACGGCTTCGACCCACTCGACGCCGTCGCCCCGTACGAAGTGCTCGTCGCGGGCAGCGACTTCGTCGCAGGCGAACTGGAAGTCGAGTTCGTCTCGGCCGAGGGTCCGCGGCCGGTAGTCAGCGGTTCGCGGGGGCTGACGTTAAACGCGACCGCCCGACTCGACCCCGCCAAGCCGGGTTTCGTGATCGTGCCCGGCGCGGCAGGCCCTATCGACGGCGACCCCGATGAGGGCGTCGCGACCATCCCCGTCCTGCTCGCCCGTTTCGGCGAGACCGCCGCGGTGCCGATGATGCGTAAAGCCTTCGCCAATCCGGACATCACGGTCGCGACCGTATGCGGTGGGTCGCTCGCGCTGGCGATGGCGGGCCTGCTCGACGGCCGCCACGCCACCACCCACCATCTCGGTGTGGACGTGCTCCACGCGACAGGCGCAATTCCGGTGGCGGCCAGGGTCGTCGACGACGATGACCTGGTCACCGCAGGCGGCGTCACGTCGGGGCTGGACCTTGCGCTCCATCTGCTCGACCGAAGCTACGGTCCGCGCATCGCATTGGCCATCGAGGAGTTGTTCGCCTACGAGCGGCGGGGCACCGTCTGGACCGACACCGGGCGCGCACCGAAAGCCTCGGCATGACGAGCGTCGTCGGCGACTGGGATGTGCGCATCAAAACACCGGTCGGAACCTTGGAAGTGGTGTACAGCTTCGTCGAACAAAACGGTGCGATCACCGGCACCGCGCAGAGCAACTCAGAACGCGTGCCGCTGAGTGACATCACTCTGGTCGAAGACGTTGACGGACAACGGGTCACATGGCGGCAGACGGTGACCAAACCGATGAGGCTCAAACTCGAGTTCGATGTGCAGGTGCACGGCGACCACCTGACCGGTCACTCGCGTGCGGGACGGCTGCCGCGCTCGGCGGTCTCCGGGGTGCGACGCGCCTGACGGACGACCGTGTCAGCCGTCTTCTGGCGGTGCTACGTTCGCCTGCCACCGCCGGCGTCGCTGCTCGTCGGTCTGCTCCCACCACGGCGGCGAGCCCCGCTCACCCAACGCGACCTTGACCGCGTGCACACCGGCCCGCGCGGTCTGCTCGTCTGCAGTTCCCTTGGTGCGGCGCACTTCTCGGCGCCACGCCATGAGTATTCGGGTCAACTCCGCGCGCCGATCCTCGGGTATGGCCGGATCGGTGGCGCGCCACCGGCGACCGTTGATGACGAGGAAGTGGCCGTCATCGGTCAGCTGGGGCTCACCCATCGGCGGATACTAGCTCCGGGCGAATCCTGCTTTACGGGCACGGCCCGGGGATGAACAGCGACCAGCACCAGCCCGGCGGAAGGGGCGGGGTGAAGCCGGGCGGTGGTGGTGGCGGCGGTGGTGGCGCCTCGCCTTCGAAGATGTTCTGCGCCACGTTGCCCTGCCCGTGGTAGACGTACCAATACGTGTGGCACACGTTGTTGTCCCATACCACCGGATTCACCCGCAGATTCCCGGTCTGCACCGGCGGATCACCCGGGCACCACCGGCAAGGCCCCGACGGATTCTCGTCCGGACATCCGGGCCACGCTTGCTGCGGCGCCAGCCCGCCGGGCAGCGCTTGGGCCGTGCCCGCCAGCGACCCGAAGCCGGCGCTCGTGATCGCGAACGACATCAATGCCGCGCCGAGGATTCGCTTCGATGTGTGAGGTGTGGTCATGTTTCGCCCTCTTGCTCGGTTCGGCGCTCGATGGCCGTCGTCGAGGCAAGTACACGAGATCCGGTCGGCTACCGATCCCAACTCCGCGGTTTCCGTGACAAGGGGTTCGGGTATCGCTCGGCGAGACCATCGTGGACTAGGAGAGAACTGATGAGCTCACCCGAACAAGCCTCCGACGACGCGAACCAGGGTGAGGGCGCGGAGCAAGGCGTCCCGCCGACGGCTCCCGCGTATTCGTCGCCGCCGCCCGAGGGAATCCCTTCGGCCGACGACAAGGACGGAGCCAACTAGCGCCGCCGGCACACTAGCGGAGGCGGTGCCGAGTCACGACCCCCTGCGCAGATCAGCAAGCGAGTTCTGCACACCGCCGTCCATGCGGATCTGAATACCGGCCACCGCCAGCATTACCGCTGAGGTGACCAGATGCACGATCGCGTCGGTGATGTTGTTGGGGAACGTGAACACGTACGCCACCTGGTGGGAGAAGAACGCCCAGATGCCCGGCAACGCGCCCGCCACCGCCGCGACGAGCAGATACAACACCGACCACGACTTGCGAAACGCGAACACCAGTCCCGGTCCGAACAGGGCGAGACCGGCGACGGCGTGCCAGCCGTTGTAGTCCATTCCGAGTACCTGCGCAGTCGGTGCGCCCGGGCCCGTCGCGAAGCTCGGCTCCACAATGAAGCCGATCACCGCCTGTATGACGTGGAACGCGGCGATGACCAGCAGGCCGACCTGGGCGAAACTCCACTTCACGGTGACACCCTTCTGGTTGTCGCTACCTCGGCAAATACTACGCTCGGTAGTAGCATTTTGTTAAGGGGTCGAGTGAAAATCCCGCCAGGCGGCTCGCCCACTCCGTCGCTAACCTGTCCGGGTGGCAGAAGTGCTGTCGGTGAACGTTGCGCGAGTGCGGGTCAATCCCGATGCGCCGTCGAGGTCGACGGGCATCGACAAGGTCGCCGTGGCGGACCGGGTCGCGGTGCGCGCGCCGGGACCGATGCGCGGCGGCCTGGGCAGCGGACTCGTCGGCGACACCATCGGCCATAAGAAGCTGCACGGCGGTGACGATCAGGCCGTCTACGCATATGCGCGAGAAGACCTCGACGACTGGGAAAGTCGACTGGACCGCCGGTTGACCAACGGCATGTTCGGCGAGAACCTCACCACGATGAACGTCGACGTGACACAGGCGCGCATCGGTGAGCGTTGGCGCGTCGGCACCGACGGCCTCCTGCTCGAGGTTTCGGCGCCGCGCACACCGTGCCGCACCTTCGCGGCCTTTTTGCAGATCGACCGCTGGATGAAAACCTTCACCACGGCCGCCAAACCCGGTGCGTACCTGCGTGTTGTCTCACCGGGAACGGTGGGCGCGGGCGACGAGATCTCCGTCGAGTACCGCCCCGACCACGAGGTGACCGTCGAGTTGGCGTTCCGCGCAAGGATGTCCGACGCGTCGTTGCTTCCACAGCTGCTCGCGGCCGACGCGTTGTCTGCCGAACTCAAGACCTACGTCCGCAAGCGCCTGTCGACCAACGGCAAATAGGCACCACCGCGGCCCGCCAGCGGAACCGTGACGCACCCCACGCTTTGGTAACGGGGCCGCTGCCGGTGCCGACATAACCGTCAGCAGCGGCTACGCGCGGCGGGTGTCCCGTATCGCGGCAGGTGTGAAGCAGCAGCGCCTGAACCGGCAGCCCTGACCCGGCTCCGGTCCGCCCATCCGCGATGACCGCTCGGCGGTATCCCTCGACCAGGAAGTTCACAGCGATGACATTGCGACACAGTTGGGCGCGCCGCATGATGGCCGGCGCGCTAGCGGCCCTGCTCATACCGGGCCTGGTCGCGGCGGTGGGTGGCACGTCCACCGCAGCGGCATACTCACGACCGGGCCTTCCCGTCGAAACCCTGATGGTCCCGTCGGCCGCCATGGGCCGCGACATCCCGGTCAAGTTCCAGGGCGGTGGCCCGCACGCGGTCTACTTGCTCGACGGCTTGCGGGCGCGCGACGACAACAGCGGCTGGGACATCGAAACCGCCGCGTTCGAGAACTACTTCGAATCCGGTCTGTCGGTCGTGATGCCGGTCGGTGGCATGTCGAGCTTCTACACCAACTGGCAAGGACCCGCGGTCGGCAACGGCGGGCGCTACTCCTACCAGTGGGAGACCTTCCTGACGTCTGAACTCCCGGCGTACCTGTCCGCCAACAAGGGCGTCTCGCCCAGCGGCAACGCGGTGGTCGGCCTGTCCATGTCGGGCAGCGCGGCGCTGATCCTGGCGGCCTACCACCCCGGCCAGTTCCGCTACGCGGCATCGTTGTCGGGCTTCCTCAACCTCTCCGAGGGCATCTGGCCGCTGCTGGTCGGCGTCGCGATGCGCGATGCGGGCGGATTCAGCGCCACGGCGATGTGGGGCCCGCCGGGCAGCTCGGCCTGGAAGCGCAACGACCCGACGGTCAACGTCGGCAAGTTGGTGGCCAACGGCACCCGCATCTGGGTGTACTGCGGCAACGGTGTCCCGTCCGAACTCGGGGGCGGCGGCGACATCGCCGGCCAGTTCCTCGAAACCATCACGCTGGACAGCAACAAGAGCTTCCAGCAGGCCTACCAGGCAGCCGGTGGAGGCAACGGCACGTTCAACTTCCCCGCCAACGGCACCCACGGATGGGGCTACTGGGGTTCGCAGCTGGCCGCGATGAAGGGCGACATCCAGGCCACGCTGGGCGCCTGAGCTCGCTGACGCCGCTGGGCGACCGCCTCGTGCGGTCGCCCAGTGCGCGTTGGAGACAATCACGGGGTGACGCAGCAGCCGCGACCGACCGTTCCCGCGCTCCTGGCGCATGCATGCCACGAATTCGGCGACCACACCTATCTGGTCACCCCGACGGACCGACTCACCTACCGTGAGGCGCACGAGCGCTCGGCCCGCATTGCGCGGTGGCTTCTGGGGCAAGGCGTCGGCAAAGGAACCCGCGTCGGCCTGTTCTTTCCCAACGGGGTGGACTGGGTGCTCTGGTGGTTGGCGGCCTCCCGCATCGGCGCGCTGGTCGTGCCGCTGAGCACGCTCTACGCCCCGGCCGAGATCGCCAAAGTCACTCGGCTGGCCGACGTTGCGCTGATCGTCGCTCCCAGGCGCGTGCTGAGCATCGATGTCGCCGACCGGTTCGAAGCGGCCTGGCCGGAGTTGACGACCCAGCGGGGCGGAGGGTTGGCCATGACGGGCGCTCCGTACCTACGTCGGCTCGTGTTCGTCGACGGCCCGGTTCCCCCTTGGGCCACGCGGTGGGACGGCGACGCCGACGGCCTACCGGACGAGCTGCTGGCCGCCGCGGAGGCCGAGGTGAGCCCCGCCGATCTGGCCGTTGTCATCCACACGTCGGGCTCGACAGCGGACCCGAAGGGCGTCATGCACACGCACGGTACCCTCGTGCGACAGACATCGACATGGCCGAACGCGATCCGCGCGGTATCCAAAAGCGAAGGTGCAGTGCGGATTCTGTGTGCGATGCCGTTCTTCTGGGTCGGCGGGCTGCTCGCGGCGACCGGTGCGCTGCACGAACCCGTCACGGTGCTCGTCATGCCGAAACTGGACGCCGAGGGCGCACTCGATCTGATCGAACGCGAGCGGGCCGCTGGAGTCGTCGGATGGCCCGCGTTCACCCAGCGGCTCCGTGAGCATCCGAGCTTTCCCGGCCGCGATCTGGCCTGCGCGCCGATGTTGCGCGACGGTCCGCTCGACATCGCGATGGTCGACGTACCCGACGGATATCCCGTGCATCGCACCATGTCCGAGACCGCGGGCGGGTTCGCATACACCGACATGTGCATCGTCGACGACGACGGCGCACTGGTTTCTGACGGGCAGGTCGGCGAACTGCTGATCCGCGGCATCGGCGTGATGGCCGGCTACAACAAACGCGAACGGTCGGAGACCTTCGACGAAGACGGTTGGTACCACACGGGCGATCGCGTCTACCGCAGACCGGGCGATCCGCGGCTGTTCTACGTGGGCCGGACCACCGACATGATCAAGGCCGCCGGGGCCAACGTCTCACCGCTCGAGGTCCAGGCGGTCATCGAGGAATCCCCCGCCGTGGCACAGTGTCTCGTGCTCGGTATCGACGACCCCCTACGCGGGGAGCAGGTGTGCGCAGTCGTCGTGCCCGCCGCCGCACGCGTCGACATCGACGCGTTGGCCGCCCACGCCCGCGCGCACCTGTCAACATACAAGGTGCCGACCCGCTGGGTGCTGGCCTCCAGTGACCAGATCCCGATCCTGTCCAGCGGAAAGTTCGACCGCAGGACGCTGAGCACCATGATCGTCGACGGCGTCCTCGAATCGGTTGTTCGGTGACTGGGATGGATGTCCTGCGAACACCGGACGACCGTTTCGCCGCGCTGCCCGACTACCCGTTCGCCCCTGGCTATGTCGACGTGCAGACACGCGGAATGGACCCGCTACGAATGCATTACGTCGATGCGGGACCGTCCGACGCGCCCGTCGTCGTGCTGCTGCACGGCCAACCGACCTGGTCCTATCTGTACCGGCACGTCATCGGTGTGCTGTGCGGGTCTGCGCGTGATCGCGCCCGACAACATCGGCTACGGCCGCTCGGACAAGCCGACCGACCCGACCGCCTACACCTTCAAGCGGCACGTCGACTGGATCCACAGTGCCATCACCCGCTTGGATCTCACCGAAATCACCCTGGTCGTACAGGACTGGGGCGGGCCCATCGGACTCAGCGTGCTCGCGCGCGACCCCGACCGCTTCGCCCGCGTCCTAGCCACCAACACGATCCTGCACACCTGCGACCCAGGCCTGGCGGGCAAGCTCGAATGGCCGCATCACGCCGTCGGCGACGGTCAGGTCATCCTTCAGGAGACCCTCCTCGACTACGTGGCGTACTACCAACGCTCACCGGAACTCGTTCCGAGCTTCTCCCTCGACGCGGTGGCCGGACCCTTGAGCCCGGACGTGCGAGCCGCCTACGACGCACCCTTCCCCGACCGTTCATACACCGCGGGCCTACGCCAAATGACCGCGTTGATTCCGTTGACGCGCAACGACCCCGGGGCCGCGATCGGTCGCGAGACCATGGCCGCGCTCGGCCAGTGGCGCCGGCCGTTTCTCACCGCGTACTCCGATGGCGATCCGGCGACGCGCGGTTGGGACAAAATTTTCGCCGAACACGTCCCCGGCGCGAAAAACCAACCGCACACGACGGTCACGGGTGCGGGCCACTTCATTCAGGAGCAGCGGGGCGACGAACTCGGCCGTATCATCACCGAATTCATCGCCCGCACAGGGTGATCAGAGCCCGAACTGGTCGTCGATGATGCCGAGCCACACCTGAGCCGCGTCGATCGACACCTTCTCGCTGATGAACGCGTGCTGCGTGCCGGTGTACATGTCGCGGAACGCACGTTCCAGGCGGCTGCCCTCGCGGATCGCACTGGTGCCCGCAGCCAGATGTGCCCACTCCGCGCACTGACGAGCCACGTCGGTGGCGTACACCGCGGCCACCCTCATGTCCGCGCGCAGGGTCGGCGTGAGGTCCTCCCCCGCCGCCACACTGGCTTCTGCCGTTGCGAACGCATCGAGCACCAGCAGCCGCGCCGCCCGCCACGCCGCGACGTGATGGGCCAGCCCTTTCTGGAAGGTCGGCCGGCTCGCCAGCGACGCCATGTCGCTCATCCGGAACTTCGTGGCGGCCAGTTCTTCGACGTCGTCGAGCATGCTCTTGGCGACGCCCAGCGCCCACGACGCATGCCCGGCGGCGGTGACGGGCATCATGCCCATCCGCGTCGCGGGCCACGATCCGCGCAACGGCTCACGAGTGAACAACGCGAACGTGCGGTCGGCGGGAACGAACACGTCCTCGACGCTGTAGTCGTAGGAGCCCGTCCCCTTGAGCCCCTGCACGTGCCAACCGTCGTTGAAGCTGACCTGCTCACGCGGCAGGATGGCGATCTGCATGTCCGGCACACCTTCGCTGACCCAGCGCATCTCGGTCCCGTCCATCGGCAGGAACCCCGCGGCGACATACTGCGCATGCCCGATCCCCGAACCGAAGCTCCACGACCCGGTCAGCCGGTAACCACCGGGCACGGCGGCGCCTTGACCGTTCGGGAAGAACTGCCCGCCCATCGTGACCCGGTTGTCGTGGGCCGTGAACACCTCGGCGAAGCCCGCGTCCGGCAAGTACGCGGCGGCAGCGAACGACGACGGCAGGTTGGCGATGCCGATCCAGCCGAAAGACCCGTCCTGCCATGCCATCTCGATCCAGGTCTCGATCATCTCGGCGAACGACGGTTCGCTGCCGCCGGCGGGAGCGGGGTTGAACGCCGTCATCAGGCCGGTGTCCCACATCGCCTCGACCACGGTCGGGCTCAGTGTGCGCAACCGCTCCGACTCGCCGGCCTCGCGGGCGACGAGATCACGTAGCCCGCGCGCTTTCGCCGTGATGTCGCCGGCCGATGCCGAGGTCTCCAACGTCGAGGTCATCCGTCTTCTCTATCAGTTGTCGGCGATCCGATGTCACAAATCCGGTCGCTGCATACGTCTGGGGTGTGTGAGGACAGACGAGAAAGGCAGCAACCCATGAAGAACATCGTGATACTTGGCGGCGGCTACACCGGTATGGCGACGGCCACGGCGCTGGCGGGCCGGCTGAAGCGCCGCGACAACGTGCACATCACGCTGGTCAACGCGCAGACCCGCTTCACGGAGCGGCTGCGGCTGCACCAGGTCGCCTCCGGCCAGGAGCTGAACAACCTGCCGATACCCGACCGGCTCACCGGCACCGGCATCGAGTTCGTCCACGGCTGGGTGACCGGCATCGACGCCGACGCGCAGACCGTTCGCATCGATGACGCCACGATCTTGCGCTACGACACCCTGGTCTACGCGCTGGGCGCCGTCGCCGACAGCAACGGCGTCCCGGGCGTCGACGAGTTCGCCTACACCCTCAACAGCGCCCAGGACGCCCAACTGCTCGCCGAGCACCTGAAGCGGATCGGCGACGGCCCCGTCGTGGTCGCCGGTGCCGGGCTCACCGGCGTCGAGTCCGCGGCCGAGATCGCCGAACAACATCCCGAGCTCGACATTGTTCTGCTGAGCCGCCAGTTTCCCGGCGCAATGATGGGCGAGAAGGCGCGGGCACGACTGCACGCCGGGCTGGAACGCCTCGGCGTCCGGGTGCGCGCCGGCGTCGAGATCGTGAAGGTGATGGCCGACGGCGTCGCGCTGGCCGACGGCGAGGTGGTCCCGGCGCAGGCTGTGCTGTGGACAACCGGGGTGCGGGTGTCACCAATGGCTGCGACGGCGGGGCTGACGGTCGACGAGCGTGGACGCATCGTCACCGACGAGTCGCTACGCTCCGTCAGCCACCCGAACGTCTACGCAGTCGGCGACGCGGCCGCGGTGCAGCAGGGATACGGCATCATCCACGGCACCTGCCAGAGCGGCATACCCACCGGTGTGCACACCGCAGCGTCGATCGCACGTGAGCTGAAGGGCAAGAGCCCCAAGCGATTCCGCTTCGGCTACATCCACCAGCCGGTCAGCCTGGGACGTGACGACGCCGTCATCCAGTTCACCCATGCCGACGACAGCCCCGGATGGTTCTATCTGGCCGGCCGGTTCGCCGTCGCGTATAAAGAGGCGGTGAGCTCCAGCCCCTGGACGACTTACCGCCTGCTGAAGCTGATCCCGGCGTTCGGCGCCGCCATGTGGCGCCGCGGGGGCAGGTTGACAAAGTGACCGATGACCAGCAGACGTTCGCCGATCACCGCAACCTGTTGTTCGCGATCGCCTACCGCATACTCGGCTCGGCCGCCGATGCCGAGGATGTGGTCCAGGACGCGTGGTTCAAGTGGTCGGCGGACGACCGCTCCCAGGTATCCGACCCCAAAGCCTACCTGTCACGCATCGTGTCGAACTTATCGATGGATCGGCTGCGCTCGACACAGCGGCAGCGCGAAACCTATGTGGGGCCGTGGCTTCCGGAGCCGATCCTGACCGCGTCCGATGCCGCCGACGACGCCGTCACCGCCGATTCGGTCTCGCTGGCGATGCTCGTCGTGCTCGAGACCCTCAGCCCGCTGGAACGCGCGGTGTTCGTTCTCAAGGAGGCGTTCGACTTCAGCTACGCCGAAATCGCCGAAGCCGTCGAACGTTCCGAGTCGGCGGTGCGACAGGCCGCCCACCGCGCACGCGAGCACGTCCAGGCCCGCCGACCGCGGTTCGAGGCCGACCGGGCCAAGAAGCGGCAAGTCACCGAGCGATTCTTCGCCGCGAGCGTCGGCGGTGACATCAACGCGCTGTTGGAGATGCTCGCGCCGGAGGTGACCTTGTGGACCGATGGCGGCGGCAAGGTCCGCCAGGCGCTGCGACCGCTCATCGGCGCGGCCAACGTCGCCCGCTGGCTCGCCGGCACCGCCAAGCGGCCTTATGAAGGCATCGAAATCGCCGATATGACAGCTGAAGTCGTGGAGATCAATGGCGGCCCCGGAATCGTACTGAGCGGCGCTGGGCGCATCATCGCCACGCTCACCGTTGACCTCGACGACGACGGCCGCATCGCGACCATCCACAACATCGCAAATCCCGACAAGCTGCGCGCTATCGCCGGCGGTCAGGCCCGATCGCTCACTTGATGATGCGGACCAGATACGGCGCCATGTTGCTGGTGCGCACCGGGGAGACCGTCACCCCGGTGTCCGCCGTCTCCAGCATCTGCCCGTTGCCGAGGAACAGCGCGACGCTCTGATCGCCGTTGGGGCCGTAGAAGATGAGATCACCGGGCAGCGCCTCGGACGGCAACACCTTCTGCCCGACGTTGTACTGCGCACCCGAGGACCGCGGCAGCTTGACTCCGATACCGGCGAACGAATAGACCATCAGGCCCGACGCGTCGAAACCGACGGTGCTCAGCGCGGGATCCAGGCCGACGATGTGGCCTTCGCGGTCGAGTCCGGCGACGTTCTCGGGCGTGCCGCTGCCCTTCGTCGGCCCGTTGGCGTCTCCCCCGCCGTAGGAGAAGGGGACGCCGCGCTGCGCGAGACCGCGCGCGATCACGAGGTCGACCGCCTGCTGGTTCGCCGCGGACCGGGAGGATGGTGCAGCGACCGCCACCCCAGGGATGGCCACCAACAGGGCGACACCGATCACCAAGGCGTAGATGCGTCTCATGGTTCGTTGCTCTTTCTTCGTCTGCGCGCATACCGATGGCGCTGTAATCACTTGTACGCGTGGTTTGCTCGTGACGCCAATTCGCGCCTGGCTCAGCGTCAATGAGATGCAGTACCGTAACCGAACAGTGATTACCTCCCTTTGTTGTGGCGCCCGGCGATGACCGAACGGATCGCAGTGGTCGGTGGCGGCATCATCGGTGTCGCGGTGGCCCGCGAGATCGTGCGTCGTCGTCCCGACTCCGATGTCACGCTCTTCGAGAAGGAAAACCGTCTCGCGTCGCACCAGACCGGCCGGAACAGCGGGGTGGTGCACGCGGGTCTGTACTACCAACCCGGTTCGCAGAAGGCCGTGCTCTGTCGTCGCGGGGTGAGCCTGCTCGAAGAGTTCTGCGCCGAGCGTGGCATCCGCCGGATCGCGTGCGGCAAGGTCCTGGTCGCGCTCACCGACGAGGAGAAGGACAGGCTCGCCGACATCGAACGGCGGGCGTCGGCGAACGGTGTACCCAGGGTGCGGATCATCGGACCTGAGGAACTGCTTGAGCTTGAACCCAATGTGCGTGGCATCGCCGCGCTGCACTCCCCGTCGACCTCGATCGTCGACTATGCGGAGGTGACCAGGGAGCTTGCCGCCGACGCCACGAATGCCGGTGCGAAAGTCCTTCTCGGACACGAGGTGACCGGCCTACGGGTGGGCGACTCCGACGTGGTGGTCAGCACCCGTACGGAGGGAATCGGCGACCAGGCCCGGTTCGACCGGGCCGTCGTGTGCGGTGGCCTGCAGAGCGACCGGCTCGCCGAAATGGCCGGGGACGGCCCGAATCCGGTGATCATGCCGTTCCGGGGCGAGTACTACGCGCTGAAACCGCACCGGCGCGATCTCGTCAACGGTCTGGTCTATCCCGTGCCCGACCCGCGCTATCCGTTTCTGGGTGTGCACCTCACCCCGCGCGTGGACGGTCAGGTGCTCATCGGACCCAACGCGGTGCTCGCGCTGGCACGTGAGGGTTACACCTGGGGCACGGTGTCGCTGCGCGATCTGAGCGCGATCGCCTCGACGCCCGCTTTCTGGCGGTTCGCCAGGCGGCATTGGCGCACGGGTGTCCGCGAGGTGTCCGGTTCGCTGTCCAAGCGGCGATTCATCACTGCCGCCAGGGCCTACGTGCCGTCGTTGCGTGACAAGGACGCGGTGCCCGGCACCGCCGGCGTGCGGGCCCAGGCCCTCGACCCCGACGGCGGTCTGGTCGACGACTTCCGGATCAGCGTGCGCGGCCGCGTCGTGGTGCTCCGAAATGCGCCGTCACCGGCGGCGACCTCGGCGCTGGCGATCGCCGAGCGCATCGCGGACACCTTTGAGGCGTCGACGTGACGCCTCCCTGCTGATAACGCCATCCCCGGCAAAGGCCGGGTCGTACTGTGGGGGCATGGCCATCATCGAAACGGACGCCGCGCCTCAGACCCCGTTCGACCAGGAGGTCGCTGCCACGCAGCGGTACTTCGACAGCCCGAGATTTGACGGCATCATCCGCCTCTACTCGGCCCGTCAGGTCGCCGAGCAGCGCGGCACGATCCCCTCCGACTACATCGTGGCGCGCGAGGCCGCCACGGCCTTCTACGAGCGCCTGCGCGAACTGTTCGCACAGAAGAAGAGCATCACCACGTTCGGCCCATACTCGCCTGGCCAGGCCGTGACGATGAAGCGGATGGGCATCGAGGGCATCTACCTCGGCGGCTGGGCGACGTCGGCGAAGGGGTCGACGACCGAAGACCCCGGCCCCGACCTGGCCAGCTACCCGCTCAGCCAGGTGCCCGAGGAGGCGGCCGGGCTGGTCCGTGCGCTGCTCACCGCCGACCGCAACCAGCAGTACCTGCGGCTACAGATGACCAGCGAACAACTCGCGGCAGCGCCCCCTCCCGTCGACTTCCGCCCGTTTATCATCGCCGACGCCGACACCGGCCACGGCGGAGATCCGCACGTGCGCAACCTGATTCGTCGGTTCGTGGAGGCGGGGGTGCCCGGCTACCACATCGAGGACCAGCGGCCGGGCACCAAGAAGTGCGGCCATCAGGGCGGCAAGGTGCTGGTGCCCTCCGACGAGCAGATCAAACGGCTCAACACCGCCCGCTTCCAGCTCGACATCATGCGGGTGCCGGGCATCATCGTGGCCCGCACCGACGCCGAGGCGGCCAACCTGATCGACAGCCGCGCCGACGAGCGCGACCAGCCGTTCCTGCTCGGGGTGACGAACCTCAAGGTGCCGTCGTACAAGTCGTGCTATCTGGCGATGATGCGGCGCTTCTATGAGGCGGGCGTCACCGAACTCAACGGCCATCTGCTCTACGCGCTGCCCGAAGGCGAGTACACCACCGCCAACGCCTGGCTCGACCACCATGGCATCGGCGATGCGGTGGCCGAGGCCGCCTCGGAGTACCGGGACCGCCCCGACGGTGAGATCGACGCGATCTTCGACCGGGTCGAATCCAAGGCCGTCGACGCCTGGCAGCTCGACGCCGGCTTGATGACCTACGGCGAGGCGGTCGCCGAGCTGCTCGAGTTCCGCGAGAGCGAGGGTGAGCAACTCGACATGAGCGTCGCGGAGTGGCGGGCGTTCGCCGAGCGCGCCCCTCTCTACACCGCGCGCGAGAAGGCCAGGGAGATCGGGGCGGCGGTCGGCTGGGACTGCGAGCTGGCCAAGACGCCGGAAGGCTACTACCAGGTTCGCGGCGGTATCCCCTACGCGATCGCGAAATCGCTTGCCGCCGCGCCGTTCGCCGACATCCTGTGGATGGAGACCAAGACCGCCGACCTTGCCGACGCACGCGAGTTCGCCGAGGCGATTCACGCCGAGTTCCCGGAAAAGATGTTGGCCTACAACCTGTCACCCTCGTTCAACTGGGACACGACCGGCATGACGGATGACGAGATGCGGGTCTTTCCCGAAGAACTCGGAAAGATGGGTTTCGTCTTCAACTTCATCACCTACGGCGGTCATCAGGTCGACGGTGTCGCGTCCGAGGAGTTCGCCACCGCGTTGCGCCAGGACGGCATGCTCGCGCTTGCGCGGCTGCAGCGCAAGATGCGCCTGGTCGAATCGCCTTACCGCACACCGCAGACGCTCGTCGGCGGGCCGCGCAGCGATGCCGCGCTTGCCGCGTCGTCGGGCCGCCTGGCGACCACCAAGGCGATGGGCAAGGGTTCGACCCAGCACCAGCATCTGGTGCAGACCGAGGTGCCCAAGAAGCTGCTCGAGGAGTGGCTGGCGATGTGGGGTGAGCACTACAAACTCGACGAGCGGCTGCGGGTGCAGTTGCGCCCGACCCGGCCCGGGTCAGACGTGCTGGAACTGGGCATCTTCGGTGAGCGTGACGGTGAGGACGAGAAACTCGCCAACGTGATCGTCGACCCGATCAAGGACCGGCACGGCCGCAGCATCCTGACGGTGCGCGACCAGAACACGTTCGCCGAGAAGCTGCGCCAGAAGCGCCTGATGAGCGTGGTGCACCTGTGGCTGATCCACCGGTTCAAGCCGGAGATCATGTACTACGTCACGCCGACCGAGGACAACATCTATCAGACCGAGAAGATGAAGTCGCACGGCATCTTCACCGACGTGTACCAGGAGGTCGGCGAGATCATCGTGGCCGACATCAACCAGCCGAGGATCGAGGAGCTGCTGGCCCCCGATCGCGAGGCGCTGGGCCGGTTGATCCGCAAGGAGGATTAGGGCCGCTGACCCCCCGCGGGGCCGCGGACCGGTGCCCTCTCGCGCGGACCTGCAGCGGACCCTTGCCCTCTCGCGGACTCGGTCGGCGCAGCGCCCACCTATCAGCGAAAAAGTCGCTGGGAGCGAATTTTTCGCTGTGAGGTGGGCATCGAAGGTGATGCTGACAGCTGGGCCCTGGGAGAATGTTTCGCTGTGAGGTGGGCCGCGCGAGAGTGCCCCAGGTGTTCGGCGGCGAGATGTGTACGACCTTCATCGCGGTCATCTCGTCGAGCAGTTCCGGGCCGAAGCCGAAGCCGTTACCGCTCGCGCGGCGCGGTTGCGATGCCCCGCCGGGCGCTCCGCCGAACACATCGTTGATCTTCACGGTGCCCACCGGTAGAGCTCGCCACGCCTCTTGAGCGTGCCCCATGTCTGCGGTCAGAACGGTCGCGGCCAGGCCGTAGCGGTCGTCGGCCGCTTCACGCAACGCGGTGTCGAAGTCCGGAACCACTCGTACCGGGGCCACCGGACCGAAGGTCTCCTCAGAGAACACCAACATCTCCGGTGTGCAGTCGGCGAGCACCGTCGGCGGGTAGAACAGACCGTGCGCCACCACGTCGACGTCGGGCGCCGAGGCAAGCTGGCCGCCGACCGATCCGTCACCGTCGAGGATTTCCAGCACGCCGTCGGGAAGTTGCTCGGCCAACAGTTGGGCGAACCGCCGACCGGTCGCCGGACACCGCTCACTTGGCTTGTGCACCACCGTATTTCCCGTCACCAGCGCCGCGCCCAGCAGGCCGGCCGCCACAGCGACCGGATCGTTCCACGGGGTGAGTACCGCAACGACGCCGCGCGGTTCGGGGACCATCAGATCGGTTGCTGACCAGGAGCCGTGCAGGCTGCGGCCGCGATGCCGCGGGCCGAGTTCGACGTACTGCACCAGCGTGCCCGCGCCCGCGTCGACTCCGCCCAACGCGTCGTCGCGGGTCTTGCCGGTCTCACGTTCGTTGACCGCGGCTCGAACCGCTGCGGCCGCCTTGGTCAGCGCGGCCGCGCGTTCGGCGGCGGGGGTGCGCGCCCACCCCGGCGCGGCTGCGCGGGCTCGTCCCACGGCTTGGACGCAGCTCGAGGATCGGTGATCGGAATCCTGCTGACTTCGTCGCCAGTGCGGGGGTCCAGAACGGTCATTTCCATGGTCTGCGACACGCGAAGAGTGGTACCCGCTGCGATCGTGGTCAACCGCGCCACGCGCCGCGGCTTGGCGGCCCGGAGTGATCAGCCGTAGAGCTCTTCGAATTTGCGGATCGAACGTTCGATATCGCCTTTGACCGCGCGGGCCGCCGTCGCGCCGATGGGCCCGAACAGCGGCGCTCCCCCGAGGTTCATGGTGAGAGTGAACGCCGAACCGGCGTCGACCTCGGCGACCGTCATCGTGAGCCCGTACCTGGTGCCGCCGACACCTTTTCCGGTGACCTCGATCAGCTTGGGCGGGTCGAATTGCTTGATGGTCCACGTGACGCGGTTGCGCAACCCCTTGGCCCCCGCGACGCCGACAATCGTGGTGCCGACCGTCAGCTCGTCGGGCAGCTCGCTGCGCCAGCCTTCGTGCATGACCATCCAGTCCCCCAACGAGTTGAGATCCGATACGTGCTCCCATGCCTCCTGCGGAGTCAACGTGAGCTGACGCGACAACTCGAGTTTGGCCATCTTCGGATCGTAATCAGTTCAGCTCGGCGCGGGCAGGCGTAACACCAACCGGGCCCCTCCGAGTGGGCTGGCCTCCATCGCGGCCGTGCCGCCGTGCAACTCGGCCTGCTGGGCGACCAGCGCCAGCCCCAGCCCCGACCCGGATCGCGCCGCCGTCGAGCCGCGGGAGAACCGCTCAAACACGGCGGCGCGCTCCTCCTCGGGGATCCCCGAACCGTTGTCGTCGACGGTGATCTGCACGCCTTCACCGGAAGCGACCGCGCCGAGCTGGATTTCGGTGGCGTCGCCGTGCTTGATCGCGTTGGTGATCGCGTTGTCGACGACGAGGCGCAACCCGGCAGGCAGGCCCACCATGAGCACCGTCGTCGACGACGACAGCGACACCTTCAGCCCGGGATAGTTGCGCATCGCGTCGTGTGCGGCACGGTCCAGCAATTCGGTGATGTCGACGGGGACGAAGTCGTCGACGGTGGTCAGTTCGCCCTGCGCGAGTCGCTCCAACGCCGTCAGCGTCGCCTCGATCCGGCTCTGGGTGCGCATGACATCGGCGATCACCTCCTGGCGCTGCTCGTCACGCATCTGAAGCGTGGAGAGCACCTCGAGGTTGGTGCGCATCGCCGTAAGGGGTGTGCGGAGTTCGTGCGAGGCCACCGCGGCGAAATCCCGCGCCGACTCCAGTGCCGCACGCGTGCGCTGCTGTTCATCACCGATCCGGGCGAGCATCCCCTCGACGGCTTCGGCGATCTCGACGGCCTCCTGAACGCCGCGCACCTGAACCTCTTCCGGTTTGGACTGGGCGTTGATCGCGCGCGCCTGCTGGGCCAGCAAGCGGAACGGGTTGATCATGATCGACCACATGACCCACCCGACCAGCACGGTGCCCACGATCACGCCCCCGCAGATCAGCAGCACCCGTCGGTGCAGTTCGTCGATGCGGCGTTGCGTCTCGGCGAGCGGTGCGCCGATCGCGATCAACGCGTCGCCGGCGGTGAACGTCCGGACCCGGTATTCGACACCGTCGATGGTGGTGTCGGCGTAACCGACGTCGAACCGCGGCAACACGATGTTCTCCGGTATGGAGACCGTGATCTCGTCGACGCGGGCCGTGCGGACCAGGCCGCCGTCGGGGATGGGCGGGTTGACGTCGGCCTGTTGCGCGGTGCGCAGCAGTTCGCTGATGTCGCCGAGGCTGCTCACCGAGTCGAGGCGACGGTCCAGCTGGCTGTACTGGTCGTTGGTGACGCCGAACCACACCCACGCGCCCAGCGTGATCACCAACGCGACCACCGACAGCGCCGCGACGATCACGATGATGCGCAGTGACATCACGCGGGTCAGCAGCTGGTACAGGCGTCCACCGAGTCGCACGATCAGCAACGATAGGACGGATCAGACCCGTCGCGGCAGTTGCGCGCCGATCAATGGCGCAATCTTTTCCGCCATGTAGGTATGACCGGCGTCGGTGGGGTGCACGCCGTCGGGGCCGATGAGCTCGGGCCGGTCCACGAACCACCGGGCGGCGATCGGGTCGACGAACGTCGCGCCCGCCAGTTCGGCCTGATATTTGAGGGTGTCACGGATGCGCATGACGGCGGCGGGAACGTCGGCCGTCGGCCACGGCGGCCCGATCACGAGGAAGAGCGCGGACGGCGCGATCCGCCGGGCCAACAGGAACGTGCCGTAGACCAGCACCGACAACTGTGTCGGGTCGACGTTCTGATCGTTGCGCGAACCGAAGAACACCACCAGCGTGTCGTCGGGCTTGACCGTCGCGGCGGTCAGATCCTCGAAGAGGCTGCCCCGGTTGCCACGGGTGCCGTAGCCGGCTCCACCCTCGGCGCCGACGACCGCTGTGGTCGACAATCCCTGCTCGGCCAGGATCTGCCAGGCCTGGGTGGTCCAGGATTTCTCGCCGAGCCCGCCTTCCGGGCCTCCGGTCGTGTACGAGTCGCCGATCACCGCGATGCGGTTGAGCGCGAAGCTGAGCACGTCGATTTCCTTGTGCTCCATCGGCTTCGGATGCTGATAACCGGTGACCACGAGAATGGCGATCGCCACCGCGACGGTCAGTGCGCTCCTCACCGCGCCGGCGTACGACCGTGAGAACACGGGCGCGAGAAGCGTCGTCACCCGGCGCGGGCCGTCATCACCTCGGACCTTTCGCGCGGGCGCGACACGGTGTGCAACCTGCCTGTCGCATCCGGGATCGACGCGGTGGGGCCGTTCAGCATGCTGCGCATCCATTTCCGGGCGGGCTCCTCGACAAAGTGGTACAGCATGACCGCGCCGATCAGCGCGGTGCCAAGCAAGGCAACCATTATGAGCTTGCCCGTGAAGTCCGATGACAGCGTCAGCCCGAATTGCTGCACCATCCAATCCCAGGTGGTGTGCACCAACTCGTGAACCATGTAGAGGCAGAACGACACATGCCCGAGGTACACGACCGGCCCCAGCGAAAGAAGCCAGGGCAGCGATCCGGCGCCGATGGCCAGGGTGAACAGCAGCGGCACGAACAGCACGTCGACCAGGCCGGCACCGTCGACGATCTTGGGCAGTGGGTGTGCATCGAGTCGGTAGAGGATCGCGACGATCGCGGCGCCGAGCAGAAGTGCGGCGTACCCGGCGGCGCGCCGAGCCTGATCGCTTGGGTCGAGCTTGCGCACCGCCGCTGCGATCAGGGCGCCGGCGGTGAACTGCATGACGATCCGCGGCAGCCAACTCCACGGGGTATAGAACTGCCCCGACGCCAGCAGAAGCAGGATCGGCGGCATCACGGCAACGAAGGCCAGCGCGATCAGGCCCCTCGCCCTTGTCGACCGAGCGATGCGGAAGATCACCAGGATCAGACCGCCGAACAGCAGATAGGCCAGCCACTCCGCGCTGATCGACCACGCCGGCCCGTCCCAACTGGAGCCGTCGAAGTAGGGCACGAACCACAGTTGGACCATCAGCGCCTGGCGCAGATAGTTCGTCGCCGTCAATGTCTCGGCTGCCGGTGACGGCACCCGGCCGACCTGCAGGGTGAAGATGATCCACAGGGCCGCCAGATGCATCGTCACCAGGTAGACCGGCCACACGCGGGCCAGCCGAAGCCACAGGAAGCGCAGCGTGGCTCGCCACTCGAACGACGGTCCCATGCGGTCGAGATAGTTCCATGCCAGCACGAACCCACTGAGCATGAAGAACAGGTCGACACCTTGGGCACCGCAGTTGAGCAGCGGCGCGAACGCCGATCGGAACCCCGGCACGGACTGCTCTAGCAGGGGTCGGAAGTGAAAGAGCACCACCCATACGGCGGCGACGATGCGCAGGCCGGAAAGGGCCTTGATTTCTCCGGTGCGCACAACACTCTCTTCGCGGAAGTCCGTAGCGTTTTCGTTCGGGGTCCTGCCTGATAACCACACCGGGTTGGTCCGCTCCCCTGACCACAGACCCCGGCAGCCACCGAAGGGTAGCAGCGGGGCTCGCCGCGGTTCAGGCCCGAAAAGTGCGCGCAGGCGGCGTGCGACGTTCGAAACCGTTGGTAACAAGGCACTTCGGCGACGACAGCAACATCGGTGAAAAGTTGTCCGACACGCCGATGAACCGACTCTGAACACACTCTTGACTGATTCCAGAAAACAGAGCATATTGGCAGCGTGTCCCCCACGCCTGACTACGCGGATCGGCTACGCGCCGCCGATCTTCGCGTGACCCGCCCGCGGCTTGCGGTGCTGGAGGCGGTCTACGGCAACCCCCACGCCGATACGGAGTCGATCTTCGGCGCAGTGCGTCGCGCCCTCCCCGACGTCTCCCGGCAGGCCGTCTACGACGTGCTCGCCGCGCTCACCACCGCGGGGCTGGTGCGCAAGATCCAGCCCTCCGGGTCAGTCGCCCGCTACGAGTCGCGTGTCGGCGACAACCACCATCACGTCGTATGCCGGTCGTGTGGCGTCATCGCCGACATCGACTGCGCCGTCGGCGAAGCGCCCTGTCTGACGCCGTTTGACCCGAAGGGCGCGTTGGACGGCTTCGTGCTCGACGAGGCCGAGGTCATCTACTGGGGCTTGTGCCCAGAGTGCTTGGTATCGCAGGTTTCCCGATCACAACCGTGATCACAGCCCAAATAACCCACCGGAAGGAACGCTGTGTCATCTGATACGTCCGACGCTCGCCCGCCTCATGATGATTCCAAGACAGCCAGCCACAGCGAGAGCGAGAACCCGGCTATCGATTCGCCGAAGCCGAAGTCGCACGCTCCTCTGACGAACCGGGACTGGTGGCCCAACCAGGTCGACGTGTCGGTGCTGCACAAGCAGAACGAGAAGGGCAACCCGCTCGGCCAGGACTTCAACTACGCCGAGGAATTCAAAAAGCTCGACCTCGAGGCGTTCAAGGCCGACGTCCACAAGCTGATCACCACCTCGCAGGACTGGTGGCCCGCCGACTACGGCAGCTACGCGGGCTTGTTCATCCGCATGAGCTGGCACGCCGCAGGCACCTACCGCATCTTCGACGGCCGCGGCGGCGCGGGCCAGGGTGCCCAGCGTTTCGCCCCGCTCAACAGCTGGCCGGACAACGCGAATCTGGACAAGGCGCGCCGTCTGCTGTGGCCGATCAAGCAGAAGTACGGCAACAAGATCTCCTGGGCCGACCTCATCGCGTACGCCGGAAACGCCGCACTCGAAGTGTCGGGCTTCAAGACCAAGGGCTTCGCGTTCGGTCGCGAGGACATCTGGGAGCCCGAGGAGATGCTGTGGGGCCAGGAGGACACCTGGCTGGGCACCGACGAGCGCTACGGCGGCACCAACGACAGCGATCGCAAGCTGGCTGAGCCATTCGGTGCGACCACCATGGGCCTGATCTACGTCAACCCGGAAGGCCCTGAGGGCAAGCCGGATCCGCTGGCGGCTGCGCACGACATCCGCGAGACGTTCGGCCGGATGGCGATGAACGACGAGGAGACCGCGGCGCTGATCGTCGGTGGCCACACTCTGGGTAAGACGCACGGCGCCGGCGACGGCGACCTGGTCGGACCCGAGCCGGAGGGCGCCCCCATCGAGCAGCAGGGGCTGGGTTGGAAATGTGCGTTCGCCTCCGGTAAGGGCAGTGACACCATCACCAGCGGCCTCGAGGTCGTGTGGACGCCGACCCCCACGGAGTGGGGCAACGGCTACCTGCAGACCCTGTACGGCTACGAGTACGAGTTGACCAAGAGTCCCGGCGGCGCTTGGCAATTCGAGGCCAAGGACGCTGAGGCGATCATTCCCGATCCGTTCGGGGGCCCGCCGCGTAAGCCGACGATGCTCGTCACCGACATCTCGATGCGGGAAGATCCGATCTACGGCGCGATCACCCGCCGTTGGCTGGAACATCCCGAGGAGATGGACGAGGCCTTCGCCAAGGCGTGGTTCAAGCTGATGCACCGCGACATGGGTCCCGTGAGCCGCTACCTCGGGCCCTGGATTCCCGAGCAGGAGATCTGGCAGGACCCGGTGCCCGCGGTGGACCACGAGCTGGTCGACGAACAGGACATCGCCCAGCTCAAGAGCAAGCTGCTCGACTCGGGCCTGACCGTGCAACAGCTGATCAAGACCGCATGGTCGTCGGCGTCGAGCTTCCGTGGCACGGACAAGCGCGGCGGCGCGAACGGCGCGCGGATTCGCCTTGAGCCGCAGAAGGACTGGGAGGCGAACGAGCCCGCCGAGTTGGCGCAGGTGCTTCCGGTGCTCGAGCGCATCCAGCAGGAGTTCAACAGCTCGGCGACCGGCGGCAAAAAGATCTCGCTGGCCGACATCATCGTGCTGGGCGGCTCGGCTGCGGTCGAGAAGGCTGCGCGTGACGGCGGTTTCGAGATCAACGTGCACTTCGCGCCGGGGCGCACCGACGCCACGCAGGAGGACACCGACGTGGAGTCCTTCGCGGTGCTCGAACCGCGGGCGGACGGCTTCCGTAACTTCGCGCGGGCGGGTGAGAAGGCTCCGCTGGAGCAGCTGCTGGTCGAGCGGGCCTACATGCTCGACCTGACCGCTCCAGAGTTCGCGGTGCTGATCGGTGGTCTGCGGGTGCTGAACGTCAACCACGGCGGCAGCAAGCACGGCGTGTTCACCGACAAGCCGGGTGTGCTGAGCAACGACTTCTTCACGAACCTGCTCGACATGAGCACCGAGTGGAAGTCGGGTGCGGCGGAGAACGTCTACGAGGGTGTGGACCGCGCGACGGGACAGCTCAAATGGACGGCCACCGTCAACGACCTGGTGTTCGGCTCGAACTCGGTGCTGCGCGGCATCGCCGAGGTCTACGCCCAGGAAGACAGCAAGGACAAGTTCGTCGAGGACTTCGTCGCTGCCTGGGTGAAGGTCATGAACAACGATCGCTTCGACTTGGATTAACACCCGAGTCTGATCGTCGATAACGAAATGCGGCGCCCCGCGGGCTCATCGGGCTCGCGGGGTGTCGCGCATCCGGCGCCCTTCCTGTTGCTCTCCATCCGCGGTGAGGACGAAGCCGCCGAGGACGAATACCGGGCGATGATGCGGTTCGCCGGTCTCGATACCACCGGCATGCGGCGCATCCGGTTGACGCACGAAGCGCTCGGGCACATCGACCTCGACGACTGGTCCGGAATCATCCTCGGCGGCGGGCCCTATAACGTCAGCGATCCCGCCGATGCGAAGTCGGCGACGCAGCGGCGGGTCGAGTCGGAGTTACTGGACCTCATCGGGCGCATCGTCGACCGGGACTTCCCGTTTCTCGGATGCTGTTACGGCGTCGGCACGCTCGGGACCGTCATCGGGGCCACGGTGGACCGCACACATCCCGAACCGGTCGGCGGGCTCACCGTCAGCGTCACCTCGGCGGGCCGCGACGACCAACTGTTCGCCGAGGTGCCCGACGTCTTCGACGCCTACGGCGGCCATCGGGAAGGCGCGACCTCGCTACCGCCCGGCGTCGAACGCCTCGCATCGTCACCGGATTGCCCGGTCCAAGCGTTCCGGGTGGGGCGTCACGTGTACGCCACGCAGTTCCACCCCGAACTGGACCTCGACGGTCTGATCACCCGGATCGACGTCTACAAGGATTACGGGTACTTCCCGCCGGAATCCGCCGAAGTCTTGAAATCTGCTGTCCGCCAATGGGATGTCCGTTATCCGCAGACCATCCTGCGCCGGTTCGTGGAGCGCTATTCGCGCTGACGATTGGTTCGGCGTTCGTCGGGGCACTCCAGGGTGGTGCACTCCGTCGAGTACTCCCCCAGCCGGTCCGCAGACGTCTACGGCGACCCGGCGCAACGCACCGTCCTGATGTGGCACGGAGCGCAGACCGATTCGCGCGCCGCGATGCGGCCCCTGGCAGAACGGGTGCACGAGCACCGACTGTCGGTTGTGCTGGCCGACTGGAATTCGCACGCCGACGACCGTGGGCGTAGCGACTTGTTGGCGTCGGCCGAATTTGCGCGCAAGCATGCCGGCGACGGGCCGCTGGTAGTCGTCGGCTGGTCGATGGGTGGCCTGGCGGCGGCCGGTCTGGCGGTTCACGCCCCAGAGTTCGGTGTGGCCCACACCGTCTGCCTCGCGGGGGCATTCATGGTCCCCGATCCGGTCAGCGGCTCACCGCTGCCGGCTGAGTTGAACGGTGTTCCTGCGTCGTTCACGCTGTTGCACGGTGCGCGCGACGACGTGATACCGTCCTCGGCCAGCCGGGAGTTCGCCTCGACACTCGAGCGCAACGGCTGGCCCGTCTCGTGCGTCGTGCTGGAGGCCGACCACGGGTCGATCGCCGGCGCGACATACGACCCTGCCGCCGACCGCTACTCACCGGCTACCGATCCGGCATCGCTATCGGTGGCGACGGACGTGGCGGCGCGGATTGCTGCGGTGTTCTGATTCACTCCGCGGTGTCGATACGGTGGGCCCACCGCAGGTGCCCGCCGCCCATGTCGGTACAGACGAACGCGACGCCGTCGGAGCCCTGAGCCGACACGTTCTGTTCGGGGCAGTCCATCGCGACGTTGTGGATGCCGACGAGCGGCCCGGCCGGTGTCCAGACGCCCACCCTGTTGCAGACGAACGTTGCACCGGTGGGGCCGAGCCCGTAATTGAAATACTTGCCGGGCTTGCAGGGCGTCCCCTCGACGACATTGCGCGCGACGTTGGGAACGCAGTCGGCGGAGTAGCACACCGCAGAGGCGCTGGGAGCGAGAGCGATCGAGGCGGCAGTGGTTGCCAGGGCCGCCGTCAGCGCGGCGATGTGTGAGCGCGCCATCTCTCGATGGTGTCACTCGGAGGTGAAGTTCGGTGAGAAATCGCTTGACCTCAACAATGGTTCAGGTCGCAGAGTCAATACATGACTACTTCCACAACGCAGTTGACCCGGATCCGGGACGATCTCTGGCAGACCCGGATGGACTCGCCGTTTCCTGGCCTCACCACGCACGCGTATCTGTGGCGAGGTCCGCATGGCAACGTACTGTTCTACAGCCCCGCCACGGAGGCCGATTTCGACGCGATCGACGCGCTCGGCGGCGTCAGCGCGCAGTATCTGTCGCATCTCGACGAGGCCGGACCGAACCTGAAACGAATCGAGAAGCGGTTCGGTCGACGGCTGCACGCGCCGGAGGCAGAGATCGACACCATCGCCGAGCATGCGCGCGTCGACGTGGCCGTCGCTTCTGTGCGGCACGTAGACGTCAACGGTGTCGAGGTGCTTCCCACGCCGGGCCACTCCGCTGGCAGCACGAGCTATCTCGTCACCGGTGTGACCGGTGAGCGCTATCTGTTCACCGGCGACACCATGTTTCCGACCGCTTCGGAAACGTGGGCGACGTTCCTGGTTCCGGGCCGCGGCGATGCCGGCCAGCTGCGCGAAAGTGTGAAGTTCTTGGGCACTGTTGCCCCGGACCTGGTGATCTCGAGCGCATTCGGTGGCGAGACGGCGTGGATGACCGTCGACTCGCAACAGTGGGCCGAATGCGTGGCGCAAGCGCTGGCGACCGTGCCGTCGTAGCCGGTTCCTCTTGGGTTGTAGCCGTTCTTGGCGCTCGCGGATCTCGTTTGTGAAACTAGCGGCAGTTTTTGCGGGATTTCCGTCGGTGGTTTCACAAACGGAGTCGCGCTAGGGCGTGCGCTGGTCGTAGGTGTCGTGCCAACGCCACCACTCGTAGGGCGGGTCCTGCGGACAGCCCTCGGGTGAGTCTTCCCAATCCTCCTGCCGGCCGAGCGGCGTCACGTCGAGCAGGTTCCACGTGTTGACGAACACCTCGTCCCCGCGCTCGTTGATGAAATACGTGCGGTAGATACGGTTCTCGTCGTCGCGGATGAAAACGTTGGTGCCGTGCCAGTCGTGGACGCCGAAGTCGACGTCGAAGACTGCGTCCTTGGTGGGGAGGATCGTGTACCACGGGTGTCGCCAACCCATCTTGTTCTTCATGGCCTCCAGGTCGGGCTGCGAAGCGCGCGACGCATAGACGAACGTGGTGTCGCGGGCGTTCAGGTGGGCGAGGTGCGGAACGTGGTCGGCCATCAAAGAGCAACCGACGCAGCCGTGTTCGGGCCAGTCACCGTTGGAGGTGCCGGGCTCGATGAACGCCCGGTAGACGATCAGCTGGCGTCGGCCGTCGAACAGATCGAGCAAGTTCACCCTGCCCTCGGGCCCCTCGAAGGTGTAGTTCTTGTCGACGGCCATCCACGGCATCCGTCGGCGCTGGGCGGCCAGGGCGTCGCGGGCTCGCATGAGTTCCTTCTCTTTGACGAGCATCTCCTGCCAGGCGCTGTCCCATTCTGCTGGGGGAACTATCGGTCGTGTCTTCACTTCTTCTCACTCCCTTGTCATCTCGCGGTTAAGTCGTCGGAACGCCCGGCGGCGAGTCGCGGCCAGTGGGCGATCGGTCGTCCGTTGCTGCGCATAGGTTGGCGATCCGCCGCGAGCGGGTATATCGGCCAGCCCGGTGGTGAGTCCTCCCACTCTTCCTGGCGTCCGTACGCAGTGAGGTCCATCAGCGCCAGGCTGAAATCCATGGCTTCGACGCCGCGGCGGGTCGTCCAGTAGGTCTCGAAGACACGGTCGCCGTCGCGCAGATAGCAAACCAGGTGCATGAGATTCTTCTGGCGTCCGACGAGCAGGGTCTCGAGAGAGTCCTGCGCCGAGTACCACGGCATCTCCCATCCCATGAAATCGCGGTAGCGGCGGCTTTCGTCGTAGGGGCCCTGGCAGAACACTGCGTAGGTGATGCCCCGAGAGTGAAGGTACGACAGCTCGGTGACCTGGCTGGCGCACCATGTACAGCCTTCACACTGCGCGGGTGCCGGGTGGCCGGCATGCCACATGAAGTAGTACGCGATCAGTTGCGGGCGCCCCTCGAAGGCATCGAGCAAGGTGACCGGCCCTCCCGGGCCGACGAGCATTGTGGTGGAGTCGATTTCGACCATCGGCAGACGCCGGCGGGCCGCGGCGATCGCGTCGCCTTCGCGGGTATGGGCCTTTTCCCGGACCCGTAAGGCGTCGATCGCGGCCTGCCACGTCTCGCGGTCCGCGACCGCAGGGATCGAGGTCATGACGCTGCTTCCAGTTCACTCTTGAGGTTGGCGAGCTTCCATGGCCATCCGCCGGAGATCAGGCCACGCACAGTGCTTTCCGGCGGAAACTCGTCGTGCACGACAGTCAGCTTCACCTGGCCGTCCTCGACGGGTTCGATCTCGAAGGTGACCTTCGACCGCCTCTCGGCCGCCGCCTTTTTCACGACGTCCTGGTCGAGGCCCAGCGTCACCAGTTCGGGCACGAAGGTGTGAAAGGTGAACGCGAGCCGCCGATACGGCTCCGACTCGAGAATCACCTGCTCCGGATCCGTGATCTCCAGCCCGGTGCAGTCGGACCATACATAGGAGGAGCCCTTCTTGAAGTCCGACACCAAGGCGTGACCCATGTAGCGGTTGGAGAAGGCCGGGTCTGTGATGGCCTGCCACAGGCGTTCGGGTGTGGTGCGGATATAGGTGATGTAGACGAATTCGCTGCTGCTCATAGGGTGGGTCTCCAATGCTGTCTTGAGGTCCGCGAGCGTCTGCACCCGCGCGCGGTCGTACTGATGGATCCAGCGGTCGGCTATCGCGTTGATCGGTTCCGCGTTGAGGTAGTGCAACTTCTCGCGCCCCCGCCACACGGTGGTGATGAGGTTGGCGGATTCCAGCACGGCGAGGTGCTTGCTCACGGACTGGCGAGCCATCGACAAACCCGAGCACAGATCGCGCAGCGTCTGGCCGTTGCGGTCGTTGAGGCTGTCGAGAAGCAAGCGCCGATTCGGGTCGGCCAGCGCCTTGAAAACGTCGTCCATCCCTGCCACCTGGTTCATGCAGCCGGTTGGCTGCACGTTCGACGATAGGCAGCCTACTGGCTGCGTGTCAATGGTCAGTTGGTCCCCCTCCGCCGAGCGCGCGCTCAGCACGTGATGCGGCGCGGGGACTCGCGATGGTCGCACGTTCGGTGCTGTCAAGCGGTTGCGCTGAGCTCCTCGAAGCGCGCCAATGCCGAGCTGCGCTGGTCGGAGTCGAACACCTCCAAACGGGAGAGGTGATCGCCGTCGAAGAGGGTGAGCATCACCACGGGTAACTCAATCGCGAAACCGTTGGTCGATGTCCCCTTCACAACGACCTCGCTCACAAGCCCCTCCGGCGAATAGGTGAAAACTTGCGAATGTTCGATCCATAGGTCTGGCACCAGCGAGGCCATCGCCTGGATGGATGACATGTGGTCGGTGACCGTTTGAATGTCTGGACTCGACAACTGCCGGTGGTTCGCATATACGGCACCGGCGCCGAGCCTAAGAAGCGCCTCCCAGTCATGGCGGTTCGTTGTCTCGGTAACACGGCGCGCCGCCTCGATCACCTCCGGATGCTCGACCTCGCCCGACGCGATCCAGCGAGCGTTCAGCTCTCTCATCGCGGCGTCGAGATCGTCGCTGTCGAAAATCACGGAGTGACAGACCAATCCGTCTTCCGTGACTTCCGTGATCGACAAATCTTCGACTGTGATGGGCTGACCGGGCGCGTCGGTGTTGCGGAACCGGTCACGGCACAGCACTAAACGGTGTCCCCGGATGGCGACCGGTTCGTCAGTCCACTGCCAACTTGCGGGCGCTTCCGAGATCATGCTGGGCACGAATTCCTGTATGAGCAAACCCTGGCTGCGCAATCCTTTCCGTCGGTCGTCGTAGCGTCCATCCTGGGTGATAAGTACGCGGAAGTCATCGAGGTCGCGGTGGTCGAAAGCATGGATCAACTGAGCCCGCGTGAGCGTTGCGGCGTTTACGAGCTGATGCGCGGGTCGACAGAGGTCATCGAACCGCGCGAGTGCCGCGTCCAGGTCGGCCTCGTCGAACACTTCGCAGCGGCTGAGTGCATCACCGTCGACCGTAAGCAACGTGAGTTCTCGCCATTCACCGTCGAATCCCTCTTGAGACGTGGCCTTCACCACCTGGGTAACGACCGCTCCAAGGGTGTCCAGCCGATGGACGACTTCGGCGTAGGCGCGGATCTTCGGAACGACGTCCCACGTGGCACTAACCAACGGGATCTGTTCACCCGGTGCGAACGAGGTGCCGCCACGCCGGTGGTCGATGTTCACCCAGTCCGGGGTGGTATTGAATAGCTCTCGCCGGTTGAACGCGGCGTATCCGTCAGCGACCGTTGACCATGTACGGCAGTACGGCGCGGCCTCACCTGCGAGGTATCGGGCCTCGAGTTCGGCGAAGGCGGCGTCGAGGTCATCGCTGTCGAAGTTAACGAAGTCGTCCATCAAGCCGTCGTCGTTGATCTCGACCACTGCTAGAAGTTCGACGGTGATTGGTCTGTTGTCATCGGCGGTGTCACGGTAAATCAGACGGGCCAGCGAGAGTCGCGTTCCTCTGGTCGCGACATGTTCTATGTCCATCCGCCAGGTCAGGGGCGTCTCAAACAGCGCTTGTGCAGCCTTCCTGCGGTCCGAGGAACCGTGCAGAGCTTGCAATCCTCTTCGGCGGTCGTCGATTCGGCCGTCTGCCGAAGTGAGGGCAAGGAATTCGTCAACATCGTGGTGATTGAAGGCAGTAGCGAGACGCCGCCACATCCACGTCGCAGCGTTTTCGGTCCGAAGCGGCGCCTGGTTGAGTTCATTGAATCGCGTTAGGGCGGCGTCGAGGTCCTCCTCGTCGAACATCTCGAAGCGGTCGGTCCGGTCTCCGTCGACCGTCACAACGGCGAGTTCGCGATATTCAGCGGGGAATCCTTCTTTTGAGCTTCCCTTCACGACCTGCTCGACGACCGCTCCACGTTCGTTCAGCCGATGCACCATTGCGATGTGCACAGTGACATCTGGCACGATGTCCCACGCGGCACGGAGGTTTGCGATGAGGTCATCTGCCTCGATCGTGGCGATTAGCCGGTGATCAGCCCACGCGGGTGTAGTCGCAGGAATCTCGCGGCGGTTGAAGGCGGCATAGGCCTGCGTGATCACCGACCACGTATGCGCGTGCGCAGCTGCTTCGCCTGCGACATAAAGACGCTCCAGCTCCACAAAGGCGGCGTCTACATCCTCGGTATCGAAGAATATTGTCTGCAGATCTACTTCGTCCTCAGCGACGTCGGTCAGCACCATCAGTTCGACCGTGACGGGTCCCGACGCATCGGCGCTGTCGCGGAACGTTTCTCGAGTCAGCGCGAGTCGATCGCCCCTTAGAGCGACAGGCTCAACTTCCAGTTGCCAGCTCGTCGGTGTTTCCGACAGAAGCGCATCCGCAAACTTCCTGTCCATCGCTCCCTCATCACGCAACCCTTTGCGGTGGTCCTCATAGTGACCCATGGCGCGCGCGAGCAAGGCTTTCGCATCTCGGCGGTTGTAAGCATCGGCGCCATATGCTCGCACCCGGACTGCGGCGTTATCGAGCCGCGGCGCTGGCCGAGTGAGCTCATTCAACCTGGCTATTGCGGCATCAAGGTCCGCCTCGTCGAACAGCTCGCACCGGTCGATTGAGCCTCCTGTGACCGTGAGAAGTTTAATGAATCGCCACTCGACATCGAAACCCTCCGGCGACGTACCGCGGGTGACAGCTGTGAGGAGCACTGCCGCGTCGCCTAGGCGATGCACAACTTCGATGTGAGCACTCCGGTCGGGCATCACGTCCCATACGGCGGCATGCCTTGAGGCGACGGAGACGTCGGATGCGAATGGTGTACCTCGCCGGTGGTCGGAGAAGATCCAATCCCTTTCAAAATTCTCATGCCGATTGAGCGCGGTATAAGCCTGTGTCACAACCGACCACGTACGTAAGTGAGCGGCCGCCTCCCCTGCGGTGTACCTGGCGTCGAGGTCTGCAAAAGCGACGGCGATGTCCTCGTTGTCGAACACCGTGTTCGACACCAGCCGGTTGGCGGCGTCTGTTTCGACGATCAGGAGAGCTTCTGCGGCGATCTCATCACGCGGTACTCCGCGTGCCGCGAAACGACTGCGACACAACGCGAGGCGCTCCCCGCGAGTCGCGATGACGGCTGACCCGATGTTCTTGAAGCCAACCTCGGCAACGGACTGCATGTTTTCGATATGGATCGCGCGACCGCGCCGCACGCCGGCGTTGACGACCTGGCGGTGATCGTACGAGGTGAAGTCCTCGGTCAAAACCTGTTGCATCGCTTCCCAGTCCCGCGAGTCGAAGCACGCCCACGCGCGTGCCAACGCACGAGTGGCTGCGTTCTCCGGCCGGCGCGGAAGCGCGCCCAGCTCGTCGAACTTGGCAATGGCAATGTCCAAGTCGGCCTCTTCGAATAGGTCGCAGCGATTCGTGACGGTGTCGCCAATCGTCAGCAGGGCGATCATCCGCCATTCGGCATAAAAGCCTTCCGGCCACCGGCCAAACGCCGTGTGTGTGAGGACGGCACCGCGATCGTTCAACCGATGGACGCACTCGATATACATCTTGTTGTCTGGTGTGACGTCCCACCCGGAACGGATATACGCGGCGAGGTCTTCCGCGGCGAAGGTTTCGCGCACCCGGTGGTCGACCGTCTCCCAGTTCGATACGCGCGGGACTTCGTGCCTGTTGAACATGGTGTAGGCCTCCGCGATGCCCGACCACACCTCGGCATACCGGGCCGCTTCGCCCGCGAGGAAGCGGGTGTCGAGTTCGGCGAAGGCGGCGTCGATGTCGTCGACATCGAACCCAACCCGAGCCACAATACGGTTGTCGGCGTCGACCTCGAGGAGGCTCAAGACCTCAGCACTCGACTCCTCCGGTTCAAGTCCGCGCATGGACGAACGGACGCGGGTGAGTGCGAGCCGTTCTCCGCGGGTCGCGATGACCGTCGAACGCGTATTCGCCGCCCCTGCTTCGGCGATGGCTCGAAGATCCGCAATGTGTGCGTCTCGCCCGCGCTGTACGCCCGCGTTCACCACACGGCGGCGGTCGTCTATGCATATGTCGTCGGATATAACCGCAGAAATCGCATCCCAGTCACGGGTGGCGAAGCGTTCCCAGAAGCGCGCATCCACCCGGCCGGCGTTGTTCTCTATGTTCGGTCCGCGGGTGCTGAGCTCGTCGAAGCGAGCAAGCGCGGCGTCGAGATCGGCTTCGTCGAACAGTTCTGACCGGTTGATCCGATCGCCCTCGATAGTCGAGAGCCCGATCTCACGCCACTCGGCGCTGAATCCCTCACGAGACGTCCCGTGAATGACGCGAGTGACAACTGCTCCCGTATCCGTCAGGCGGCGCACAGTCTCGACGTGAATCCTGATGTCTGGATTGAGAACATCCCAGGCGGTCTTCAGGAATGGCTCCAACTCATTTGGCGCGAACGACGTCACTCGCCGGTGGTCTACGTTGACCCAATCCGGCGTCGTCGGCGGCAGTTCATGGCGAAGCACCGCGGCGTAGGCGCCGGCGATGACCGACCACGTGTGTGCGTGAGCGGAAGCTTCGCCCGCGAGATACCGAGCTTCGAGTTCGGCGAAGGCGCTGTCGATGTCGTCGACGTCGAGCGCGATGAATCTGGTCAGACGAAGCTCCGCGTTAATTTCGATCAGGTGGAGCACTTCAGTGTCGAAAGCACCCGGACGCTCGTCGCGGCCCCAGAAACGGGAACGCAGCAGCGCGAGTCGCTCCCCTCGGACCGCGACGATTGCCGATGTCCAGTTGTTGACGCCAAGCTCGCCGGTCACGCGCGCATGGGCGATCGCCGCATCTCGCCCTTGTTGGCCTCCAGCGCCTACAACGCGCCGACGGTCGTCTGCGTAGAAGTCGTCGGCCATCGTCTGAGCCAGACCATCCCAGTTACCAGACGTGTAGTGAGCATTGAAAAGTTTGTATTCGCGGCTCGCGGCGTTCTCTAGTCGCCGCACCGGCTGACTGAGTTCCTCGAATCGCGCGAGTGCGGCGTCGAGGTCATCTTCGTCGAAGAGTTCGCAGCCGCTGACCAGTGGGCCGTCGACCGTGATCAAGTTGAGCATCCGCCATTCGGCTGGAAACCCCTCAGCCGTCGTTCCGCGGGAGACCTGCGTGACGAGCGCTCCCTTGTCGCCGAGCCGGTGCACTTCCTCGATGTAATTGTGAAGATCTGGCGTGAGGTCCCAGAGGGCAGCGGTCACTTCCCGAAGGTCACTGTTGGCAAGCGGTGTCCCCCGACGGTGGTCGATGGTTGACCAGTCTGCCGTCGACGGCGGGATTTCGTGGCGAGCGAGGCTCGTGAAGATACCCGCAACGACGGCCCACGTCCCTGCGTAACCCGCGGCTTCGCCTGCGACGTAACGCGTCTCGAATTCCTCGAACGCGGCGTCGAAACCGTCGGCGTCGAACGTGACGTAGGCCGCGAGCCGGCCCTCTGCGTCAATCTCGACAATGTCGAGGACGTCCGCTCGGAAATCGTCAGATCCAAAGTAGTGGGTACGACTGAGGGCGAGCCGCTCGCCGCGAATCGCAAGGATTTCAGAAGACACCGTGTCCACCCCGAGGTCCGCCATAACCCGCAGATTGGCAATCTCATCATCGGGACCACGCAACAAAGAGCCGTTGACAACCTGACGGCGGTCGTCGAAAGTGCAGTCCGCGGCCAGAAGTTCGCGGGCGGCGTCCCAGTCATGCCTCGCGAAACACGTTCGGAATCGCTCTGCCGATTGGCTTGCGGCGTTATTCAAGCGTGGTTCCGACTGATTCAGCTCGTCGAACTCCGCCAGGGCGACATCGAGATCGGCCTCGTCGAAAATCTCGCAGCGACTGACTAACTCGCCCTCCACCGTCACAAGGTCGATCTCCCGCCACTCCGCATAGAACCCTTCGCGCGAGGTGCCGGTCACCGCTCGAGTCACGACCGCTCCCAGCTCAGAGATTCTGTGCACCGCCGCGATATGGATGTCGATATCAGGTGTCTCTACCTGGGATGTCCGTATGTAGGCACCGAGCCGGCCAGCTGTGACCGGCGCCAAACGTCTGTGGTCGACGTTCACCCAGTCGGGCGTCGTCGGCGCGAGTTCGTTGTGATTGAGTCCCGCATAACCCCTGACGATGACCGCCCACGTCTGTGCGTAGGACGAGGCCTCCCCGGACATGTATCGGGTGTCAAGTTCCTCAAGGGCGCACTCGGTGTCGTCGAGATCGAACGTGACGAGCGATGCGATCCGCTCGGCGGCGTCGATCTCGACCAGCTGCAGCAGGTCGACGTGGAAGGCATCGGACGCCCCGTCGCTGACGGCGTACCGGACAGACGTCAGGGCCAGCCGCGAGCCTCGGGTCGCAAGGACGGCTGTTGTCGCATCCGGGTCGCCGAAATTTGTGACCGATCGGAAACTTTCGACCATGGCGTCGCGACCATGCAAGTCGACATTGACCACTTGGCGTCGGTCATAGCCCTCGAAGTCGTCGATCACCAGGTCAGCCAATGCAGCCCAGTCTCGCGCCGCGAAGCACGCGTACAGGCGGTCACTTACTCTGGTTGCCCCGTTCTCGAGCCGGTGCGCCTGACGGCTGAGCTCGTCGAAGCGGGCGAGCGCGGTCTCGAGGTCTGCTTCGTCGAACAGCTCGCAGCGGTCGATGAGATCGCCGTCGACGGTCGAAAGGGTCACTTCCCGCCACTCCGCTTCAAAGCCTTCGTCAGATCCCGCTTTCGACGCATACGTGACGACAGCTCCGAGGTCGTTCAGTCGATGAACCGTCTCTACGTACGGGCCTGCATGCAGCTCAAGCTCCCGCCCGCCGCGGATATACGCCATCAGGCCATCGGTTTCAAATGCGGCGCCACGCCGCCAGTCGACACTCACCGCGTTCGGTGTCATTGCGGGTCGCTTACGTCGACTCACCGATGCGTACGCGCCGGCGATGACCGACCATGCGCGCGCATACGGTGCAGCTTCGCCTCCGATGTATCGAGCGTCGAGTTCGGCGATGGCAGCGTCGAAGTCGTCTAGATCGAAGATAACGCCGGCGCGTAGTCGATTGTCGGTGTCGATCTCGACCAGAGTGAGGTCGTCCATATGGAAGGCTTCGGGCTTCGGATCCCTACCCGCGTACCGTGTGCGGAGCAGCGCCAGCCGGTCACCACGAACGGCGAGCACAACCGAGGCGATGCTTCTCGCGCCGAGCTCAGCGCCCGCCCGCATACTCGCCATGGTTGCGTCCCGCCCCTGCCGGATGTCGGTATTCACCACTCGGCGGCGATCGTCGACCGAAGCGTCCTCGCTCAGCAGCTCGCCCGCTGCATCCCAATCACGGTTCGCGAAAATCTCCTGCATGCGCTCGTGCGTGCGACTCGCCGCATTCTCCAAGAGCGTTGCGGGGAGAGTGAGTTGGTCGAATCGCTTCAGCGCCGCGTCTATGTCCGCCTCGTCGAAGACCTCGAAGCGCTTGAGCTCGTCGCCCTCAATCAGCAGGATGTTGACGACCCGCCATTCGGCTTCAAAGCCCCCTGGCGCAATCCCGTGTGACCGATTGGTGGTGACCACACCGCGATCACTGAGCCGATGTACCACCTCGATGTAAGTGCGGAGATCCGGCGTGAAGTTCCTCTGGGTGAGGGTGGCCATCGTCAGGTCCCCGCCCGCATACCGCATGACCCGGCGGTGGTCGATGCTCGGACAATCCGTCGCATCGTACTCATGCAGGTTGAATGCGGCGGTCAGCTCTGTGACGACTGACCAGGTCTGCGCGAACGGCTGCGCCTCGCCAGCCGAGTACCGTGCGTCAAGCTCCGCGATGGCCGCGTCAAAGTCGTCGTGGTCGAAACCGATCATCGCCGTGATCAGCCCAGGGTCATCGACTTCCGTCAATGCCAACACTTCAGTAGCAAAGGCCTCCGGCCGCGTATCGCGTCCTTGAAATAGCAAGTGGCTGAGAGCGAGTCCATTACCCCTTAAAGCCAGGGGTGTCGCCGAGATTTGCGCTACACCTAGGGCGGCGAGTTCGCGGAGGTTTGCAACCTCTGTGGCGCGGTCGTCGCTGACTCGGTGAAGACCACGCCGGCGGTCATCGACCCGGACGGCCCCGGCAAATAGTCTGGTGATTTCATCCCATTGATGGCCCGCAAAGAGCTCGCAGGACTTCCTGATGGTCCGCGTCGCAGTATTCTCCAGTGGCGATCGCTGCCGCGACTTTTCCCGCTGACCGTACAAGTCATTCAACTCCGCCAGCGCGGCGTCAAGGTCCTCGGGGTCGAACCACACCTGCAGCGAGACGCGACCGTCGTGGTCGATGCCGTAGATCTGCAGGAATTCGTCCTGTGGCGCACCAAGACTCGAGTCGGTGCTCCCCACAAACAATCGGGAGAGCGCCAAGCGGTCACCTCGCACGGCGACGACCGATTGGGTGATCCGTACGTCGCCGCTCGCCTCGAAGATGTGTCTGTTCTGGTGCGCCCAGTTACCCTGCTGCAGATCGGCCCGGGTGAACCCGACGATTTTCCGTCGACTCTCGACGACGTCCTCTGAGGCGAAAAGCCGCTCGAACTCCTCCCACGCCTGTCGGTTAATGGCGTCGATCACGCGCTGCCCCACCTCGACGCACGTGTTGGACAACTCGACAACCGGTTGCTCGACCGCGCTGGGCCTAGGTGCAGCAGAGGCATTCAGGAGCTTCCGCGCCTTCTCCGCAAGAGCGGCAGCACCTTTCCGGTCGTAGAGCGTCACCGCCTGTTCTGCCGCGGCTCGCATACCTGCCGTATCTCCGGCGATACGCAGCACTGTGGCCAGCGCCAGACAAGCATCACCGTGATCGACCAGAGCGTCGGTGGCTCCGGCGAGGCCGACCGCTTCCTCGGCGATCTGCCTGGCCCGATCGTGGGCACCGGCGCGTGCCAGCAACTGCGCTCTGACCGTCCGCCACGCGATCGATGCCTTCGACCCGTGACCAGCGAGACGCTCACTCTCGGCGCATAACTCGTCCGCCTCAGTATCCCGGTCCAACACCAGACATGCGCGCGCCAACAGCACCGCGGTGTCCGCGGTGTCGGTGTCCAGACCCATACGCCGAAGGCCCTCATAGGCCCGACGCAAGTAGGGTTCGGCGGCCGCCGGATCGTCGGCCACCAACTCGATGATGCCGGCGAACTGGTCCACCTCCAGAAGCGCGTGACGCAGGCCGAGTTCGGTCAGCGTCCGTCTCGCCGACTCGATCAGGCGACGCCCCTCGGCCGCGCGTCCCCGGAGCGCATCGAGCACCGCCTGACACCGCGTCGACGTCGCCTCCACAAGCGGCGACCCGGTCGTGATGCGCAACAGCCGCACCACATCCAGACACCGCCCGCCCGCACGCGGAACCGGATTGGGTCCCCATAGCGCCGCCAGCGGCGCACCCGCGAGTACTGCGTTGACCCGGCTGTGGTCACGGGCCCGTCGTGCCGCCGTCAGTGCCTGGTCCAAAGCCGTTTCGCAGTCACCGATGCGGCCCAGACGCGCCAGGCATCCGGCGCGGACGGTGTGCGCCTTGGCCTCCCCCGCGGCGTCGTCCAACGCCGCCAGTCGTTCGGCGGCCACGTTCACCGCCGACTCGATATCGTCCAGCCGCTCGGGATCGGTGAGCATCGAAAGCTCACCGTCAAAACAGATCCCCCATGCCCCGAGCCTGCCCGAATCGCCAGCAGTCGCGCGTAATTGCGTTACCGCATCTTTGGCTGATGTCACATCGCCGGCGGCGAGCAACGCCTCGCAGTGGGCGATCAGCAACTCGGCTTGCAACGCGTCGCGGTCGGGTAGTTCGTCGTCCAGTTCCTCGAGCGCATGGAGCGCACGGTCATAGAGGTCGGCCGCGCCTTCGTAAGCCACCCGCGACATCGCCTGATCCGCCGCACGCCGGCAGTATTCGACCGCCTTGACCGCGTTTCCGGCCCAAGCACATTCGAAGTAGTGATAGGCCAACTCGGCCAGCAGCTCGTCATCGGCGCCGGCTTCGCCTTCGAGCGTCCCCGCGATGCGCTGATGCAACCGCATGCGTCGCACGGAGGGAAGCTCGGCAAGCAGCGACTGCCGCACCAGGGCGTGATTGAACCGGTAACGGCCCCGGGCTCCTCGATGACGATGCCCGCCTTAGCGGCCTCGTCGAACGCATCCACAAGGTCTTCACCCACCACCTGCTCGACGAGTGTCAACGCGAACCGGCTCCCCACGACCGCGGCCGCCGCCAGCGCCTTATTCGTCTCGGCCGTGAGTCGGGACAGCCTGCGGCTCACCGCCTCTCGGACACCCTGCGGCAGCGTGCTCGGATCCCAACGGCCCCCGCTTTCCTCCACGTGGCGCAGGGCCTCGATCAGAAAGAACGGATTGCCACCTGTCACGGTCGCCAGCGCCCGGCCCAGTTCTTCGTCGTGGTAACCGACTTCGGCGACATAGGCGGTGACGTCGCCTTCTTCGAGGCCACTGAGCTGCAGCCGAGTCGCGGTACCGTCGCGGTGAAGGTCGGCGAGCATCGCGGCCAGCGGATGGGAGCGGTCGAGATCGGTGCTGCGGTACGTGCCGATGATCTGGACTCGAGCTTCATCCCCGAAACGCAGCAGGTGCCGCAGCAACAACAGCGTCGGTTTGGCCGCCCAGTGAAGGTCGTCGAGGATCAGCACGACGGGGGCGGTCGCGGAGGCTGTGCCCAGGAGAGCGACCACCGCGTCGAACATCGCGTAGCGCTCTGTGTCCGGATCGGCACGCGGCGGCACGGTCACGTCAGGCAGCGCATCGCCCAGTCCCGGCACCAACGGCAACAGCGACTCGACACCTCGCACGCTGCGCAGCCGGTTGGAATCGACGCATGACACCAGCGAGCGCAATGCCTCGGCGAACGGCTGATACGGCGCGCCGAGGTCTTCATCGCAGCGGCCGTACAAGACGACGGCGCCCTGCTCGTACGCGTGACGCGACCATTCTCCGGCCAACCGCGTCTTGCCCACGCCCGGTTCGCCGGCGATCAGCACCGCCCGGGTGCCCGCCGCAAGGGTCGACTGCCATGCCGACACCAGTCGTTCCAGTTCATGCCCACGTCCGACGAACGGTCCCGGGCCGACGAGGACGCCGGGCAGCGCAGGCCGCACCATCGGTGCCTCGGTTGTGGGCGGAGCGGGATCGTCCGCGGTCTCCATGCGCAGTTCGAAGACATGCTCGGGCCGAGGAAGGTTGCGCAACCGGCGCGTGCCCAGGTCAGCGAGCAGGACGTCATCCGGAAGCGAGTCGATGACAAGCTCGGCGGTCGCGCCGGAACACAGGATCTGACCACCCGTGGCCAGGGAACGCAGACGCGCAGCGCGGTTGACTGCCCGGCCGAAGTAGTCACCGTCGCGAAACTCCACTTCTCCGGTGTGGAGCGCCACCCGGATCCGCATCGGGTGCGCGAGCCGCCAATCCTCGTGACCGATGGCTCCCTGCAGTTCGATTGCGGCCGCCGCGGCCGCCGACGGCCGGTCGAACACCGAGAACGTCGCATCCCCTTCGCCGCGGGTCTTGATGAGCCGACCGCCGCGCGACGTGACGACCTGCTCAACGATCTCGTCGTGCCGGGCGAGCGCCCTCCCCATCGCGTCGGCATCGGCCTCCCACGCCGCCGTCGATCCCTCGATATCGGTCAGCAGGAACGTCACCGCGCGGGTGACCGTCGAAAGCTGCTGCGACTGAGGCATTTCCAACGCGGCATCCTGCGCGACGATCGCCGCCTCCAGCCTCCGCAACTCCGGTCCGGGATCGACACCCAGCTCCTCGGCCAACAGCGACCGCGCCCGCCTGTATGCGCCCAATGCCTCGCCTTGACGTCCCGCCCGGTACAGCGCGAGCATCAGGTGACCCCAACGACGTTCGCGCAGAGGCGCTTCGGCGATCGCGGACTCGAGTTCCCCTACGATCTCGGCGGCGCGACCCGTCGCGAGCAGGGCGTCGGCCCGGTCCTCCACCAGGGCGGCGTGACCTTCGAGCCAGCGCGTCTTCTCCGACGATCCCCGCGAGCTGTCCGGAAGTTCAGGAATGCCACGCCACAGGGCCAGCGCCTGGTCGAACAGGCTCACCGCGCGGGTCGGGTCGCCCGCGGCAAGGGCCTTACGGCCGAGTTTCGCGGCGGTCTTGTAGCCGACGGCGTCGATTTCGGTGGTGCTCAGGGTCCAGCCGGTGCCCTCCGTCAACACAAAGCCGTCCCCCAGGGCGCGACGCAGCGACGAGACGTGGGTCTGCAACGCCTTGGTGGCTGTCCGCGGCGGCTCGTCGCCCCAGAGCAGCGCGACGAGAGTGTCGCCCGACAGGACCGAACCGCCGTGCAGCCCGAGCATGGTGAGGATGGCCCGGGGCTTGGCACCGGGGATGGCGACCGGCAACCCGTACTGCCGGACCTGCAGAGGTCCCAGAACCCCCAGTTCCACCTCTTGGAGCGTAATCACATCGCGATCGTCTGAGGGCCGATTCAACATGCGGTCAAGAACCGGTAAAGAACCCTGTGAGCTGGGTCTTTGCGCTGGCAACGAAACCCGGTCCCCGGGTGTGGCAGGCTCAGCTCGTGGAGCTGCCCACACCGGATCCCGCCCTGCCCCATCTGGCCGATGTGGTGCCGTCGATCCTGTCGGCGATGGGCGCCCGCGGTTTCGAGAACTCCCTCGGGCTCGTCGATGACCTCGGAGGCGCCTGTGTCCTGCTGATCGACGGTTTGGGCGCCGAACTTCTCGACCGGTACGCCGCCGATGCACCCACGATGGCGTCGCTCCGGGGCAGGACGGTGACCGTCGGCTTCCCGTCGACCACCGCCGCGGGGCTGGCGGCCGTCGGCACCGGCCGCCGCTCCGGCGAGCACGGGTTCGTCGGCTACTCCTTCCGAGTGCCGGATGCCGGTGTGATCAACGCCCTGCGATGGCGCCCGCACCCCTGGGGCCAGGACCTTCGCGGCACCGTCATCCCTGAACAGATGCAGCCACTGCCCACCACTTTCGAGCGGGCCACCTCGGTGGGCGTCGCCGTCAGCGTCATCTCCGGGGCCGAGTTCACCGGCTCCGGCCTCACCCGCGCCGTGCTTCGCGGCGGACGCTACGTGGGTGTTCATGCACTCGGCGATCTCGCGGCGGCGGTGCAGACCACGCTGTCCGACGGCGGATTCTGCTACGGGTACCACGCCGAGCTCGACATGCTGGGCCACCTGTACGGCCCGGGGTCGACGCAATGGCGCATGCAGCTGCGACAGATCGACACGCTCATCGAATCGGTGGTCGAAGCGTTGCCGCCGGGCGGGTTGCTGGCCGTGGTGGCCGACCACGGAATGGTCGAGGTCTCCCCTGGTCGCACGGTCGACGTCGACGCCACCCCGGCGCTGCTCGACGGCGTGGAGGCGGTCGCCGGTGAGGCGCGGGCCCGGCACGTCTATATAGAGGACGGTTCGCAGGGCGATGTGCTCGACGCCTGGCGGACCGTGCTGGGTGAGCGCGCGTGGGTGCTCTCCCAGGAGGAAGCCATCGAGGCCGCCTGGTTCGGACCCCAGGTCAGCGACGAGGTCCGGCCCCGCATCGGCGATATCGTGGCCGCCGCCCGCGACACCGCGGCGATCGTGCGGCGCACCGCCGAGCCGCTGGAATCGTCACTGATCGGGCATCACGGGTCGCTCACCTTCGCTGAACAGACGGTTCCGCTGCTGCTGGCGCTCGGCTGAGTTCTCGTCGCAACCCTCGCGGTGCACGGCAGATCGACTGGAGTCCAACGTGATTCACAGTGTGATGCGATATCGCGGCGGCAATTCGATTGCTGCACGGCCAAATTCGACCGGTGGTATCCGATGTTGCTAAGCCGACGCCAAAAGGGTGACTCTGCAATGCTATTCGTGAAGTAGGCAATAGAAACCGCAGGCTGTGAAGGCCATCACAGAATTTGGTGGCGTTGTCCGGAAACTTGTAGCGTCCGACCGCGTGTTTGCTATTGCCACGCTTTTGACGCTTGTAAACCAGGTGTCCGGCACGCCGTACGTCACCGGCGGCGACTCGCCTGCCGGTACGGACTGCTCGGGCCTGGTGTCTTGGGTGACGAATGCAGCGACCGGTCGGCCCGTGTACGGGGACCGGTTCAACACGGGAAACATCGAAAGCGCGCTGCTCGAGCGTGGGTTCCAGTACGGCACCCAGCCGGGCGCGCTGGTCGTCGGCTGGAACAGCGGCCACACGGCGGCCACCCTGCCCGACGGCACTCCCGTCTCGTCCGGTGAGGGCGGCGGCGTGAAGATCGGGGGCGGCGGCGCCTACCAGGACCAGTTCACCAACCACATGTTCCTGCCGGTGCCGCCTGAGCAGCCGATGGTCCCGGGCGCCCCGCCCGCGCCGGTGGTCATGATGGCCGGGCACGCGCGCGCCCCGCCGGGCGCTCCGATCGCCCCGCCGCCGCCTCCGCCGCCGGG
>NZ_NKCO01000031.1:0-57361 GCF_002245615.1 Mycobacterium neumannii | reverse complement strand
GAGCAAATCACGTGCCGTCAACGACACCCCGAGCGAACAGGAGGCCACGCCGGCGGCACTGACCGCCTGAACCATCACCTCGAAGAATCACCCGACGACGTCGTACACCACGTCCCTGGACTTGACCACCCTGGCCAGTCGCAGCACGGCGCAGACACCCGGGCGGCCCGCAGATGCGGGCTCTCAACCTCCGCGCGGCAACGGTGCCCCAGCAGGGACAATAGACATCGACGAGCGCCGCCAGAACGACACCGCGGCGCCTCGCGCCGCCCGACCGCCGCGACCACCCCGAGAGATTGGGTCATAGACGATGAGCACTGCGCGCGACTTTCTCGACGCCGGATTCGATGCTTTGGGCCTGCTCGGCAATCCAGCAGACCCCGCTACCGCGCGGGAGCGGTTCCGCCAGGCGGTCAGCATGGACCCCGGGATGTGCGACGCCTGGCTGGGGCTCATCGCCACCGGCGATCACTCCAGCCAGACACTGCGCCACGCCCACGAAACCAGCGCCACCGTGCACCGCGAGACGCGGCGCCTGGGTCTGCAGGACACTGCTCTGGAGGCCTCGGTGCCCTCGCCGGGCTTCATCGAGGTGTTCCCCTACACCGCGGCGACGATCACCCTGGCCTACATCGCGGCGCTGCTGAGCGAGAAGGACTACGACGCCGCCGAGAAGCTGCTGGAGTCCTACGACACCGCCCGCGAACCCACGCAGACGCCCATCTGGCGCTGCCTGGGCACCACCTTGCACTACGTCACCCAGCGCTGGACCGACGTGCTGGACTGGGCCGACCGGCCGGTTGCCGGGACCCTGAGGGCCGTGGACGCCGCCACCGACCTGATGGCCGGGCTCGCTCACGTCAGTCTCGGCGAGTTCGATGCCGGCCTAGTCGTGCTCAAGGGCGTCCCCGCCGATCAAGTCAGCCCGCACGCCGCCGCCCTGGCGGCCCTCTACCGCGGCTTCGCGCTGCGTCTGTTGGGCCGGGAGGACGACGCCCGCGTCGAGTTTGGCAGGGCCAGCGTCGGCGGGCGCATTCTCCCCGAGGCCTCCTCGGCTCTGGCCGACCCCACCTTCGGACCCAGGACCACCACCGCGCAGGCCATCACTGCCCGGACCAGCCGCTGGGATCCGGAGTCCGGGCCGACCACCGAGGAGCTGCGCCAAGCCGAGCAGGCTCAGGCTGCTGAAGCCGTCCTCGAGAAGGCCGAGCGGGACCTACAGTCCTTCATCGGCCTGGGCAAGGTGAAGGCCCACGTCTACAAGCTTAAGAACGTGCAGATTTACGACCGGGCGATGGCCGCGCGCGGCGAGGGAGTCGGGCAGCGCAACGCGCTGCACATGACCCTCGTCGGTCCCCCGGGAACGGCCAAGACTTCTATCGCGCGGGTCATGGGTGAGATGTATTTCGGCCTGGGCATCCTGGACTCTCCAGACTTCATCGAAGTCTCCCGTCCGGACCTCGTTGGCGGCGTCATCGGCGAAACCGAGGTCAAGACCCGCCAGTATTTGGAGAAGGCCAAGGGCCGCGTCTTGTTCGTCGATGAGGCCCCTGACCTGTACAAAGCCGACAACGAGCGTGATTTCGGGCGTATCGCACTCGACATCATCATGAAGTTCGCCGAGGACCACCGCGACGACACCATGATCGCCCTGGCCGGCTACGCCAACGGTATGAACCGGCTGCTCTCGGCCAACCCCGGTCTGCGGTCGCGGTTTCCCACCCAACTGGAGTTCAGCTCCTACAGCGCTGAGGAGTTGGGCCAGATCGCGGCGATGTTCGCCGAGAACTTCCGGGTACTGGTGCATCCCGGCGCGGCCGCCGCCTTTGACCGGTACACGAGCTGGCTCACCGCAACCTCGACCAACAATCCCGAGAACCCGGCGGAAATGCTCGTCGACATCGCGGGCAACGGCCGCTACGTGCGCAACGTGGTGTCCGAGGCGGTGGAGAGGATGAAGGCGCGGATCGTTTCCGACCCGTCGATCGACTTGGCTACCGCTGACTCGGATCTGCTGCGGACCGTCGTGGAGGCCGATATGACCGACGCTCTGCGCGAGGTCCTCATCAGTGCAGGAATCCAGACCCGCGAGCAAGGGTAACCGTGGCACGCGATGCGGAAGTTGCCGCGCTGAGGGCCGTCGAGGACGCCTACCAACGGTGGACGGTCATTAGTGATCAGCTGCACCGGGAGGTCGGCGAAGCCGCCGAGCGTCACGCCGGCGCACCGGTGGAGTCATTGCGCGCCGATTTCAACGCCCAGCTCGCCGTGACCCGCGCGGTGGCCGCTTTCGCCCGCACGTGTGCCCAGGCCGGGCCCGATGTCGACGGGCTGCCCGGCGCAGCCTTCGTCCAGGCTCTTCACCATGTGGGGAACCAACCTGGTCTCGATCAGGCCTTGGTGGAGCTGACCCACCAGTGGCAGTCCTGGCTGGCAGACATCGGCAGATGGATGCCGAAGACCGACAGCCCGCCGCCGGCCCGGCCCACCTCGCCGGAACGCAGCAGAGTCTTGGCCGCAGTGAACGATTGGTGGGGCTTTGCTGCCGATCGGCTGCATGAACAGCTTGTCGACTCGCTGACCGCCCAGGGGCACCGCGTCGCCGAATCGCTGACCACCGGCTCTGACGGCGAGCTGGTTCAGTCAGCACACGTGATGTTCGAGCCGGACCGGTCAAGCGAGGCCTCCGGCGCGCCCAAACGCGGGGCGCGAGCGCGTTTGCACGCACTGTTCGGGCCTCACAGAAGGCGCTGAGGGCCACGGATGATTGGGAAGGCAGCACCGGACACGCCCCGCCTCACCGGCCGGGCCACCCCATCAGTAGGCGATGCTGTGTCTATGTTTGCGGTGGGCTCGCTGGTGGCGGGGTATCGGATTGAGCAGGTCCTGGCCACCGGCGCCACGGGGACGGTGTATGTGGCGAAGAATCCGACCTTGCCGCGGCGCGACGCGCTCAAGGTGCTCAGCGCCGACCTCTCCGGTGACGAGGCCTTCCGTGAGCGGTTCGTGCGCGAAGCCGATATCGCCTCGCTGCTGGACCACCCGAACATCGTGTCGATCCATAACCGCGGCGAAGCCGAGAACGGCCAGCTGTGGATCGCAATGCAGTACGTCGCCGGCACCGATGCGGAGGCTGCGCTGCAGGCCGGGACCATGACCGCTGCACGCGCTGTCCGCATCGCCGGCGAGGTCGCCAAGGCACTGGACTACGCCCACCAGCGCAACGTGGTTCATCACGACGTCAAACCGGGGAACGTACTGCTCGCTCACGGGTCGCCGGACGATGAGCAGGTGCTGCTCAGTGATTTCGGGGTGGCGAGGGCAGCAGGTGGCCCAGACGATGGCAGCGACGACTCAACGCTGGCGGTGACACTGGCCTATGCCGCTCCTGAGGTCATCACCGGCGACGCGATCGACGGCCGAGCTGACATCTACTCACTGGCCTGCACGCTGTTCCGTCTGCTGACCGGCAAGCAGCCGTTTTACAACGCTGAGGGAACAACCGCCCTGGCGCTCGCGCACCTGCACCAGCCCCCGCCCCGGATCTCCGATCATCTGCCAGAGGCGACCCGCCAAATGGATGTGGTCATGGCCAGGGCGCTGGCCAAGAATCCGGCCGACCGTTTCAACTCGGCACGCGAGTTCGCCGCGGCCGCGGCGGCGGCCGCGGGCTCGCTCACCGAGCGCCCCGTGCTGCCGGCGGCCCGGCCCGCCTCTCCATCGAATCGATTGCAGCCCAACAGACCTGAACTGGCGAGAAGCTTCGACGAGGCAATACGGGTGACGCCTACGCCACGCAAGCCTCGCGTGCAGCGTCCGCTGGTCATCCTGTGGTCGATCGTCGCCGTGGTAGTCACGATCGCCGCCGTGCTGTGGACGATTCTGATTTCGCGCTGGACGGGATCGGATGCGCCGGAGGCGGCGGCCCCGGCGACGTCGACCCCGGCCACGTCGTCAGCGACCGCCGCGGCGGCGGCGCTTGCTGAGCTGCTTCCGCCGGGTTATCCGCCCGGCAGGTGTACACCTGCGCCGACTGACGCGGACGTGACCGCGGCGATGTCGTGCGGCCCCAACACCGATCCTGGCGGCCCTACCACGTCGAGCTACACGCTCAGCGGGGATGCCGCTGCTCTGGAAGCGTCTTTCACCGACACCGTGAATCGGTCTACTCCCCGGATCTGTCCGCCCAACATTCAGTCTCCGGGGCCATGGCGGCGCAACGACAGTCCCACGGTGGTGCGCGGCACGGTCTTCTGCGGGCTCCAGGCCAACCAGCCTGTCGTGGTCTGGACCGAGGACGACGAGCTGTTACTCAGTGTTGTTCGAGCCGAGACGCCTGGGGCCACCCTAGAAGGGCTCTACGCCTGGTGGTCCTCGCACTCTTAGCGGTGCTCTCGGCGGTGTTCAACTGGGCAGAATCCTCACTTGAACACGACCCGTGCTGTTACCTATGCCGACGCCTTTGACGTCCGCTGGCGCCGCCTGCGAGTCTCAATCGCTCCGTCGTAGATTTCGAGGAAGACACTCCAGTCGGGGATCTGGACTCGCCGCCCGGCGGTGCCGCGCAGCAGCAGCTGGGCCTCTTCGAGACTCTGGGGGAGCAACTCCTGCCAGTCGATGATCGAGCCCAGTTGTGAGGACTGCGAACGACTTCCGCCGTTGGGCTCATACGACTCGGTGCGCCGCGTCCCCAAGCCCTGCCAGTGTGAAGCCTGTTCGAGGAGATGGCGTTCGTGAGCGCCGTACATCACCACGGTGCCCGGGAAGATGTCGCGCAGCGCGTCGGCGTATTTCGGGCCAAACACAACGTCGAAGTGGCTGGAGGCCTGCACGGTGGCCATGATGTTGACGCCCAAACCGGCGGACTCGCCGACGTAGTTGAGCAGCGCCGGCAGCGGGCAGGAGTTGCACACTTCGTCGAGTTGGAGCAGCAGCCGGTGTTCGAGCTGGTGCTGGGCCGTGCGCTTGCGGAAGTGTCGGATGATGGAGTCGATAAGTGCCACGGCTGCGCCAGCAACGGTGCCGGTGTTGGGGGCGATGACAAACAAGCTCGCGTCAGGGTCATCCAGCATCGAGACATCGAACGATTCGATGCTGAGTTCGTCGACACCGCTAAGGCGGTCTAGATGCTCGGTGGTGCTCAGCCCGAGACGCACCCACGGCGTCACCGCTTTGGACACGGTGATCGCCACACTGTCCCGCATGCGGCTGTTGAAGGTCAGCACGCGCTGCATTGGGTCGGACAGCATCGGGTGCGGGCACAGCGCGGCGGCGGTCATCCACGATGGAGTGGCGTGCAGCGACAACTGTGTGGTGGCACCGCCGTCTTCGTCGTCCTCGATGCCGAGGTTCTCGACGGCTTCGAGCACCCAGGGCATGCCCTGGCTGTTGCCCTGCGGGCTGGCCGCATAGAGCAGGCAGGCCAAGGGGCGGCTGGCAGTGGACTCCCACAGTCCGCCGGCGGCTACCGTTTGTCCGCTTGACGCACCGCCGAACCCCACACCGGAGGTCGCGAGCATGGTTTCCGCGACGGTCAGCGCTTCATCGGCGGACGTGATGGACATGGTGGGGTCACTGACCATGGAGCGCACGCCCTCGGGCCAGACGAGGGTCTTTTCCGGCCGCAAGTCGATGACGCCGGTGGGCCCCAGGCCGCGGCGCATCAACACCAGCTCGGCGAGGTCCTCCTTACTGGAGACGGAGACGAGCGGGCCGGGGTGCAGCACCGCGGCCGGGGCCAGCAGGCGCCGTGTCTTACCGGTTCGAGTGGGTGCGCTGATCGCCAGATGTGGAGCGCCCTGAACCTTTTCGTACTGTTCGTTGTCGTTGACGACAAGTCCGCAGTAGGGGCTGTACGGCTCGGGGTGCTTGCTCATGCGGTTCATCGTCGCGGGGATCGTGCGCGCCAGTCCACCACCAGAGCCGGATTGGCCCCTAAGTTGGATGACAGCAGCAAGAAGGAGTGACGCCAGATGAGCAGCCATCGTGGGACAGCGGTCCGCGAAAAGAGCGCGGGGGCGCTGGGCGCCTTAGTTCCGGCCGAGGAGAACGGCACCGATGCAGGCGGGCAGCCGACACCTCACCCGGCAACGCTCTACTTCGCGGCGCGACTGCGTGAGCTGATGGACGGGCTGGCTGTCCGCAGTCTGGAGACCGGCCGGACGCGCAAGCTGACAGTACGACGGTTGCAGCAGCTGCTGCATGAGCAGGCACCTGAGTTGGCGGTTTCGCAGACGCACATGTACCGCTACGTGCACGGTGAGGCCAGACCGAGTGTGCCTCTGGTCTACGAGCTGGCGGTGCTTTTTGGGGTCGCGCCGACCTACTTCCTTCCAGACGACCTGCTGCCCGAAGATTGAGCGGTCCACGGGGATAGCTGGTTTAGAGGCTTAGGTCGTCGTCATCGAGAGCCTGCCCGCGCTCGCCGTGATGGAAGGCCTGCCCGCGCTCGTCGTGATCGAGAGCTTGCTGTCCGCGCTCGTCGATCGTGTTGGCCGGCACGTTCCAGCCCAATGCGATCTGACGGCGCTGAGCCGCTCGAACGGCGCGCGCGGCGTTGTCGTACTGGGTGAGGACCTGGCGCCACTCGTCGCCTAGTTGGGTGCGGCCGAGACGGTCGGCCAGCGTGACCGCCGGCACCGGGTCAAGCAGCGGGTCGGCAGGTGCGGACGGCGCGGTCGTGAGGGTGGTGCTCCACGGCAACGCATGGGTGAGCAGCCGCAGCGCTGAGGAGCCTGCGCCGCGGCTGGCTTCCGGGTCGAGCAGGATGACCCGAGCGTTGGACGCGGCGGCGTGACGGGCGATATCTGCGAGCTGCTGGGGGTCTGCAGCGGCTGGGTCATCGACGACGACGATGGCTCCCGGTGGTAGTGCCCACTGCTGGCCGCTGACGTGCTGGTGCGCGTGGCTGACCGTGGTGATGGTGTCGGCCAACTCCGCGTCGCGAGCGGGTGCCGCTCCGGTGTCCGTGGTCGAGAGCCACAGCACCTTGCGGTCGTTAGCGTTAGCGGTGTTGCGCAGTGTGTAGAGCGACGCCGCGGTTTCGCCGTCGGTGATGTCGGCCCGGACGACGCTGATCCGATAAGGCTGTGCGGCAAGCGCTTTGAGTCGCTCCGCGTTGTGCGGCTCGTGGCCTGCCAAGGCCGCCGCGGGGATGACGAGGGGCGTGCGGCTGGGGTCGACGTCGCTTGCGACTTGGAGTAGGGCCACCTCCGAGCGCGCCGTTTCGAGCAAGCGGTCGAGTGTGTCGGAGGTCGCGGTCTGGGCGGCGGCGAAGGCGGTCGCGACGTCGCGCTCAGCGCGCTCGAGGTCGCGGCGCAGCACCTGCCGCCGGTCGCGCAGCTGCGCGCGGGCGGCCAGGTCCGCGCGCTCGGCGTCGCCTCGCGCTTTGGCGATGTCGTGCTCGGTGACGATCTTGTGTCCGCCGGCGGCCGCGGTGCGCGCGGCCTGCGCCTGGGCGAGGGCCTGCTGGAATTGCATCGAGGGCGGCTCGTCCGGCAGTAGCTCGGTGTAGAATGCGACATCTTGTCGGGCAGAGGCAATGTCGAGCGCGTCGGCGTCGGGGTTGGCCTGCAGGAGTGCGAGCTGAGTGCGGGCATGCTCGACCATGCGCAGTTTGTCGTTGTAGACGGCATCGGCGTCGGACCACTGCTCCATCACCGCGGTCACTGCGTGGGCATAGGGTCGGTCGGCGTCGACCTGGCGGCGCATCCTTAACAGCTCGTCGGCTGCGCCGCGCAGAGCCGGGCCGTTTCCTGCTCGAATTTCTGCGTCGAGGGATTTGATGGCGGCGCTGACGTCGCGGTATTCCTCTTGCAGGGTGGTAATCCATTCCATGGTGATGCCCAATTCCGGTATGGGGCGGTTTGCTGTGAGGTCTTCGAATTGCAGGTCTCCGAATTCCTCGGACGCGTATTCAGATAGGTCCTCGGGCGGGGCGATGTCGAAGTAGTCGTCGAAGGGCGGGGCCTCGTCGACCTCGGCGAAGGGGCTTTCCGGGTCGGGCGGAAAGAGTGCTTCCTCGTCGGGGTGGAGCGGAGCGTCCTGCGGCGTGGGTAGGTCGTCGACGTCGATGCCTAGACGCGCTTGCAGCCGGTGGGTGAAGGCGTCGACGGTGTAGGTGATCAGGCGGGCGTAGTCGCCCGGCGGGATCCGGTGGTCGGCGTCGGTGGCGTCGGCGAGGTGTTCGGCAGCGACATGGAGCAGGTCGCGTGGGGTCCAGGTGTTCGGGTCGGCGGCGCTGATGGCGGCGACGAGGCCGGGCCAGGCCGGATCTGAGGTGATGGTTTCAGCCAGCGCCGTTCCGAATACGACATCGATATCTGTGACCCACGGTGGGCGTAGCCGCGAGTGCGTGGTGGCCAGGGTCGCGGTCGGGGACAGGGCTCCCGCGATGCGCCACCACAGCGCGGCGGCGGGCAGCTCGTCGGGCAGTGGTCCCTGGCGGGCGGCGGTGGTGATGATCTGGCGTAGGTCGGGGGTGGTGCGGGTGGCCTGGGCGAGCTGGGCGGCCAGTTGTGGCCAGTAGGCATCGGCGCGTAGGCGGGGGTCGATGGCGTCGATGAGGTCGTTCCAGCGGGTGGTGTCTGCACTGCGGCGGCCGATGTCGGCGGCGGCGTAGCGCTGCAGGGTGGCCTGCATGTCGCGGGTCCGCACGGGGTATTGGCGCGCACCGGTGAGGCGGGTGTCGGTGTCCTCGACGCCCGTGGCGGCGCGGAAGACGGCGATTTCAGCGGTCAGTGCCGGATTGACGGTGATCAAGGGGCGTGCCCAGGCGGGGGCGGTCGCGTTGGTCCAGGCCCGTGCGCGGTCGCGGATCTGGTCGGCCAACCCCTCGACCAGCTGTTCACGGCGGGTCAGGTACGCGCCCCAATGCGGGTCATTGGCCAGCGCGGGCGGGATGCCGGGAAGCCAGCGCAGCACCCCGATGCCGGCGGAATGTGTACCGGCGGGGTCGATGCGGTGATCGAGAACCGCGGCGGGGTCAGCGGCGTCGTCGACGCTGCCTTTGGCCAACGCGTCGGTCAGCAGTTGGCGAGGATCGGCGCCACCGATGGCCAGGACGGAGAGGTTGCGCCGTAGCACCGGCCAGGCTTCGCGCTGGCTGAGCCGGGGGATCACGTCGTCGGCGATGGCATCCAACCGGTCCCGAGCACCGGCGCCCAGTTGATTTTCGGCCGCGACACCCAAGGCGTCGTAGAACATGTCGGCCGCAGCCTGCAGTCGGGTCGCCGGGTCCTCGGCGCGGCGGGCTTCGGTGGTGGCCGACACCTGTGCGCCGTCGCGGGCCAGGGTGCGGGTCAGGACGTCGACGGCGGTGTCAGGGTGGGTTGCCTTGGGGGAGAGCAGTCGGTGCGGATCGCCTTCGGCAGTGGACAGGTACAGGTGGTTTTCGTCGGTGGCGCGCGTCATCGCGACGTAGAGGTGCTGGCGGGTCAGCATGTCGGAGCCGACGATGTGGCAGGTGCCCTTGGTGTCGCGCCGTCCTGCGGTCAGGCCTTGGGCGGAGTCAATGGTGGCGGCGTAGCCCAGCGTGACGTGTTCGGCGATGTAGTCGGCGGGCAGCGTGACGATGCGTCCGCTGCGTAGGTGGCGTGCTTTTACGCTGCCATCGGTGAGAACTTCGGTGATGGTGTAGCGGTAACCGTTGCGCACGAAATCGTTGCGCCCGATGGTGATCCGGCGGTTGTTTTTGCGGGTGCGGATGGTGTCTCCGACGTTGGCGTGCAGGTGATCGGCCAGCATCACGCTGGCCGAGTCGGCAGCCTCGGGATCGGCGGCCAAGCGGTCGGCGCGGGCGCGGGCGTTGAGTTCGTTGATGACGTCGTTGGTCGGGGCGAGCAGGATGGAGTCCCCGCCCGCCGCGAGGTCGGCCCGCCATGCCTGATAGGCCATGTCGGCGGCAGTCTCGTCGGTGCCGACATGGATGCGATGGTGGTCGATGTAGAAGCCGATGCCGGCCGGGTCGGCGTCGTGCAGCGCGAGCCCGGCGGCGGCTTCGGCGGGGGACTTGAATCGCACGACTTCGCTTAAGGTGAGCGCGTCGGTGGCTTCGGCGATGTCACGCAGAACACCGCCGGCGGAGATGGACGACAGCTGCCCGTCGTCACCGACCAGACGCACGCTCGCGCCTTTACGTAGCGCGTCGGCAATCATGGCGTCCAGGCCCGCGGTGGCGGCCTTGCCGGCCTCGTCAACGACGATGAGAGTGACGGGGCCTACGTGGGTGAACCAGTCGGGCACACCGGATATCGCGGCCTTGTTTGGATCGGCGGACCAGACGTACTTGTCGAGCGTGTCGGTGGTGGCGCCCAGGTCTTCTCCAAGCACGATGGCCGCGTCGGCGGTGGGGGCCAAGCCGATCACGTGTCCGCCCGAGCTGCGCCACGCATGGGCCAACGCCGCCATGGCCGTGGTCTTGCCGGTTCCCGCTGGCGCCAGCGCCAGTGCGACACGGCGTCCGGAGGTCGCCATCTCTGATACCAAGGCTGCCTGGCCGGGGTTGAGCGTGCGTCCTCGCGCGGCTGAATCTGCGAGCGCCAGTTCGACATCGGCGGCGGTGGTGGCGCGTCCGTCGCAGCGCTGCACCGCGTCCAGAATGCGCCGCTCGGCAGCGAGGGTGTCGCGACTGGTGTAGAGCGCCACACCGTGGCGGGAGTAGACGCTGGCACCGTCGCGGCGACGCAGCGCGACAGGCTCGCTCAACTCGGCGTCGGTGACGCGAGCGTGGGGCACCGAAAAGGCCTCACCGAGCGCGGTATCGGTGAGCCGTTCGATCAGTGCGACATCGTGCGCCACGTCGTGGTTTCGAGCGATGCGCAGCGCCTCGGCGCGCACGTGGTGCCGCTGCCAGGTGGAGCGGGCTTCTGACACCGTGGCGACGAGTTCGCCAGCACGCGACGCCACCCATTCCTCGTCGATGACGGGTGCGGTGCGGGTTCGGTTGGGGCCGGCCAGGACACCGGCCAGCATGCTGTGCAGCCCGTCGCGTCCAAGGACCTCCACGGCTTGCGTGCGCCACACGTCGCGCTGCTCGGCCAGCGAGCGCGGTTCGTGCTTTGCTTCGCGCGATTCGAGCGTCGCCTGCTGGGCCAACGCGATGATTTCGGTGTTGGTCGGTTCGCGTCCGTGATCGGCCTGAAACTGCTTGGACAGCTCGGCGGTGCGCGCCTTGATTGCGGCCCGCCGGCTCGACCACCGGGACATCAGTTCTGCTGACATTCCGTCGATCTCTCGGACCGGCCGTTTCCCTCGTCCGCGGGACTGTTCGACGAACGGCACGCCCAGGGTGGCGATCATGTGCGCTTCCAGGCGGGTGTTGTACAACTCCGACGCTGCGACGGTCACACGGTGCAGCGGTTGGCCATCCAGGGCGAGCCATCGACGCACGCCGTTGGCGTCGATGTGGGACACCTTGTTCGAGATCGCGACGTGGGTATGCAGGTCGGGGTCACCGGCACGAGAATCGCGGTGGGTGAACGCTGCGGCGATGAGCCCTTCGGTGTCGACCTGGGCGACTCCGCCAGCGCCGGTGCGGGTGAAAGTGGCTTGATCTTGCAGCCACTCCAGCACGTCGGCGACCGCTGCATCGTGGGCGGCCTCAATCTGCTCAGCCACCGGCAGCGGAGCGATGGCCCATAGTGCGGACACGGATTTCACCGGTGAGAACGTCAGGTCATATCCGGCGACAGCGGTCGTGCGCGCACGGGTGTTACGCGCGATGAACCCCGACAGTTCCCGGTCATCAGCGGGCGGGCGGCCGTACTCCTCGCCGAACAGCTCCAGGGCCACGCGGGTGCGGATCTGGGCGCGAATGTCGGGGGCGATCGTGGCGTTCCAATGCGCGCCGGTTTCGGCGTTGTGATCGCGGAAGGCCACCGCCAAACGGCGCGCGAACTCCGGCTCGCCGTCGCGGACCAGAAACTTGCGCCCAAGGCGGCTGGCCGCATGCTGAGTGCCCATGCTTCGGCCGGCGACGTAGCTGTCGATGCGCTCGGCGTTGGGGTGCAGACCTTCCCCATAGAGGGCGCGCATCTGCGCCTCACTGACGCCGGATCCCTCGTCAACAGTCCAAATCTCCTCGCGCACTGCGGGTGTGACTTCGCAGCGGCCGGTATCAGAGAGGCCGGCCAGGCCGCGCCCCATCCACCGACCGGGCGATTCGCCTTTGGCCGAGTAGTAGTCGGCCAGCGTGGAGCGGCCCCGCTCGGTGCTGTCGGCGGCAGCGACCTGCCGCACCAGGTACAGGTATCCGTCCCCGGCGGTCAGCTTGTGCAGCGTCATCACCATGACGCGCACACAGGGGTCCGCATGGCCCGGACAGTACGAAGTTTCCTGCGGAAAATTCCACGACCATCCCGGGGGTTCTTAGAAAAGTCTTAGATTCGAGGTACTGGCGCAGGGGTCGTATTCATTCGGGGTGAATACGCCCTCACGCTGGTCGGCATGTAGCGCCGGGTATTGCTCTGTTCGCTTCTCACCTCTCCTGGACCAGCACGTGAGGTGCGTCCTTCATGCCTCCTGCGTTGGTCTGACCACGTCGCGGGTTTGTTGCTTTGGTGGGCCACCAGCTGGCTTCGCGTAGGAGTGTGGCGATGGCGGGCACGGTGAGGGTGCGCACGAGGAAGGTGTCGAGCAGCAGCCCGAAGCCGATGATGAGGCCGGCTTGGATCATGATGGCGACTGAGCCGACCATGAGGCCGAACATGCTGGCGGCGAATATCAGGCCAGCGGAGGTGATGACGGCTCCGGTGTTTGCCACGGTGCGCAGGACGCCGACGCGGATGTTGGTTCCGGATTCTTCGCGGAGCCGTGAGACGAGCAGCATGTTGTAGTCGGCGCCGACGGCGACGAGGATGATGAACGCCAGCAGCGGTACGGGCCAGGCGATTTCGTGGCCCAGTCCCCATTGGAAGACCACAACGCCGATGCCGAGCGAGGCGAGGTAGTTCAGCACGACGGTGCCTAGTAGGTAGAGGGGTGCCAGGAGTGCGCGCAGCAGTAGGACCAGGATGACGCCGACGATGATTATGGTGGCGATGGCCAGTTGTGCGAAGTCGGCCCATAGGAGTCGTTGGATATCGGAGTTGACGGCGGGGAAGCCGGCGACGGACACGGTGGCGTCGGCGAGTGACGTGTTGGGTCGTGCGGTGTTGGCGGTGTCGGTGATGCGGCTGGCGAGGTCCATCGCCTCAACGCTGTATGGGTCGTGGCTGCTTTCGATCATGAACCGCGCTGTTTTGCCGTCCGGTGAGAGGAATTGTTCGGCGACGTCGGTGAATTGCCGGTTCTCGAATGCGTTGGCGGGCAGGTAGAAACCGCTCGAGGAGTCGGAGTCGGCCGCTGCGCGTGAAGAGTTTTGCAGTTGGGTGGCAATCTGGCTCATGCCGGACAGCATTTCGATGTTGCTGTCGGCGAGGGTGCGGACGCCGGTGGCGAGTGCTTGGGCGCCGGAGGCCAGCTGTCCGATTCCGTCCTGCAATCGGCGGAGGTTGGTGGCCAGGTCGGCGGGGTCACCGAGGGCTCCGAATGCCTTGTCCAGCGAGGCGACTGCGTTCTCGACGTTGGCGAGGGTGCCACCGACTGTGGCATTGGTGGCGGGATCGTAGCGGTCCCCGAGGTCGGCGATCTGGGTGAAGAATCCGCTGTCGCGCAGAGTGACCAGGATCTTCACCTGGTCGCGGATTTGGGCGCATTGCGGGGTGGTGGCACACCACGGTGAGGTGTTGAGGGCGCCGACGAGTGGGTCGAGCTGGGTGATTGCGTTTTGGGCTTGGTTGGCCAGCGGTCGTAGTCCTGGGCCGGATTGGATGGCTTGGTCGACGGCGGGGGCAGTGGCGGAAAGCTGTTGCAGCAGTGGCCGGAATTGGTTGACCTGAGTTCCTGCGGATTGGGCTTGGGTGAGGATTCCGGCCAGTGGTGTGAGGGCGGTGCGCACGGTGCTGTCGAGTTGGGCGAGGCCGTCGGCGAGCTGGTCGGCGCCGCCGGTGAGTTTGGCGAGGTCGTCTTTGCGTGAGTTGCCCTCGGCGACCGCGCCGGCCATTTTGTCGCCGATCTGGCCGTTCTGCCAGGCCAGTTCTGCTTGGTCGAGGCGCTCTCCGGTGGGGCGGGTGACTCCGGAAACTTTGGTGACGCCGGGGATCTGGGAGACGCGGGAGGCCATCTCGTCGAGGTCGGCCAGTCCTTTCCCGGTCCGCATGTCGGTCGGGTTTTCCACGACGAGGAATTCGCTGATGACGACGTCTTTGCGGAAGTGGCGGTCCAGCAGGTGGTAGCCCTGGTTGCTGGCCGTGGTGTCTGGTTGTCCCTTGCGGTCGTCGTAGCTGATTTTGATGGTTGCAGCGGCTGCTGATAGGGCGAGCAGGATGACCAGGCTGACGATCAGTAGTGGCACGGGACGGCGGACCACGGCGACGGCGACGCTGTTCCAGTAGCGGCGGGTGCGGTCGGGTTTGGGTTCACCGATGCCGCGTTTGGCGGCTAGCGACAGCACGGGTGGCAGCAGGGTGACGGTGGCCAGAAATCCGAACAGCACGGCGATGGCGCACGCGGGGCCTAGGGCGGCGAAGACGCTGAGCCGCGCGAAGACCATGGCCAGGAACGCGAGTGCGACGGTGGCGGCGGAGGCGAGGATGACACGCCCGATGCTGGCGGTGGCGTGGATGATGGCCTGATCGGCGGGTACTTGGGCGCGGCGCTGCTCGTGGTATCGGCTGATCAGGAACACGGTGTAGTCGGTTCCGGCGCCGAGCAGGATCGCCGTCATGAAGGCGACGGTGAACTGGGAGACCGGCATGCCCATCTCGCCGAGGGCGGACAGCACGCCGCGCCCGACCGCCAGGCTCAACCCGATTACCAGCAGCGGTAACAGCGCGGTGAACACCGACCGGTAGACGATCAGCAGGATCAGGGCGATCACGCCCGCGGTAGCGATTGAGATCAGCAGCAGGTCGTGCTCGGCCGAGGCGATCATGTCGCTGAAGGTCGCCGGTGGTCCCGTCACTTGCACGGTCGTGGTCGAGCCGGTGAACACCTCCGCGGCGATGTCGCGCACCGCGTTGACGGATTCTGCGGCCGTGGGGTCTCCGAGGGTGCCGGCGACGCCGACGGGCAGGTACCAGGCTTTGCGGTCGACGCTGACCGCCTGGGCTTCGGTAATCGGATCGGCCAGTAGGTCCTGCACCAGCAGGACGTGGTCGCCTTCGGTCTGCAACCGGCTCACGAGTTCGCCGTAGCGCTGCCGTGCAGTCGGAGTCAAGCCATTGGGGTCTTCCATGGCGACAAACACCATGGTTTTCGAGCCTTCTTCGCCGAACGCGGCGCTCATGCGGTCAACCGTCTGCAAGGACGGCGCATCGCGAGGAATGAGGTCCACCGACTGTTGGCGCACCACGGTTTCCAGCTGGGGAAACAGCAGCGCGAGAACCACCGCGGCGCCCAGCCATACCCCGATGACCAGCGCTTTGTGCCGGAGGGTGAATCGGGCTAGCGCTGCCAACCGTTCGCTGTACTCGCGAGTGTCGGCCGGGTCGGGGGATCCGTTGGCGCGCCGACCAGAACGCGTGGCCTGGCTTGGGGAATCTGCAGTGCCGTCGGTCACTAGACCTCCACTGGTCGCGAATGGTAGCGATACTGTCGGTATCGCTACGCTACCGCATGTAGTGCACGTGGTGGCGGCCGCTATCGAGTAGGCCCGCGGCCGCGGTCACAGTAGGCAGAGGAATGGTCGAACACTCAATTGGCTTCTGGAAGCCAAGGCCGACGCTGTTCAGTCGACGACACTGGCCTTGGATGTCGTTCAGGGCCTTGCTGTTGCTGGTCCTCGACGTTGACATCGAATGCACGGACGGCCACATCGCGTAGCGGGGCCGCGGGCCGCTACCTGTGGGGTCGGGCTTCGGTTGTGGCCGACTGGTCCGAGTTCTGCAGCAGCACGTAATCGCCGAGGCTGCCCAGGAAACCTGCGCAGTGCTGAACGAGTTCATCGGTGGTGAACTCGAGTTCTCCGTCGAGTCGGCGGCGCAAGACTTCGAATAGCCCTCCCACGCCCAAGGTCGAAGCCAAATGGGCAACCCCAACGGCGGAGTCGGCGATGTCGAGGTGGAGTCTGGCTTCGCGCAAGACGAGGTCGGTGAAACCCGCCATCAGTTCGCTGCGTAGCTCTCGGAGCAGCGGCTCGGTTGCAGATTCCACGAACAGGATCCGACCCAGCCGAGGGTCGTTGTCGATCATGCTGACCAGCCTGCGGATCGGCGCGTACGCCAGCACCTCCGGTGGCTCGCCGGCATCGGGGATCGCGTCGACTATCACCTCCTGGAAGGTGGCATAGAGCTGCTGGTAGACAGCCCGCAGGAGGGCGTCTCGGCCGGAGAAGTGCTGGTAGAAGTAGCGTGACGTGACGCCTGATTCAGCGCAGACGGCAGTCACAGTGGCGGCGGCAACACCGCGCGTGCCGATCAACTCGGTTGCGGCCTCGATGAGACGGGTGCGCCGGTTCCGGTGACGCTCCTCGGCGGACATCCCGCTATACACCCGCGCCGAAACCACGTGGATAGCTTGCCATCTAATTCTGACAAGGCTTAGAGTCAGATTGCCAGCGTGCCTTTGACGAACGGGAGAACAACATGAGCGACGATTCGTCCACACGGCCCACCACGCGGGTCGTCCCGAAGCCCCGCCGTGTTCGATTCGACATGCCTGCCGGGACCAGTCGGCAGCACTTCGTCGATGGCGACTTGGTGATGAGCCACTTTGTGTCCACCTTGTCGGCCACGTTCCCCGAAGGGGAAGACTTCTTCATCCGGTCAGTCCGCGAGTACCGGGACCACATCAGCGACGCTGACCTCAAGGAGGCGGTCAAGGGATTCATTGCACAAGAGGCCACCCACCGACACCAGCATCAGCTGCTCAACGATCGGCTCCAAGCGATGGGCTATCCCACCGAGGGGATCGATCGGCATATCAAGAAGTTGGTTGGCCGACTTGAGAAGCGTTTTTCTCCCACGATGCGCCTGGCTGTGACGGCCGCCCTGGAGCACTATACGGCGACATTCGCCGAAATCATTCTCACCAGCGACGAAGCTCAAGAACTCATCGGCTACACCGAAGTGCGGCCTATTCTGCTCTGGCACGCACTGGAAGAATGCGAGCACAAGGCCGTCGCTTTCGATGTCTATGAGACGGTCGGTGGAAGCGAACGCACCAGGGTCTGGGGGATGCGGATCGCCAGCCTCCTCTTGTTCAGCGAGTTGGTCATCCAGACCACCCGCTCTCTGGCCGGTGACCGTGCCGCCTACAACCCGGTGCGGTTGCTGCGCAGCCTTCGAGCCTTCCGGCATAACCCGCTATTCAGCTCAGCAGCAATTGAGCGCTTTCGTTCCTACACCCGCGGCGGATTTCATCCCGACGACTGGGACAGCGCAGAAATCCTCGAACGCTGGACCAAGGAACTCTTCGACGCCGATGGTGGCCAACAAGTGCGTAGCAGCGTCTAGCTCGACCAGAGCCTGTCGCGGTCTATTCGGCGTGCCGAAAGGCGTTGTGAGGGCCTCCTCTTAGTCATAGGCAGCGTTTCAATAACCTTGGTGGGGCCCACTTTTACTGGCCGCTCGACGCTGCCCGATCACGGCGGGGGCTGGAGGATGCTTCGGCCGAGGAACTCGGTGACGGCGGAGCTGAAGGCGTCGTTGTCGTCGCCGGCGATCATGTGTCCGGTACCGGATACGTCGACGGTCTCGGCGTGGGGAACCAGTTGCTGGAACTCGTCGACGGTGGCTTGGGAGACCACGTCGGACAACAGGCCCCTTACGAGAAGTGTTGGGGCGCTGACCCGTCGGGCTCCGTCGATCAGCAGGTGGCTGATCGCGTCGAATTGCTCCGTTCCCGTGGTCGATTCGTCGCGGAGGAAGTCGAAGTTGGAGTGAATGAATGCCGGGTCCCACCGCCAGATCCAGCGGCCGTCGTGACGCTGCCGTAGCACCTTGCGCAGGCCGTCGACGTTGGCCGGGCGCGAGCGATGGGGGTTGTACGCGGCGATCACCTCGGCGGCGTCGGTGAGGGTGCCAAAGCCGTCGGGATGTGCGGCCATGAACGTCACTACGCGACGAGCGCCCTGGAATTCAAGCCGCGGGGTGACGTCGACCAGGACAACCGCCGCCCACAACGCCCCGGATGTCAACAGATGCGTGCCGAGCACGGTCATGCCCCCAAGGGATGCACCTACGACGGCAGGGGCGATATCCGCGCTGAAGTGCTCACGCACGGCGAGCAGATCGGTCGCGAGTCGCTCGAGGTCGTACCTGCCGGCGGGGTCCCAGTCGCTGTCGCCGTGACCGCGGGTGTCGTAGGCGACGACTGTGTATCCGCATGCGTGGAGGCGACGCGCTGAAGTGCTCCACGCGTGCCGGTTCTGGCCGCCGCCGTGCAGGAGCAGCACGACGGGACGGGCGTCATCGTGGTCGTAGCAGTCGGCGGCCAGGGTGATCCCGTCCTGGGTTCGGACCCGATGCTGCACGGCGGAGGTCATGACAAATTCCTGGCGAGATCGGAGTCCGCCCGAAGTGTGCGACCGGCTACAAGCGCCTTCATTGTGCGTTGCCCGCGGCGTTCACGATCGTGACCGTGCCCTGGGCTACGCAGACGGCTTTGTCGCCGTTGCTGATGTCGATGCGCGCTACTCCGCTGCGCTTGCCCAGTGACACGATGTCGGTGACGGCGACACACACACCGGTGGACACGGGTCGCAGCAGGTTCAGCTTGAATTCGGTGGTGGCGACCCATGATCCGGCCGGAATGACGGGGTAGAACACGACTCCGAGACAGTGGTCGACCATCGCCGATAGACATCCGCCGTGCAGGGTGCCAAAGGGTGTGAGCAGTTCGGCGCGGGTTTCCATCTCTGCCACCAGCCGACCGGCGGCGAGTTCGGTGTGCCGAAAGTTCAGGAACGTCGACAGTCCACCGGCTGTGGTCGCCGATCTGAGCAGCTGGTCGGCGATCTGCTCATCGAAGTGCGCGAATGTCATTGCCACCACCATGCCCCTTTCTCCTGTCCGGCCATGGGTTCAATCACCGTTCGAGCCTGCGAATCGTTTGAGCATGTCGCCGAATGCGCCGAGGTCGACGGCGCGGCGGAGTGCTCGACATCGACGGCGATGAACCTGGCCGTCGCGGTGAAGCACACGACGCGTCGTCGAAGAGGGGCACGGGCTAGACCGGTGTGGTCCAAGTGATGGGCAGCGATGTGTAGCCCCGGATCGGCCCGGACCGCAGCCGCCGCGCCGATTCAAGATCGACCTCCCAGTCAGGCACCCGGTCCAACAATGCATCCAGAGCGATGCGGGCCTCCATCCGCGCCAGCGCCGCACCCAGACAGAAGTGAATGCCGCGACCGAAGGCGACCTGGTGCTCACTGGTGCGCTCGATGTCGAACACGTCCGGATCGGGGAAGGCACGCTCGTCGCGGTTGGCCGACCCGAACAACAGCAGCACCTTCTCACCTTGACGCATCGTCGTGTCGTGCAGGGTGACGTCGCGGGTCAGGGTTCGTGAAAGTCCCTGTGCAGGTGAGTCGTAACGCAGCAACTCTTCCACCGCAGGCCCCAACAGTGTTCGATCGGCGGCTAGGCGTCGGCGGGTTTGCCGATGCTGGGCCAGCACGACCGCGGAGTTCCCCAGCAGATTGGTGGTGGTCTCGTAGCCCGCGACGAGCAGCAGCGCGCAGAAGCCGAGGACTTCCTCGTCGGTCAGTCCGATCCCGTCGACTGTGGCGTTGGCCAACGCCGACATCAGGTCCTCGCGGGGGTTCTTGCGGCGGTCGGCGAGGAAGTCGGTGAAGTAGGCGTAGATCGCGGCGGCGGCGGTCAGTGCGTCGGTGGTTTGTCCGTGGTTGACGTCGACCTGGACCAGTTGGCTCGACCACAATCGGAACTGATCACGATCGGTGGCGGGAACGCCCAGCAGATCGGCGATCACCGCGGCGGGCAGGATCGCGGCGAAGTCGGTCACGAAGTCCGCCGATCCGGAACCCTCGTCGAGGCGCTCGAACAACTCCGCGGCCATCTGTGTGATGGCGCCCTGCAGCCCGGCCACCCGCCGGGGAGTGAACGCCCGGCTGACCAGGGCACGCAACTGGTCGTGGCGCGGAGGGTCCATCACGATCATCATCGGCAGGAACGAACCGATGAAGTCCGATCCCGGCGGGGTGGGGAAGATGCCGTCCACCGAGGAGTACGTGCCGTGATCCAGTGCTGCGGCCTGGACATCGGCGTGGCGGCTCAACACCCAGGTATGGGATTCCTCGGCGCGGTACACCGGAGCCGCGTCACGCAATAACCGATACGTCGGATAGGGGTCGTTGAGGATCGAGGCGTCGAACGGGTCGTAACGAATCTGCACCGAGACCACAAGACCTCCTACCACCAAAGTAACGACGGTTTAGACTGGCAGTCTAAACCGGCCGAACGGGACAGGTGGGGCAAATGCGCAAGATTCCACGTCAGATCTCTGACCGGCTTCCCGCCGCGGCGGACTTGTTCGCCGAGAAGGGGCTCAACGACTCCAAGATCGAAGACGTCGCCGCGGTGACCGGTGTGCCGAAAGCGACGCTGTACTACTACTTCGCCGGCAAAGAGGACATCCTTGCCTTCCTGCTCGAAGACCTCCTCAAGGACATCTCCGATGCCGTGACCGCGATCGTGCACACCGACGGCTCCGGTGCCGAACGCCTCGCACTTGTCATCCGCGCACAACTGCGGGCAATGGCGCAGCGGCCAGCGGTATGCCGGGCACTCATCGGCGAACTGGGACGAGCGGCCCGCATGCCTGCCATCGCCGAGATGATCAATACCGCCTACCAACAACCCGTTGAAACTCTGCTCATCGAAGGAGCCCGCGACGGATCCCTCGTCGCCCAGCCCGATGCACGATCGACGTCCATTGCGCTGTTCGGCGCGGTCACCATCAATGCACTCATGTACCTGGTCACCGAGAACCACCTCGACGAGACGGTGGTCGCCAGCACCCTCAGCGCCGTCATGTTCGACGGCCTGCGCCCGCGCACAGGAGACCAGTCATGAGCACCTACGGCCTGTCGGTTCTCGGCGCGGATTTGAAGTCACTGGCCCAGACCGCCCAGGCCGCCGACGCGGCCGGGTTCGACGCCGTATGGGCCTCGGAGTTCTACTCCCGGTCCGGATCGATCTCCATGGCCGCGATGGCCAACAGCACACAGAACTGCCGGATCGGTTCCTCCATTCTCTACGGCGTCGGCCGAAGCCCCCTGGTGCTGGCCACCGAGGCGCGTGATCTCGACGAACTCTCCAACGGACGGCTGGTACTCGGAATCGGCAACGGCACCAAACGGATGATGAGCGACTGGCACGGCGTGCCCGACACCTCCGCGCCCGCGCTGCGGATGGAAGAACTCGTGATGCTGCTGCGCCGGATCTGGAACCTGCATGAAGGGCCGATCCATCACGAGGGCCGTTTCTACAGAATGAATCTCACCCCGACCGGCGACGTGGGACCCCCCAGCCGGCCGATCCCGATCGTCACTGCCGGTGTCCGGCCCCGGATGTGCGAGGCGGCCGGGCGGGTGGCCGACGGCCTGGCCGGACATCCCCTGTTCACCACCACCTACGTCGAGGAGATCGTCCGGCCCGCTATCGCCCGGGGTGCCGCGCACACCGGCCGCGACCCCAATGACGTGGAAATCATTTCCATGGTGATGTGCGCCATCCACGACGACGCCGAGGTCGCCAGGCGCGAACTGGCGCAGCAGATTGCGTTCTACTCCTCGGTCAAATCCTACGAGACGGTACTCGATGTGAACGGATTCGCCAGCGAAGGCCGAACCATCCGGGAAGCATTCGCCCAGCGCGATTTCCCGGCGATGTTCGCCGCGGTGTCCGACGAGATGATCGACACCATGGGCGTCGCCGGGACGGCACACGAAGTCCGTGAACAACTGAGACGCTACGACGGCGTCCTCGACCACATCATGCTGTATTCACCATCGGTCGGCATCGCTGCGGAACGCGTGCAGCAAAACCTCGACAGCATCATCGGGGAATGCTCGCCCGCCTCGATGTCGCCAGGGCAGTCCGGTCCACGTTCAACCTGATCCACGCATTGCCGCCCACGTCGACCCGTCGCCGCGTCCGCGGCCGCATCAGTGGCTCTGCCGCGCCGACCCCGCCGATGATTGCGTGGCGCTGTTGACGATGTTGGCGTCGTCGGTGTCGGGGAGGTCATGGCGGACCACGCGAACCCGTCCTTGAGGTAGGCAGGCCATGTAGCCGTGGCGCATGCCATAGAGCTCCCACGCTGTCTGTTCAGTGTCGGGATCGACATCGATGCGATGTCCGCGCGAGAAGCTCAGGTGTAGTCCTCCATCGTCGCTAGAACAGGCCTGGGTGCACACTGCGCCGGCGAGGTTCAGCAGTGGGCGTTCGTGGGTCGCGATCCTGAGGGGGTCAATGCGCACCGCCTCGATGGGGTAGGTGCCGACGGCCGGAAGGGTCAATAGCAGGGGGCAGGAGATGACGATTTCGTTGTAGTCATCGAAATCCAGAACCAGGCCGCCATGCAGCGAGAGGCGTTGTACGACAAGGTTTTCGATCCATTGGGTGTACATGGCAGTCTCTTTTCGACGCATCGTTGAGCCGTATCCCCAAAGAGTACGCTAAGTAGCGCTGCGATACCAGTAGTATCGTTATCGGTTGGCGGTGGGCCGAGCAGCGTTGGTCACGACGCGCCTGGTGGCTCGGTCAATGCGCTCGCGGGTGTCGGCGGCTGTCGCGCGGTCGCCGCTGAAGGCCACGAGGTTGGCCAACCAGATGTCGGAGATGACCCCAGCGACGTGCAGATCGGCGGGGGTGGGTTCGCCGCCCCTGAGCGTGCGGGCTAGCAGGATCTGGATCTCATCGGCCGCGCGGTCGAGTTCCGCGGCGGCGCGGGTGTCTGCGACGGCGAAGGCCCGTGTCATGGCCGTCGTCAGCCATGGGTCGCGCTGCCAGCGGTCATGCAGATGTGCGGTGAGCCGTTCGAGCCGTTCCAGCGGTGTGCCCTCACCACCCGCCCAGTCGCCGGCCGAGTCGAGTCGACGGAACTCGCGCGTCAGCGCTGCTACCAGCAAGTGGGTTTTCGCCGGGAAATAGCGGTAAAGCGTGCCGACGGCGATGCCGACCCGCTCGGCAACCGTCCGCATCTGAACCGCCTCGTAACCACCGGCCGCGGCCACGGCCAAAGCTGCATCCAGAATCGTTTCCCGGCGCCGTGCGGAGGCGCGTGAACGCGACGCGTTAGCGGCCCGCTTCTCTGCAGCGACCGAGTTCGCTTCCGAAGGCAGGGTTTTCCCGCGGCTGCGCGCCTGAGGGAAAGTCATGACGGCCCCGGGTCCAGACCGCCGCGGCGCGAGAACTGCTCCAGAAGATCGCCGAAAGCGCTGACATCGCCGTGTGCGGCGAAGTGCTCAGGGCTGACGACAATGAACACTGCACTGGCGGTGAAGCGGGCGATCCCACCCTCACCCGTGCCTGTCGCCGTGACATGCAGCGCCCGCCCTTCACGAGAGACGATGTGGGCAGTAATCCGGTGGGTCTGATGCAGCGGCACCGGCCGCAAATATTCGACCGTCAGGGTGCGGGTCACCGCCGGGGTGCCGGCGATCCACAACGTGAAGCCCAGGACGTCATCACATGCGGCGGCCACTGCCCCGCCGTGAGCCAGGCCCGGGGCCCCGATATGCCGCTCGTCGAACCTCACATCGGTGTACACCGCGTCGCCGCTGCGATGCACCACTAGCCGCAGTCCGTGAGGGTTGTCCGGGCCGCAACCCATGCAGGTCGTGGTGTGCGAGGGCAGCCGCTCCGGCGGCAACACGCTTTTGGGCACCATCACCCCCCAATACGATCGGTTTCGCTGCGCTACCGTTAGTACCACACTGCTAGACTGCCAGGACAACATCGCGTGAAAATCGACCGCCCGAGGTGAATGAGTGAGCAACAGTCAGTCAGCGCCAGTCCCTGACGATGACGTGGACCCGCGGCGCATCCGGTCACGCACCCGGCTGCTGGATGCTGCGGCAACGCTACTGAGCACCGGTGGGGTGGAAGCGGTCACTATCGATGCCGTCACCAAAGCATCCAAAGTGGCCCGAACCACGCTGTACCGCCACTTCCACAGTTCGTCGCATCTGCTCGCAGCCACGTTCGAACGCCTACTTCCGCAAGTGACCACTCCGGCACCGACCAGCGGACCCCTCCGTGAGCAGCTGATCGAATTGCTCAGCCGCCAAGCCGCACTCTTCAACGACGCACCGCTGCATGTCACGACACTCGCGTGGCTCTCATTGGGGCCCACCGGCTCCACTAACGAAGCGGATGAGCGCCACACATCCGGGGCGCTACGGGCCCGAGTCGTTGACCAGTACCGTCAACCATTTGACGCCATACTCACCAGCCCGAGAGCACAAGCCGAACTCGACGACTTCGACCGGGAACTGGCCCTCTGCCAACTCGTCGGACCACTCGCCTTCGCCCGAATGACCGGGCTTCGCACCATCACTCACAATGACTGCGCGAACATCGTCGATGACTTCCTCGCCGCCCACCGCAAGACCGATAGCGACGCCAAAGAGTCGAAGATCGCCACCAAGAAGACGGGCCGCCCCGCGCGCTTAGCTCGCTAGGCACAACGAAATCACAGCGTCCAGCCGGCTGGTCTTCGGGCCCTTTTCGCCTTCTCGCAAATCGCGTCGGCGATGGCATCGAAGGACCGTTCGTCGCCATCATCGGCGAGGCCGTGCGCGCAGATTCCATGGGCATCCGCGTGACGATTCGTGCCGGCAAAGTGAGTGCACCACCTCAGTGTTCGGACCGCCGTTTCCCGCGTTGAGAACTCTTCCCCCTACGTCCGTGAGGTGTCTCGCGGGCAACCCCTCGCATCCGCGGTCTCGCAATCCTTGGGACGCGGGGTGTCTGCGCCGCGGATCTTTATCCGGATATCGTCCGTCGTTAAGTGATCGTGCTTATTGGCAGAGGGGTCGAATTCCGAGTGGGGTGAATGCCCAAATCAGAGGTCTGTTCGAGGGCGAGTTTGTTCGCTGCGTCGCAAGCGCTGGCTGTCGGTGTCTCTTGATAAGACTGTTGCGAGCTGACTGCGTACCTGTGGTCAACAGGCAGGAGGATCCGATGTACTTCAAGGTCACGGTCACTGGTGACGCCAACCGCTATCCCACGTGGGCCTTGTACGGCGACAACCATGAGATGGTCGCCTGGGCAGGCGAAGGCTTCGAATCGCAAGCCAACGCCACCAGAGCGGCAAATGCCTTCAAGTCCGGCGGGTCCGCAGCACGGTATGAGACATTCCAGGACGTCGGCGGAAGCTGGCGGTGGCGCGCATGGCGGTCGAGTGACAAAGTTGCCGCCTCAGGTGAGTCGTTCGCCAGCTCTTACAACGCGGAGCGCGCCGCCGAGAACGTGCGGGCGAACGCGCCGTATGCGACTGGGCCCTGAGCTGCGTACATGGGTGACAATGACGATCTGAAGTTGAATCCACGGTTCCTGCGGCGAGCAGCGGAACAGGTGCGCGACTTTGAGCGGGCGTTCAGCGCCCTGCTCGAGCTGTGTCAGTTCACCGCTGGGCTTCGGGCGATGGCTGGTCCCGACCTGCCTGACGAGGTACTTGCCGGCTACGCCAGTCTGCCCGCCGTGACACCGAGATCTGATGTGTCAGACGACGAATGGGTGGCGGCGAAGGGCCGCTGCTCACGGACAGCTGGCCGTATTGCGCATCTTCCCGACATCACCGGTGTGCGGATATCCCGCCCGGGATTCGGCGGTCCGGTTAACCCGTTCGAGATGTGGATAACTGTCACCCAGCCGCACTCGCTCGTACAGCCGGACGACATCCTCGCCGCGTCCGAACACACCATCGGCATCCTTGAATCGATGGTCGACCGTGTCGATGTCACCGGCGACATCAGCATCGAGGATATGCACCCTTTGGTCTGGGGCGCGGCTCGAGGCCAATGGCGCATCGAGTTGTACCGCGAAGCGGTGTCATCCGCCGTGGGCGCTGTCATCGACCACGTCCGCCAGCTCACCGGAAGGACTGACCTCGACGACAAGGACGTTTTCACGCAGGCCTTCTCGCAGAGTCCACCCAAGGCTGGTGCTCCGCGATTGCGCTGGCTCGGAGGTAATCAAGACCAGACCGTCATATCGATGAACCGCGGCTTGTTGAGTTTCTCGACGGGCGTCCATGCTGCGATCCGAAACCCAACCACCCACGACCGGACGCAGCTATCGGCGCAGGAGGCCGCCGAGAGGCTCGCCGCTTTAAGCCTTCTGGCGACTTGGGTGGAGAAGTGCAGGCTCGACAGCGTCGACGCCACGCAGTGAACAATCACTCGCGAGAACTCAAGCGCTGGAACCGCCGCCGCGAAATCCATCTGAGGCACAGCGATACGGTCAGCGGGCTCTTTCGGCGATGTAGGCGGTCCAGTCGCGGGCAGCAAGTCTGGCCCAGTCGGCGGCGTTTTTGTCGGTGAGCCCGAGCAGTTCGGCCAGGACTGGTGCGGGCATGTCGCCGGAGAGGTGGAAGAGGGTCGCTTTGCGGTTCTCGTAGGGCTTGATCCCGATGGCGACGAGCTGGGAGCGGATGTTCTCGGTGGCGAGGTGCGCTGCAGGGTTGCCGCCGCGGAACAGCCAGCCGGTTCCGCGTGAGGCGTAGAGGCTTTTGCCGCGGTGCTCGAGGTGCTCACGGATGAGGTCGTCGAGGAGCGGCGGCATCTGGACTGGAATCTTGCTGAAGGTGACGTGCACGGCCCGGTCGTCGGTGATCGCGACCTGACTGGTGCGCATGGCGACGATGCGTGAAAGCGGCTGTGCGAACAGCAATGTGAGCAGGCCCGCAATTCGTGTATAACGGCGCACGGTCGTGTCGTGCAGCAGACGCTCTACGGCCGCCCACCGCTGCGTATCGGAGACGGTTACTGAGGGCGGTGACTGCGGGACGTCGGGGACTCGGAGTTTGGTGTTGGTGCGGGATTGGCGTAGCCAGACGATGAAGGCGTACTCATGGTTCAGCATCCTGCCGACGTGTTCTTGGTAGCGCTCCAACAGATCCTGGGTCGCGGTCGCCGCACTGGCGTCATGGCGGGCGAGGAAGCCCACGAACTCGATCGCGACGCGGATGCGCCGTCGACACGCATCGGCCATCGACTTGGTCAACCGGTCTTCACGGGCGGCCTTGCGCATTCCTCGCAGCACCTGCCAGTGCGCGAATCGGCGAATCAAGGCGGCGTCCTCGGCGGGCAGTTCGGCGACGATGTCTTCGATCCAGGGCAGCATCCGTTCGATGCGGATGTCGAACGGTTCCAGGACACCGACCGCGACGAGAAGACTGCGAAGGTAGTCGTGGGCACGATCCGAGGGCAGGGTGCGGAAGGTGTCGTGGCTGATGTCGACCGCGCCGCAAGCCATCTGCCCGAGAAGTTGGGGGCCGATGCCAGGTTTCTTGCGCAGCCACCACAGCCCTGTTTGTGGGCGTTCGGAGTTCACCAGCTCGTCGAAGACCGGCCGCAATTGGCGGTGAATCTGGCCGGTCGTCGGGTCGGCGAGCAAGTCGCTGAGGCGTTCACGCAGGAAGCATCGCGCGCACCGATTGTGCCCGTAGGGATGGTCTTCGCGCCCGCATTCGCGGCACCCGAAGATCGACTCGACACCGGCACATGACGCGCACACCACCGTCTCGCCGCGTCGCCATGCCAGCGGCCGCACGACATGGCAGCCCGGACAGGTTTCGGGGTGGTAGTGCCGCCTGCGACGGCAGCCGACACAAATGCGACACCCATGCGTCAGCCGGGTCAGGTAGTTGGTGCTTGCGCACTCCCAGCAGGCTCGTCGATTCACTCGTTGTCGCCGGGGCGGCGGATCCTGGCGCGGATCGGCCGCAGGTCGCCGATCCCGGACCCGCTGTCGTTGACTGCGGGTGCCTCGCGGATCTGTTCTTGGGCGAGCTCGAACAGATCGTTGGGGGTGCACGCCAGGATGTCGCACAGCGCCGCCAGCAGGTCGAGATTGATGCGCTGTGGAGGCTTGGTAGCGATCCGGTGAACCATCTGTCGGGAGATCTCCACGCCACGTTCGTGCAGCGGTGCGACGAGGTCGGTGGTGGCGAACATGCCGTTCTCGGCCATCAGGCGGCGCAGGTTCCACCGGAGGACGGTTCTAGTGCTCATCCTGGCTCCCTTCAGTCGTCGCGGATCCGTAGACGCGGCGCAGCGCCGCCTGCAACGTTTTGGTCTTGAAGTCGTTGGACACCGAGGTGTAAATCGCGGTGGTCGAGGCGTAAGAATGTCCGACCTGCTCGGTAACGAACCGTTCCGGGTAACCGAACTCGATCAGGTGGGTCACATAGGAGTGCCGCAGGCAGTGCAGGGTGAGGTCTTGAGGCAGACCGGCCTGCGCCCGCAAGTAGGCGAATCGCTTGTCCATTTGCTTGGTCGCCACCCGCTGCCGACGCTCAGTCAGCCACAACTCTTGACGGCTGCCGGGACTCAGAAGCGGCCGGGCTTGATCGACCCATTGGCGCAGTCCGTCGATCACCCAGTCGAACTCGGGAACGGCCAGCACCGTGCGACGCCGAGGGGCGCTGCCGCGGCTGGACTTGGCATACCGGACGTGGACGGCGCCGAACGTTCCCCACGCCGGCATCCGCGGGTTGGGACGCAGGTCGGCCACGTCGAGGTAGCACAGCTCTCGACGGCGTAACCCGAAGGCGTAGGCCGTCTTGATCATCTGCGCGTCGCGCAACGCCGCCAACGCGCCTTTGCGACCCGAACGCGCAATGATGTCCACTCGATCGGCAAGGAACGCGAACAACGTTTCCACCTCGTCGTAGGTGAACGGCCGGCGGGCGGGCTTGCCCTCGTATTCGACCAGATGCGCCGCGGTGTTGAAGTCATGGCAGACCTGCGACGGGATCCTTTCGAACCGCTGCTCGCACTGCGAGATCCAGCCATAACGGCCATCGAGTAGGTAGTCACAAAACAACCGCAGCGTCATGTGGTAGCCGCGAATTGTCGAGGGCGCCTTGCGGTTGTTTCCCGACATCAGAGCCGCCGTGAAGTCCTCGACATCGCCGGCCGTCCAATCCCACGGATGCGTCTCGGCGAACGCAGCGAACCGTCGCACGAACGCCAATCGCGATTCGATCGTGGCCTCGGCAAGCAGCCGGGACTTCTGCTGGCGTCGCCACCCCGACAGCATCGCTTCAAAGACCGCGGACGGTTCATCAAGATGGACCACGCCCGCGGCGAGAACGAGGTGCGCCGAACCTGGAACGCTCAACTGAAGGCCTCCAGACGGTCAACTCACAGTTGTCAATGTCAACGGCAAGTTACCACGATCTGGGCCGAAATCGCTCATCAGCACAAACGGGAAATGGTTCAATGGCGGCTTGGCGGCTCTCGCCCCAAGCGCCACCCGCGTGCGTCAACTTTAAGTTGATTGGCGATCTTCTGGACCTGAGTGCAAGAGGTGTGTGGTCTGTGGTGGGGCTACGGAAGGGGGTCATGGGGCTGGGAGCTGAGTGGGCGGTGCGCGGTGGTGAGGGACGCGGGCTGTGGGCGCGGAGGAAGTGAGTGGTGGTGGACGGATGTGGTGAAGGCGAAAAAATTGGTGGGAGGCGAATGTGGCTGCGGTGGTGGCCGGTCGCCGGTGAACCTTCTACTGTCGGCGACCATGACAGCAGCAACGTCCAAGGTGGAAGCCCGGCGCCGGGCACGCGAAGCGACCCGACGCGCCAACGAGGAACGCGCCGCGCGGGATAAGGCGAACATCGATGACGCCGCGGACTTTCTCGTCGCGGTCGGCAAGGTCGCCGAAGTCGAAACGTGGAAGAAGGAGCGCCTGGCCCAGCTGCGCGCGCAGGTCGACGCAGAAGCGGCCAAGCGGGTGGCCGGTCATCGGGCCAAGGCCGGCGCGGCGGTTGCACGTATGCAGGGCCGTGGTGAGACGCTGACGACCATCGCCGCACGGACCGACGTCGGAATCGGGATCGTTCGCACCATGGCACGGCATGCTCCGAAATCCGAGAAGCGGACTGCCGGGAATGGTTCGCATGCACTAGGTCTGGAGGCTGTGTCTGACCCGACCGCCCAGGGGGTTGACCCCTACGCCGGTCAGCCTCCGGTGGACGCAGCATCGGCGTGATGCACTGCGCAACGGTGCGACGAAGGCGGCTGTGCACGCCGGTGTGCGCGGCCAGGCCGCGTGGGTCGGCGGGTGCGTGGGCCGTCATGGAGGTTCGCCGTGACGGCGGTTGGGCCGCTGACGCACACGCCGGTCGCGCCCCTGGTGCTGCGCGCCGGCCTGTGTGTCCGGCTACACCAGGTCTGCCCAGCACGGTGGGGAGCGCTCGACGTGGCGGGGGCTGCGCAGCGGTAACGGGAACACCCGGGCGCAGGGTGACAGCACGAGTGGAGCGGGCCGCGGCGGCTGCGCTGAATGTCAGTGCCGGCGGATAGGTTCAACGGCCATGAGAAGCGCGGGACAGCTGGTGGTTGAGCGGCGTGTGCACGCTGCCGAGATCGCGCGCTTTCACAGCCATGTTGTCTGCGGGCCAACGGCTTCGGATTGCAACATCTGGACCGGCGCGATCGGCGCCGATGGCTACGGCCGGTTCTACTTGACTCGCGAGGGATCAGGGCTGTGCGTTCGCCCGCACCGCTACGCGTTGGCGATCGTGTCCGGTGTGGTGGCCGCTGGCGTGCTTGGGCTCCACGAATGCGACAACCCGGTGTGCGTCAAGATCGCGGCGGCGACAGATCCCCATCAGCACGTCGTGTCCGGCTCCCAAGGAGACAACATGGAGCGCATGGCGCGGATGCGTCGTGGCGGCGGCCGGTATGCGGTGCGACGCTTCGATAGTCGCGGTATTCGACGGGAACGGTCGGTGGCGCTGCGGGAAGCGGTGCGCCACGGTTGGGATGCGGATGCGGTGCAGGCGGCGCTCCTTGGTGATCAGGCGACGCTGTGGTGATGTCTGCCCAAGCCCCCTCGGGCCCGGTGCGCGTGGGGCCGGGTGTGGCGAGCTGGGCGGCCTGGCGCGCGGTGTCGCAGCGCCGAGCTGGAGGGCGCAAAGGGTGTGCGGCGGTGGTGTCGCGCGCGGGCGCTTAGCCGCGCTGCAGCAGTACCGCGTCGCGTGACGGTCGCACCGTGTTGGCGTCGAACCACAGCGGCAGCGCAGAGACGCCGGCTGTGCGGGCCCAGCAGATGCGGTGCTGCCCGATCGTTTCTCGGTGGCCGTGACCGTTGACGTAGATGCGCAGCGAGTCGCTGTAGCTCAGCAGCGCCAATGTCAGACGCCGGTCGGCGGGAACAAGGTTGGCGAAGGCCGCGTGGCTGCGGGCGGCGTGCGCGATGGTGGCGGTGTCGGCGCTGGCGGGGAAGGGCTCGAGGAAGGTGGTGACTGCGGGTAGCACCGTGGTCCAGTCTCCCGAGTGGACATCACAGAGTCGACGGCGCGCGGAGATGGCGTCGCTGGTGAACAGTGCGCGGTAACCGTCTTGCCCGGGGTGCTCGCCGAAGGTGCGGATGACCGACTCCAGTGCGAGGGGGCAGTTGGAGCGCGTGCCGTCGTGGTGGGGCCGCTCTCCCATGGTGTGCGGATAGGGCAGCTCGACGACGGGGGTCAGGTAGTAGGGCACGACTCGGTACCTGGGCTAGGGCGCCAGCAGCGTGGAGCGGCGCGTGAACTGTGCCGGGCCGCCAACTTCGAACGGCAGCACGTCAACGCCGAAGTACTTCCCGACCAACATGGGGTCGTCGTACCCGAGATCACCGTGCACGCTCTGCAGGTACTCCATGGCCTTCTCACAGGCGAGGCGGGCGGCTTGGTCGGCGGTTGCGGCGATGGCGGTCGCCTCGACGGCGGTCCGGACGTTGGCGAGGAAGACGGTTGCCATGGTGGGTCGTCTACGAGGCGAGCGCGTGGATGGGGCGGGCGGCGGCGAAGACGGTCTTGAGGTCGCGGCGGGCATCGAGTTCGGAGTAGGGCTCGATGGTGGCAACGCCGACGATGCGGGGCCGCGCCTCGGCGAGGGACAGCAGTTCGAACGCCGTGTGGGTGGCGCTGAGCTGTGTCGGCCGGTGGTAGTAGTCCGCGAGCACCAGGTACGCGTGTAAGGCGGCCTGGGCGGCTTCTGGGGTGTCGTGCTGGGTGCTTACGTCGCGGCCGTGCTCGTCGATGGTCAGCGTGTACATGGGGGCTCCTGAGCGGGCGAGGATGGCTGGGGGTCGGTGTGGGCTATGCGGCGGCGCGGGCGAGGGCCTTGACCCGATCGGGCCGGAAGCCCGACCAGTGGTCGTCGCCGGCCACGACGACGGGGGCCTGGAGGTAACCCAGGGCCATCACGAAGTCACGGGCTTCGGGGTCGGTGCTGATGTCCACAACGTCGTAGGCGATGCCCTGCTTGTCGAGCGCCTTGTAGGTGGCGCTGCACTGGACGCAGGCGGGCTTGGTGTAGACGGTGACCGTGGCGGTGGTGCTCATTTCGCGCTCCTAATTGGTGGGCAATTTCGGGTTCTTTCTATACCACTCATTCTAATTGCTGCGGGCCTTTTCGGCAACGGAATAAGCAATATTAATGCGGTCAATTATGGCGCCAATCTGGCGTTTCAGTAACCGCGTTGATAATGGCACTAGGGGCGGCGCATTTATTGCACTAGGGGCCATTCCCGCATTTCCCTTTTCTCGGCATTTTGCTTCTGGACAGGAACGCGAATGGCCCCGGGGAGCAGAACTCCTCGGGGCCATTCGTCGGCTGTTAGTCCTCCTTGCACGCCTGTCGGTACACCGCGTCGGCTTTGCGCTTGCCGAGGATCACCTGCTCGATGTCACTGAGGGTGTAGCCGTTGTCCTCCAGGAATCGCAGGTAGGTCTTGGTGATGTCCTGGGGGCCGCGCCAGGCGTCCTTGGCGGTCCGGGCCTCGGTGGTGGCGAGGACCATGCCGAGCAGGATGATCTGTGCGCGGCCGTCGCCGGTGGCGGGGAGTTTGGCGACCGCCATCTTCGGGGTCTCGTTGTCGGCCAGGCCGAGCAGCTCGGGGGCGAGCTTCTGTCCGTGGTAGTCGTTGAACAGATCCGGTCGGGTGACGAGCGCTTCGGCGAGGTAGAGGGCCGCGCCTTTGGGGGCGGTCTTGCGGGACAGGAGCTTGTCGCGCACCCACTCGCGGCGCACGATCGCCGCAGCTTCGCCGAGCTTGTTGAGCGCGATCAATTTGCGTCGCTCGGCGCGCTCCTTTTCGGCCTCCTCCTGGCGGGCTCGCTCCCGCTCGACCGCTCCCTCGGGGTCGCTGGCATCGGCCAGGCGGTCGGCGTCGAAGCCGTACTGGCGTGCCGCCCAGTCGGGCATGGTGACCCCGGCTCCGCGCGGGTTGCAGCAGTAGTACTCGGGGCTCCACGCGGTGGTCTCGGTGACTGTCCGGATGTGCCGGTAGCCCTCGTCCGGCTCCAGGCTGGGATCGTCGGCGGTGGCGAAGTCGATGTCGCGCTCATCGACCGGTTCGCCAGTTTCGACGTCGAGGAAAACCTCCTCGCTGTCGAGCACGACGGCCCAGTGCTGGGGCTCCATCGCCGCGATCGTCTCGCGGGTGAGGTGCTCGCCCTGGGCATCCCGCAGGTAGTTGGTCGGAATGTAGGCCTTATCGCCCCAGCCGGGACGGCGGTCGAGCACGGTGTAGCCCTTCGCGGTGAACAGCGCTGCCGTCTCCTCGTAGCGCCGCCGGTCCTCCCGCTCGGCGCGCAGCTGAGCAACCCTGTGGTCGAACTGATCGGTACCGGCGACCTTGATCAGCTCGGCCTGGGCAGCGTCATCCCCGTCGAACTCCACGAAACTGGTGGCCTCCATCAAGTTGAGCTGCCCGGTGTCCAGGGCGCTCATGGCCGTCTGAGAGTCGATAGCGACCTTGGCAGCGGCCACAGCGTCTTTGGTGGTCGACAGTTCCTTGGCAACCTTGGTGGGGGAGACCCCCTCCAGGAGAAGCTGGTTGATGCCCCGCGCCCGTTCGGCCTCGGTCAGTTTGGCGCGGTGGTCGTTGAGCACGATCTGCTCGATGACGCGGTGGGTGCGCAGTGCGGCCTCGTCGCCTTCGGCGGGGTGGACGTACACGGGGATGGTGGGCACGCCCAGCTGGCGCGCAGCTTGCGTGCGGCGCTGCCCATCTCGCAGGGCCACACTGCCGTCTGCCAGGCGCACCGCCGTCACCGGCGCGAGAACTCCGTGCGCCTCGATGGAGGCCAGGAAATCGCGATCCAGACGGGGATCTAGGCGAACGTTCTCGCCGATTTCGATGGTGGTCGGGTCCAGGTGAAGCAGCTCGGGAGTGGTGGTGGTTGTCATCAGGTGCCCTTTCTCGGTTTTTCGAACCTGTTGCCTATAGGCTACACCATGATGTAGCCTATAGGCAACATATTGGTTCGACGAGGAGCACTGAAATCCGATGGCCCTGAACGACGACCAGCTACCCGGCATCATCGAAACTGACTGCGAGACAACGACTGTGATGAGCTACGGCATGGGCGTCGACTCGACCGTTATGGTGACACTTCACTGCTGTCGCAGAGGTCCCTAGCCAACGCCAGCTTCGCTGTGTTTGGCGTGTTCAGATCCCGGAGGATCTCAACCTTGCTCATGTACAAGACGTCACCGGTGAGAGCGCTCGGCGCACCTGGGCTCGGCGGTGACGAAGCCCAGGTGCTGCGTCGTGCCGGTGTAGGCGACGGGCTGCCGTTCCTACTCGGCCCCGACGGCTCGTACGACCTGGAGTTGAACCGGTTCGTGCGCGAGTTGGACGGGTGGGGTGTGCGCTCGGAACACACGAGAGAGGCGTACGCGCGTGATCTGATGTTGTTCGGCCGCTTCCTCCACGAGCACCGTGGTGGACGGTCCATCTGGGACGCCGGCCAGGACGATCTGCGCGCCTACAAGCGGGCGCGGCGGCGGACCAAGGGCTTCACGGTGTCCGCGTCGACCTGGAACAGGTTCATCGCGGCGCTAGACAAGTGGGTCAAGTGGGCGATACACGAGGAGCTGATCGAGGCCCAGCCGTTCCGCATGGTGGAGAAGACGGTGTTGACGCCCCGCGGGCTGGTACGGGTGCTGTTCAATGCCGAGCGCGAGGTCGAGGACAGCGCCGGGCCGGTGCGGTTCCTGGCCTACGAGGACTACCTGGTGTGGCGGGACGTCGGGTTGCGTGGCCAACTACCCGACGGCTCGCCGGACCCGAGTTGGCGCGGTCGGCACGGCGAGCGCAACGCGGTGTTCGCCGACCTGTTGGTCTGCACCGGGATGCGGCTGAGAGAGGCGTCGAGCCTCCTGGTCACCGAGGTACCGCCGCTGGCGCAGCGGCGGCTGACCGGAGACCTGAACCTGCCCGCGACGATCACCAAGCGCAGCCGGCCGAGGACGGTTTTCGTGTCGCGCCGCGTGCTGCGCGACCTGCACCACTACGTCGACATCGAACGCGACGAACTGGTCGAGCGCCGCCGGGCGGCCGGGGCTTACGGGTGTACGGACGCCTGGATGGGAGTTCGCTCCGCCGGCAAGACTGCGCTGACGCTCGTCGAGGATGGCCGCTCGCGGCCGTACTCGCGGGTGACGATCGAGGAACGGCAGCGACTGTGCCGGGTCGGCGACGACGGTCCGGGTGGTCCGTTGTGGCTGTGGCTCGGTGAGGACGGCTTGCCGCTGTCGCGGTCGACGTGGCAGGCGGTGTTTCGGCGAGCCAACGAACGGTGCGCCCGGTTCGGCCTGGACCTGGTGGTCCATCCGCACGCCCTGCGTCACACATTCGCCGTGCACATGCTCGGGCTGCTGCTGCGCCAGACCGTCCGCGCGTTGCGCATGGAGCCCGGCGAGACCCTGATGAGCCAGCAGGTGAAACGGCTGCTGGTCGGCGACCCGCTGCGCAAGTTGCAGCTACTGCTCGGCCATCGCCAGCGCGAGACGGTCTTCGTCTACCTCGACGTCCTGGACGAGGCGCAGGAGATCGTGCTGTCCGCGCTGCGCGAATGGGATGAACAAGCCGAAGCGCTGAGCAGGGTCCGGCTTGAGGATGGTGCTGCCGCGTGAACCGCACCGAGGGTGCCGGCTCCGGTCGCCGTGGCCGCTGGGCGGCTTTCCCGACCGAGGAGCAGATGCCCGCGCAACCCGCTCCTGTCCCGGACATCGGTCCGCTGGTGCTCCGGCTGCACCTGGATGGCGCCGACCGCACGTTCGACATGTCCGCGTGGCCATGCCCGCGGTTGACCCGCCAGCTTGCCGCGACGCTGCGCACGGTGGCCGCCGACGGACCCGAATCGAGTTACCAGGCGTTCAAGGTGAACCTGTTCTCGGTGCGGAAGTTCGTGCGGTTCATCACTGGAGCCGAACCGCAGAACGCCACCGAGGTCGAGTTCAGTGACCTGGAGGCCGAGCACATCGACGCGTTCGAGCAGGCGCTGATCGCCGAGTACGGACCGGACAGTGACCAGCCGCGCATCAGCATCGGTGTGGTGGTCCGGCTGCTCCGCGTGGCGTTCGACGCCAGCCCCACGACGTTCGATCCCGACCTGGCTATCCGGCTGAGGTTCCTCGGACGGGAAACCCGTGCCCGTCAGACGAGACCCTTGGATGCCTACCCGCAGAACGTGTTCGAGGCGATCAGGAACGCCGCGCTGGCGGATGTCCGCGCGATCGCGCGCCGAATACAGGATGGCGAAGCCCGAGCCGCGACGGGCCAGGACCCGAACGTCGGCGGTTGGGATGTGATCGAGAACGTGCTGTGGCACATCGCCCGTCACGGGCCTGTCACGATGCAGTTCCTGCGGCCCCTGGTCGGCAAGAGGCTGGGCAACGGGCGCCCGCTCAACGCGGCGCTCATCCTCACTCGGGAGGACAACGTCGTGTTCCTGATCCTGCTGATCTGCATGACCGGGCTTGAGCCGGAGTGCGCCAAGCGGTTGCAGGCCGACTGCTTGACCAACCCGGCCCGCGGGTTCGTGAGTGTCAACTATGTCAAGCGGCGCGCGCACGGTCGCCGGATCTCTAAGTCCATGCGGGTCAGCGATGGCGGTGCCCTGCACCATCCCGGCGGTCTGATCCGACTGGCGCTGCGGCTCACCGCGCGAGCCCGCGAGTTTAGTGGCAGCACCGATTTGTGGGTCGACTACGGAGACAAGGGCCTGCGGGACTCCTTCCCGCTCGGCGGGCAGGGTCCTTGGGGTCACGTGGACAACTGGCAGAAACGACACGGCATCGACCAGATGACCGACGCTGACGGAACGCCGGTGCGGCTGGATCTGCGGCGGCTGCGCAAGACCTACAAGTCCCAGCAATACCTCAAAGCCACCGGCGTGCTCGCCGACTTCACCCAGGGCCACACCGCCGACGTCGCCGCAAACCACTACGCAAACATCCCCGCCCACGACGAGCTGCACGACCAAGCCGTGGAGAACGGCCTGCGCGAAGCGCTGGACGTCGCGCTGCCGCCGCCGGTGGTACTCGACGAGGACGGCACCCGCCTCGATGCCGGAGAAGGGGACCTGCCACCCGAGCAGGTGCAGGCGCTGCTGTCGCGCGAGAGCGACGTGTTCCTGGCCTCCTGCCGCGACTTCTACGACTCGCCTTTCGGGGCGAAGGGCAAGCCGTGCCCGGTGTCGTTGTGGGGCTGCCTGGAGTGCCCGAACGCGGTGTTCACCACCCGGCACCTGCCGCAGGTTCTGACCTTCCTGGACTTCATCGAGCGCCAGCGGGAGGAGTACCCCGTCAGCGAGTGGAACGTGCGCTACGGCCTGGCGTGGGACCGGATCGTGCGCGGCATCCGGGCCAAGTTCCGAGACGAGCAGATCACCACCGCCCAGACGATCGCCGAAAGCGGTGGGGCACGGTTGCTGCTGCCGCCCGAGTTCTGGGAGGCCGTCGCGTGACCCGCGCCCCCGCACCGCGCCCGTCCGCCGCGCCGGAGCCATCGGCCGATCCCTGGGTGCTGCCCGAGTCCTTGACCACCGAGACAACTGGCCGCGGCCCCCGGTTCAGCGACGACATCTGGGATTTCCGACCGTTCGCGCCCCGCAGCAACGGCTACCTCCGGCTGGACTTCACCGAGCTGCCCGACGAGATCGCGATGCTCACGGCCAAGGAGTTCATCTACTCCCGCATCCACCGCGTGGTCCCGCTGTCCTACGGATCGCGGACCGCCCGACCGATGAAAATCACCAACACCTACAAGGACTTCATTATCGTGCGTCAACTGTTTACCGAGCTCGGCAAGCAGGGCGTGACGCGCTTGGCGCAGGCCCGCCAATCCCACCTGGACGCGACCGCACGCGTCTGGCGTGAGACCTGTGTGCCAAACACGCTGGCTGTCCGGATCGGCGTCATCCAGCACCTGGAGGCGCACAGCCCGTACCTGACCGCGGACCGCCTCACCGTCGTGCCCTGGAAGGGCCGCCCGGCCACCCAGGTCGCCGGGCGGCGACCGGACGAGGAGAACAGCACCCCGCGCATCCCCGAGCCGATCATGGCTCCACTGCTGCGCGCCGCCCTGTTCTACGTCCAGACCGCCAGCCGGGACCTCCTGGCCGCCCAGCGGGAAATCGCCGACCTGGAGCAGGCCCGAGCAGGCGGCCGGTGCCGGCATGGCGAGGCTGTCACCAAGATCGAGGCGTTCCTGGACCGCCGCCGTCAGGAGGGGCGAGGTGTTCCCGCACTGCCGCTGTACTGCCTGGCCCAGCGCCCGACCGCGCCGGTTGTCGACGGCGTCGTGCAAGCCCCGAACGCCGCTCTCGTCGCCCTGATGAGCGGAACCAACAGCTTCCAGGGGCATCCGACACGGCTGATGGAGCAGATCGGCGCCGAGATCGGCTACGAAGAGGGTGGTCTGGACACGCCGATCTCGACGTGGCCGGACACCGGGCGACCCTGGCGAGGGCGGCTGAATCACCGCAGCCTGCATGACGAACTGCACCACCTGCGCACCGCCTGCTGGGTGCTGGTGGCTTACTTGTCAGGACTTCGGGACATGGAAGTCCTGGAGCTGGCGCGGGACTGCGCTGTCACCACCACCACCGCCGTTGACGGCCGGACCCGCTACAAGCTGCGCGGCCGGGTCTTCAAGGGCCGCAAGCTCACCGGTGACGAGGCCGAGTGGGTCGTGCTCGACGCCGTTCACGAGGCGATCGACGTCCTGCTGCAGATCAACGACGACCCCACGCATCTGTTCGGTTACCGGCTCTGGCCCGCCAGCAAGCCACGGCTGGCGAACAAGCTCACCGAGCGCCTCGGTGGTTTCCGGGACCACGTCAACGAGCTGTTCGGTACCCAATCGTCCGACGGGGTGGCCGAACCGTTCGTCCCCGCCGACGGGGAACAGCAGTGGGTGTTCACCACCCGGCAGTTCCGGCGGAGTCTGGCCTGGCATATCGCACACCAGCCCTTCGGTGTGGTCGCCGGTGCCCGGCAGTACCACCACGCCAAGGTGACCATGTTCGAGGGCTATGCCGGGACCTCAGCCTCTGGGTTCGCCGCCGAGGTCGCCGCCGAGGAGGCGGTCGCCATGCTCGACTACGTGGAGGATCTTTACCGGGATTGGAACACCGGCGCCCAGTCCGGCGGTGGGGCGGCCGAGCGGATCAACGCCGAGTTCCAGCGCATTCGGCGCGAGCTGGGTGATCTCCCCGGCGTCGTGTCCGACGAGCTGCGGCTGCGGACGATGCTTCGGCATCTCACCAAGACGCTGCATCCCGGCGTGCTCAACGACTGCTTCTTCAACGCGGCGACCGCGGTCTGTGTCAAGCGAGCCAAGGTCGTCGGGCAGCCCGTTCCGCAGCACAACATGTGCCTGCGCTGTCCGAACGCCCGACGGTCCACAGTGCACCGGCCCCGGCTGGCCGCCGCCCGCAATCAGGCCCTGGATCTCCAGGCGTCCTGCGAGAAAGCCGGTCCGGTCCCGAAACTCCAGCAGGTCGCGCTCACCGGCTACATCACCGAGCTCGACCAGCTCATCGGTGATCTCGACAGCGAGGAGGCGCAGGCGTGACCCGCGTCGCTACCCAAGTCCGCCTGGAGCAGGCGCTGACCCGGCTGCTCGCCGGTCAGCCGACTGTGACCGACGGCGAGCTGACGGTCTCCAACCTGTGCCGGGAAGCCGGTGTGGGCCGCGACTCGTTCTACCGCTCGCCTCCGGAGTTCAAGGACGCCGTTGTTGCGGCACAAGCGAATCGAGAAGCCCAGCAACCTGAACTCGTCGCGCTGCGCGAGGAGATCACCGCCCTCAAGCGGGAACGCAAACAGACCGCCAGCGACCACGCCGCCACCGTGCGGGAACTGGAGGAGACGATCAGGGTCTACGCCAACCAGATCCAGGTCCTCGCCCTGCGCAACTCGGAGTTGGAGGACCAGATCCGACATCTGGCGCACCACGATCCCGACGTGATCTCGCTTCACACCCGGAGGTGACCCCCGTCCACCGACGCTGTGACACCGAGAGCGGCCGGGCGGTTTCTAGATGGCGAGCTGTTCGAGGGCGGCGAGGTACGCCTCGGTGTAGGTCGGGAATTGGGCGACGCCGTCGAGCAGGGTGTCGATGGAGATCTGGGCGCGGATGGCGAGGGCGGCGGTGTGGATCCATTCCCCGGCTTGGGGTGCGATGGCCCAGGCCCCGATGAGCGTCCGCTGGGTGCGGTCGGCGATGAGACCGAGGGTGCCGTCGGGGTCGGTTTCGTAAGTCCAGGGTCGCGCGATCGAGTCGGCGAGGTCGAGTTCGGTGGTGGCGATGTCGAGGCCACGCTGGCGGGCTTGGTCGGTGGTCAGGCCGACAGCGGCGATCTCGGGTTGGGCGAACACGACGCGGGGGATGCCGCTGTAGGTGGTTTGGCGGGGTGTGCCGAGGATGTTGTCGGCCACGACCCGTCCTTGGTACATGGCGACGTGGGTGAACAGCGCGACCCCGGTGACGTCGCCGAGCGCCCAGAGGCCGGCGGTGACGCGGCAGTGCTCGTCGACCTCCAGCGCGCCGCGCGGGTCCGGTGTGACCCCGACAGTCTCCAGGCCGAGCCCGTGGGTGCGGGGGCGGCGTCCGGTGCCGAGCACGACGACGTCGGTGCGCACGGTGGTGCCGTCGTCGAGGTCGATCACCGTATCGGCGCCGTCGCGGCGCGCGGCGGTGGCCTGCCGGCCGAGACGGACGTCGATGCCGTCGGCGCGCAGGTGGGTGGCGACGATGTCCCCGACACGGGGGTCTTCCCGGTCCAGCAGCCGGTCGCCGCGCTGGATCAGGGTGACCCGAGCGCCCATGCGAGCGAGGAATTGGCCGAGTTCGATCCCGACGGCGCTGCCGCCGATCATCACGATCCGCTCGGGGATCTCGCGCAGGGTGGTAGCTTCCCGGTTGGTCCATACGCTGACCTCGTCCAGGCCCTCGATGGGTGGGTGGATCGCGTCGGAGCCGGTGGCGATCACCACGTGCTCGGCGGTGAGTTCCCGGCCACCGGCCCGTACCCGCCACGGGTCCCGGCCCACCAGGGCTGCGGTGGCCTTGATAACCGTGACGCCCTGCTTCTCGTATCCGGTGACCTGCTCTGTGTCGTCGAGGTGGCGGATCATGTAGTCGCGGTAGTCTCGCAGTGCCGCCCAGTTCTGCGCCGGAGTGGACAGGCCGGCCGCGTGGGCGGCTTCGGCGCGGGCCTCGGGTGGGCGCAGCAAGGTTTTGGACGGGATACACGCCCAGTAGGCGCACTCCCCGCCGATCAGTTCCTGCTCGATCAACGCGACCCGCCGTCCGCCCGCGTGCAGGCGCGAGGCGGCGGTCTCGCCGCCCGGTCCGGCGCCGATCACGATTACATCGAAGTCCGTACTCACAGTGGCTGTCCCTTCTCGGTGATGGCGGTTCGGGCGGCGCAGGTGGGCGTCAGCAGCACCCGCCGGGCTCGGGCTCCTCGGATTGAGCGGCGTCCAGCTGCCGGCCGAGTTGATAAGCGTCGGCGACTGGGAGGACCGATCCGCCGGGGTGCTCAGCGAGCCAGGGCGCCGCGGCGTCGGCGTCGGCGAAGAAGTGCACGTGGTTGCAGAAGGAAGCCCGTACGGAGACCAAGTCGTCAGGCGTGACGATGGAGACCATCGCGGTCTGGGGCTCGACATCCCTGACTCGGTCGGGCTCGACGGTGAGCCGTATCGGGGCACCGGTGCTGTGGCAGGGGGATTCAACCTGGGCGGATTGGCCGAGGGTGGCGGGGAAGATGAGGGTGTCCAGGGCACACCAGGTGTAGAGCTGGTGGCCGTCGACGGTGAAACGGTGCGGGGTCGGGCGCAGCGTGATGCCGTAGCCGACGATCCGTCCGGCGTCGTCGTATTCGGTGTCGCGCAGTCGGCCCACCGCCTGCGCAACCTCGTCACCGGCGCGGCCGGTGGCGGCCGCGAGGTCGGCAATCGTGAGGGGTTCGCCGCGGGCCAGTTGCCGCAACAGCGGCTGCCATAGCCATCCGGCCGGGCTGTCCTGGCGGGAGAAGACACTATCCATAGTGGACACCACGGTGTCCAGGTCATTCGTCATCGGGATTGTCCTTCCGAGAGCAGGGTTTCAGGAGGCGCAGCAGGAGAGTTTGGACACGTCGCGGGTGAAGGTTTGGGCGGCGAGTTTGATGCCCTCCGCCATCGTCAGATAGGGGCACCACAGGTCGGCCATCTCGTGCACCGTCATCTGGTTTGCCAGCGCATAGACAGCGGTGGCGATGACGTCCCCGGCGCCCGCGGCGAGCACGTGCGCGCCGAGCAGCCGCCCGGAGCCTTGTTCGGCGACGAGCTTGATCGCGCCGCGGGTGTCGCGGTTGACCAGCGCCCGCGGCACGTACTCCAGCGGCAGCACCCGGCACTTACAGGCGTAGCCCTGCTCCACCGCTTGGACGTCGGTCAGCCCGGCGGAGGCGAGACTGGGCGTGGTGAAGGTGACCGCGGGCAGGTGATGGTAGTCCAGGGTGCGCCCGGCGTCGCCGAAGGCGTTGTCGACCACGACGCTGCCATGGGCCCCGGCGACGTAGACGTACTGCGGGTGCCCGGTGACGTCCCCGGCCGCCCAGACGCGCGGGTTGTCGGTGCGCAGATACTCGTCGACGACCACCTCCCCGCGATGCCCGGTCTTCACGCCCACCGCGTCGAGATTGAGCCCGGCGGTGACCGGGTTCCGCCCAGTCGCGAGCAGCAGCCGCTGCCCAGTCACCCGCTGCCCACCGGCGGTGACGACGACGCCCGAACCATCGGCCTCAACCTCAGTGGCGCGCTCGGCGATCACGGCGATGCCGTCGTCAGCGAACACCCCGGCCAGCAGGCCGGCGAGTTCCGGTTCGGTGTGCGGGGCGAATCGGCCCACGATGCTCACTCGGACGCCGAGGTGGGCGAACAGTTGCGCCTGCTCCAGCCCGACGTAGCCGCCGCCGACGACGACCAACGACTCGGGCAGTTCGGTCTGCTCCATCGCGGTGGTCGAGGTCAGGTAGTCCACCCGGTCGGCTCCGTCGAGGCCGTCGGTACGCGGGGTGGAGCCGGTGGCGATCAGGTAGTGCTCGGCCTCGACCCGGACGTGGCCGCCGTCATGCAGGTTCACCTCCAGCGCCGGTCCCTCGATGAACCGGGCCTCGCCGGGCAGGATCTCCCACCCGTACTCGGCGGCCAGGTCGACGTACTTCTCCGCCCGCAACCCTGCCACCAGCGTGTCCTTGCCACCGATCAGCGCGGCGGCGTCCACCGGGCCCGCGCTGGTGGAAATCCCCGGAAAGTGCTGGTCCAGCGCCACATGGCGGGCCTCGGCCGCGGCCAGCAGTGCCTTCGACGGCACACAGCCGACGTTGACGCACGTCCCGCCAACGGTGCCGCGCTCGATCATCACCACGCTCTTGCCCTTGCCGCGGGCCGCGATCGCCGCCGCGAACGCACCCCCACCCGAACCGATCACCGCCAAGTCGTACCGCACCAGCGATCTCCTCCCACTGACATATTCGTCTTCCCGGATGCATAGATGCTAACCTAAGATTCGTACATCCGGATACGACAGACACTCGATGTGAGGACGGCGACCGTGGCCGACGCTTCCGAACGCAGCAGCACGCTGCTGCCCACCGAGCCGAACGGGGTGGAGATGATGGCGAAATTCTTCCGCGCCCTCGGCGACCCCGCCCGGCTGCGGCTGCTGGAGTTCCTGCTGCACGAGGAACACGCCGTGGGCGAATGCGTCACGCACATCGGCCTGTCCCAGGGCCGGGTGTCCAGTCACTTGGCCTGCCTGTCCGACTGCGGCTACGTGCAGCTGCGCCGCCAAGGCCGCTTCGCCTACTACCGGGTCACCGACCCCCGCGTCGCGGAACTGGTGCTGCTGGCGCGCTCGCTGGCCGCGGACAACGCCGCCGCCCTCGCCGCGTGCATGCGCATCACCGCCCCGAACGCCTGACCAGCCGAGGAGACCGCCTCCATGTCGACCAACCCCGGCTCCGAGAGCAAGCGCACCGCGCTCGCCGCCGCCGGTTTCCTCCTGGTCCCCATCGTGTGTTGCGGCCTGCCGGTGCTGATCGCCGCCGGAGCCCTTGGCGCGGTGGGCTCGGTACTGGGCAACCCCTGGGTCATCGGCACCGCCGTCGTGGTGGTCCTCGCCGCGGTGACGCGGTTCGCGCGCCGGCGCGTCACCCGACACGGCGCCACCCGAGACAACTCGTGCTGCCCGCCCGTGCCACCCGCCCGCGACCAGCCCGATCGGCCACACGAGTCCTCCCACCCCAACCAGGAGTCCTGACCCATGCCTGACGCACCCGCCCCGACCGGACCTGCCGCGCCGCGCTCTCGTCGACGACTCGTCACGATCGCGCTGACCGTTATCGCCGTCGTCGGGATCTCCGTCGTGCTGTATTCGGCGTTTTCCCCGTCGAGCAAGCAGACCGCGTCCCCACCCGCTGCCGACGGCAGCGCAAAGGCCGGGACCACTGCCGCTGCGGGAGCGTTCACCGCCCGAACCCTGCAGGGCGTGCAGGTCGCGGTGCCCGGCTCGCGGCCCAGCGTGCTGTTCTTCTTCTCCGTCGGGTGCGGCGGTTGCGGTCCGGCCACCCACACCCTCGCCCAGGTCCAGCAGGCGGTCGGCACGAAGGCGAACTTCGTCGCCGTCGACATCGGCCCCGGCGAAACCGAGCAGGACATCACAGACTTCCTCACCGCCAACCAGGCCACCAGCCTTGCCTACGCCAGCGACAGCAACGCCACCCTGATCAGCGCCTACCAGGTCACTCAGCTGTCCACCGCCGTCGTGCTGGACGCCTCCGGCAAACCGGTGTTCCGCGCTGTCGAGCCCACCGCCGATCAGATCCGTGCCGAACTGGCCAAGGTGAGCGCGTGATCGGCCCGCTGTTGGCGCTCGCCTTCGGCGCCGGGATGCTCGCCCCGGTCAACCCCTGCGGCTTCGCCGTACTGCCCGCCTTCCTCGCCTACGCCGTCGACACCGGCGACGGCCAGGCGGACGCGCGGCCCGGCGCTTTGTCCCGGCTGGCCGGTGGCCTGCGCGCCGGGCTCGCGCTGACCGCCGGGTTCGCCGGCACCTTCACCGCCATCGGACTACTACTGGCCCTCGGCTTGCGTTCCCTGACCGGTGTCATCCCGTGGCTGGCCGCCGCGCTCGGCGCGATCCTGGCCGTGGGCGGCCTGGCCATGGTCGCCGGCGGACACCTGCCGCTGCGGCTACCCACCCGCCGTTCCGGCACCCCGCGGCAGGGGCCCAGAGGCATGGTGGCCTTCGGCGCCGGGTACGCACTGGCCTCCGCCTCCTGCACGCTCGCGGTGCTGCTCGCGGTCGTCACCCAAGCCCTGGCCAGCACCAACATCTCCGGCGTCCTGGTCGTATTCGCCGCCTACGCCGCCGGCTCCGCCACCCTGCTGCTGTCCCTCGCGCTATTCGCCGCATTCGCCAGCGGCCTGATCAACCGGTTCCTCCGACGGCTGCTGCCCCACATGAACCGCATCACCGGCGCCGTGCTTGCCCTTTCCGGCGGCTACCTACTCCTTTACTGGCTGCCACAACTACTCGGCGGGCACCCCGGCATCGGCGCACTCACCGGCGTCGTCGGCACCGTGTCAGCCTGGATCACCGGACACCAACTTGCGATCGCCATCACCGCACTCGGCCTCATCCTCGTCACCGCGATCGCCACCCTCACCCGCCGCGAACGCCGCCACACCACCACCGACACCGCCGACGACTGCTGCGCACCCAGGCCACAGCCCGAAGAAAATGCGGACCAGGTAGGAGGACCCGGCAGCAGGTGACCTGCCTGCCGGGATCCAACTGGCACGCGGGCCTCTACGATGCGAGCCCGAGGCGGCCGGATTGTCCCCATGGGAGTCCGGCAGGCGGCAAAGCCTTGCTGTAGAAGCAAACCACCACAGTCGACGACGCAGGGCTGCGGACTCTGCATGCCTCCATCTTCACGGAGAATTGCGCAAGCATCGCCCCGCACCACGCCGCCGGTTGCTGAACCGTCGGCATCCGCGAACGCATCGCCCAGCGGGGCGGCGTCTGGCACAACACAGTCTTTTATCGAACGCCGCTCAGCCGTCCGATGATCGGTCGGCCCAGTCTGACTGGACATTTGCCGCAACGAGTGGCCATTCCGCAAAGGCTCGGCTACCGCCAGTTCGCAACGCGGCCATCAAGAGTTCAGTGAGACATGAGGGTCCTTGAGCGGCTACTTCACCGTTCGATGATCGGGCAGATCGATCTGTTCGGTTCCGACTCGGTATCGGCTGCCACGGCGGTGTCCCGACTGGCGGTGAGGCTCGCACGCAGCGCCAGCAATTCGGTAATGGTGTTGTCGATCTCCGCGATCCGGGCGTCGAGTAGATCCCGTACGGCTCCGCACGGGGTGGGACCGGCGCGGCGGAGGGTGAGGATGGTGCCGATGTCGTCCAGGGGGAGGTCCAGGTCGCGGGCGCGGCGGATGAAGGTGAGGGTGTCGACGTCGTCCTGGTTGTAAAGGCGGTACCCGGCCGCAGTGCGCTGGGCGGGCGGCAGCAGGCCGCGCTCCTCATACAAGCGCACGGCCTTACGGGTGAGCCCGGCCGCCTGGGCGGCCCGCCCGACGGTCATCGCCTGGGCCATCGTCTGCCTCCTTCGCGTCCCGGCCGCTCGCCTTGACCTTCACCTGGGGTGAAGGTTTTAGCGTCTCCAGTGTAGGACCGGAAACCGAAGGGAGGCGCAGGTCATGGCAATAGTCGAGTGCGAGGTGTACCGGCGCCCGGACCCGGAGCGCGGATGTGAGATGACCGTCACCAAGGGCGCCGTCCCAGGCCACGGTCGCGACCGCAACCCCACCTGTTGCTGCGGGCACACCATGGAGAAAGTCCGCTGAGCCGCGGCCAGCCAGGACGTGCGGGCACCGGGCTGCGCCAGGTGTTCTCCCATCCTGGTTACCGCCGGTTGTGGGCGGCGCGCACCGCTTCTGCCTGGGGTGACGCGTTCGCCACCGTGGCGTTGGGCCTGCTGGTGTGGGACCGCACCGGCTCCGGGCTCGGTGTGGCCGGGGTGATCGTCGCGGAGATCGTCCCGGTGCTGCTGCTGGCACCGTTCGCTGGGGTGGCAGTCGACTGGTTCTCGCCGGTGCGGGTCATGGTGGTTGCCGACTTGGCGCGCGTGCTGGTGGCTGCGGGGCTACCGCTGGTCGCCGGCTCGGTGCCGGGCATCTACGCGGTGGCGTTCGCCATGTCCGCAGCGTCGGCGTTGTTCAATCCGGCCGCCAGTGCCGCGCTGCCCGCGCTGGTGAACGAGGAGGAGTTGATCGCCGGGAACTCGGGGATCTGGACCGCCGCGGTGCTCTCCCAGATCGTGCTCGCCCCGGCTGCGGGTGCCGTGGTCGCGACCGTCGGCTATGGCCTGGCGTTCTGGGTGAACGCAGCGAGCTTCGCCGTCTCGGCGCTGCTGCTGTCCCGCCTGCACCTGCTGCGCCCGGCAGCCGATGCGGCCCGTGCCGCCTGGTGGCATCAGGCCCGAGACGGCATCAGGGTGCTGGCCGGGCACCGGGTGCTGCGAGCCTTGGCCGCTGGTCAGGCCCTGGCGGCGTTGTCGGCCGGAGCGACCAGTGCCCTGCTGGTTGTGTTGATCCGCGAGCGCCTGGGCAGGGGCCCCGCCGGATACGGAATCGCGCTGGCCTGCATCGGCGTGGGCGCCGCAGCAGGCCCGTTACTGCTGACCCGGCTGATCACCGATCCTCGCAAACCCGCGTTCATTTTCGGACCCTATCTGTTGCGCGCCGCCGTAGATGCCGTCCTTGCGAGTGTCCGCGTCCCGGTGGTGGCGTTGGGCAGCCTGGCCGGCTACGGCGGGGGCACCTCTGCCGGCGCAGTCACCTTCAACTCGCTGCTGCAGGCCGAAACCCCACCCGCCGCACGCGGCCGGGTCTTCGCCGCCTTCGATCTGATCTGGCAACTCGGCCGCCTGGCCTCCCTCGGGCTGGGTGGGTGGCTGGCTGATGCGGCAGGGATCACCGCCGTCTACGCCGCAGGGGCTGCACTGCTCGTCGCTGCCGCTCTGATCGGCCGAGCCGGTCTGACCGACCATCGCCACCACCAAGAGAAGAGGCGCTGACGCGAGGACTTCGGCGCCGGCGACGACGCTCGGCCACTGGCATCAGTCCGACGAACAGAGCTCCGACTCCGCAGCGATCACCAGGGGCCGGCTGGAAAATCGCCATTCACACCAGGCCCGCCCTTGGAGAATCCCGAGGTAGGTTCCACCGAGGCGCCGCCGCCCTGCGACACCGTTCCTTCTGCGACAGCTTGACTGTTTACATAAGCACGGCGATCTTGCTGCGCTGGCTGACCGACCCGTCAAGTCGGGACTTCGCTCTCAGCGATTTGATCGTCATCACCGCCCACACTGGGGATGAGTTCGAGCAGACTCTGCGCGATGTCGAAGAGGTCGTGCTGCCCGCGCTCCGCCGCCATGGTGTGCGGTTCATCCAGGTCGCCGCACGCAGCGCAAGACGACCGCCGGCGGGGAGGGGGTCGTTGTGCTCGACGACTCCACCACACCGCAGCGGCTGTACGTCGATGGCTACAAGCTCTCGGACGAAATGCTCTCGGCCGGAACGCTTCCCCAACTCGGGGGAGCCCGCATGTGCTCGGTCCACGCCAAGGGGAACTGCCTGGATCCGATCATCGCGTCGGTGACCGCAGGTCGTCGGTATCGCCACGTGCTGGGATTCGAAGCCGGTGAGCGGGCCCGCGCTACCAAGGATGCGGTGTTCAACACCGAACGCCGGACAGGGTGGTACCCGCTCCTGGAGTGGGGTTGGGATCGGACCCGGTGCACAGACTTCATCGCTGAGGTGACCGGGCGCCGGTGGTCAAAATCGGCGTGTGGCTTCTGCCCCTTCGCAATGGCCACGGCCTCAGGTCGGCACGCCCTCGTCGAGCGCTACCGCCGCGAACCACATGCCGGCGCCCAGGCGCTGTTCCTCGAGTTCGTTGCCCGCAGCCTGAACGAACGACAGACCCTCATCGCCGGTGGGTCGGCGGCCGAACTGGTGGACGCCGCCGGTCTGACCGAGGTTCAGGCGCACTACGAGGCACTGTTGGCTGACAAGCCTCACGCCGTCTACGAGGTTCGCCGGCTGACGCGCCGTTCGTCCAAGCGGACCGATGGTCGCGGCATCACCGCGCGTTCGGTACGCGCGGTGGCGCACGGTACGCGGGAGCAGATGACGAGGCAGCTGGCGGCTCAGCCCGGCGACCGCCACGACGGGCCGGACGGCATCACGCGTCACGTATTGCGGGCCCGCGGTACCGAATTGCCCTCCCTGGAACACTTCTACGTCGTCTGCCCGGCAGTGGTGGAGGACAAAGCGCGGCCCGGCTTCGACGAATGGTGGCAGGAGGCGACCAGCGATGCTGTTCTGTTCTGAGCTCAACTCACCCCACCGCGACGGTGTAGCCTATGGGCAACGTCACCGGAGGGAGCTGGCCATGGACGCCGACACGTCCGCAGACGACGGTTCCGCGATCCTGGCGGCGCTGGGTGCCGCGATCCGAGAGCACCGGACCGCGGCGGGTCTGACGCAGGCGCAGCTCGCCGAACGGGCGGGTATCGGCCGGCCGCATCTCAATCACATCGAGGGTGGGCGTAAGAGCCCGACTGTCGTGGTGCTGGTTCACCTCGCTCGCGGCCTGGGCGTCGACCCCGCGGCCCTCCTACAGACCCAGGGTGCGGCTCAGTAAGGCGATACGCCGAAGGTGCGTGAGGCCTCGATGCGCTGAATCAACTCGGCGGTGTCGGCGTGATCGGGGCGACCAGCGTTGTCGGTGCCGGTCTGGATGAGAGCGACCAGTTCTCCGCTGGCGCGAAGCTCATAGCGCGGCAAGTCGGATGTCTCAACCGTCCGTGCATCGTCGATGGCGTCCAGCGTGGCGGCCAAGACCGCCGTCACGGCGACTTCGTGGTCCTGGGCCGACCCGATCATCGTGTCGACTCTGCGCGCGGTCGTGGTCGTCAGGGTCCAGTGCGCGGTCATGGCGCTGCCTCCTTGCGTGGGGGATACCTCGGCCACAGTGTGCGCTACCAAACAGCAAAAACCGGGTCTGCCTTCCACTGCTGTGGATAAACAGACCCGGCTCTTGGCAGGCTGTGGATAACCCTTAGCCGCTGGGCGGGGCGTAGTCCCGGTCACGGGGATCGGCGGCGAAGTCGGGCCCATCCAAGAAGATCTGCACACCGGTGCGGTGCGCTGTCGTCAGCAGGTCCACGGTGCTGACGGCTCCGGCCTGATCGAGCACCTGGAAAGTAATCGGTCCCATATGCAGATCGAGCCACCGCAGTTGGCGCGAACGGTCACGCGATAGCTCCTGGCGGGGCACCACGGCGTAGGCGGGGCGGCGCATCCAGTCGACGGAAACGGTCGGCACGGCGAAGGGCTCGTCCGCCGGTACCGGCGCCGGGATCGAACGCGGGATGAGCGTCATCGCCGCCCGGGCTGCGCAGAACCCTTCCAGCACCCGCTGGACGGCCTGGGCCGAGAACATCGTCATCAGCAGGCCGCCCCACTGCAACCGCAGGCGGGCCTCTGGGGAGCAGGCGTGGAAGACAGCGACGTCTCCGCTCTGGTCGCCTTGGATGCGGACCATCGTGTGGGTTAGCAGCGCGGCGGGGGTGACATGGGTGTCGGTGGCGCGAGACTTCATCGGACTGCCTTTCGGTTGATGTTGCTTATAAGCAACAGTCTATCGTGTAATCCGTTGTCGTGCAACATGTTTGATGAACCAGCATGCGCGTGTTGGCTTGCTCCAATCACCGCTCTGATCAGGGCCTTTCGTTTCCTGCCCCTCGACATCCGCTGCCGCGGAGCAAAGGGGAGCTGCCCAGACCGAGGTGGCGGCAAGTCGTGACCCGAGCTGAGCCGGGCCTGCATGCAACCAGACCCCGGTGCACGTGAGCGGCCGCCGGCGAACCTGGAAGCCTGGCCCCCGCCGGAACCATTTTTCGGCGAAGTTGCTCGCGGTGGTGGACTCCGCTTCACGTTGCTCCGTACGGTCCGTCACATGACAGCTTCACTCTCCGGCGGCCTAGACGACGCCGAAAACGATTTGCGCACAGCGCAGTTTGAGACCGACTGGCACCGGCAGGGCCAGTACGCCCGCTCGGCTGCCGACACTGCCGCGCAAGTGGCCGTCGACAGCACGACCAGCGACGCCGACCGGGCCCGGGCTGTGGCGGTGATGGACACCGCCCTCGCGCTGGCAGCGCGCAGCCTGCTGCGCGAAGCGCAGTCGACGCTTGCAGATGCGCGCGGCCACGCTGACCCGCAGCGCCGGCGAGAACTGGCACGGTCGGCCGTGAGTAAGGCCCGTCAGGTCGCCCGTCACCGCGATGCCACCGAGGACGAGCGCGCCGAGGCTCGACAGATCATCGGCCACGGACGGATGCTCGCAACAACGGTGGGCGCTTCGGTGCGGCGCCAGCAGCGCGTGGAGCGTGAGCAGGAACAACCCGGCATCGCGATCTAAGCGCGGTCCGGGCCGCGCGGCCACATCAGGGCGGTGCGTACGCTCGCCCGCGTGAGCAGGGACATCGAAGCGACGCCGCACCCGCGGTTTCCGGTACGCCTCACCGCTGAGTGCGTGGGCTGGGCTCGCACTGCCCACTACGTGACCACCGTGGCTGAGGATGGCGATGTTCAGCTGCGCTCGGAGGCGGGTGCCCCTACGCGGTACTTCATCCGGCGCCGCGGACCGGACCGACTCGAACTCACCCAGCTCGACGACGACGCCGAGCACCCGCTGCTGTTCGTGGCCGACACCGAAGTGCTGGAAAGACATTTGATCGGCCTGTTCGCCGATGACATCCGCGAGGATCTCGACTTGCCGCTCCTCGAAATAGGCTGGACTGTCGACGATTTGGCCAGAGGCTACGAGGTCAGCGAGATGGAGCGGGGCTACCGCACGCTCAAACGGGTGGGTGGGGGACCGGTCGCCGCGGCACCGGATCCCACCTTGAGCCTGCTCGCGCTGGTGCCACTGTCGCACTACCTGCAATGGTCGATTGCCGACCTCAAGCGCTCGTTTCTCAGTCCGACCGGCAGCCCGCTGCTGCGCCGCGGCGGCTACGCGGCACCTTAGCTGCCACTCGGCCACCCGATTATCGCCGCCATCTCACGATGTGGACACTTTGGAGGTCAATGCCGCTGCGGTGGTGGACGCCTCACACTCCGCGTTTATACGGTCCGGGCTGAAATAGCTTGATAGGTCCTGCAACACGCTGGGGAGCGTGCTGCATCGGAGGCCGGGGGCGGCATGCAACACACGCGACACGCGCGATGCGGCCACCCCGGCATGCCTGACGGCGTCCCATCTCATGGCACACCAGCTCTGCGGCTTTCTCCGCCGCGCCGTCAGCGACCGTCGCCCACTTCGGGCGACGCAACGATTCGCATCGGCAAATCACTCACCACAGGCACAGGAAGCTGACCACCATCCATGGAAATCTCCACTCGCCCGCACTGGACAGCAGGGACCGCGGTGACCGCAGCGGCCATCACCCTCGCCCCGCTGATTGCAGGGCCCTCCGCTCTGCACGCCCCGACCCTGCCCATATCACTACCACCGGCGGTATCCGTGTCGCAGGTACAGCTCGCGGCCGTCATCAGCCCGACCGACATCGACAACCTGGTCGACAGGTTGAACTCGGCCCTCGCCTCGGTGTCCTCGACCGTTACCGCCGCGGTGGCGATGCCCGCCAACAGTCTGACCTCGGTACTGGACTCCGCTGTCTCGGTGAACAATTCGCTGTGGGACGGCCTGATCGATGCCACCGATAACCGGTCCCTCGTTGACCTGCTCAACGCATTGCGGGCGACGTCCTCGGGGAGCCTGTCCCGGCTGTCGACCACAGTGGGCGATACCGGGGCCGCTGTGGTGCTCACGACCGGGGAAGTCACCGACTTGCTGGCCTCGGCGCTGACCGGCTCTCTGAGCACCGCATTGCACGCGGTCGCCACCATTGTGAACAATCCGCTGGCGCTGGCAAGCTACACCGGCCTTCTCAACGCGCCCCTCGACATCGCAGGACTGGTCGTGAACAACGGACTGTCGCTGGTCGACAGCGTGGGATCGGGCGCGCTGTCGGTGACTAGCACCCTGGTTACCGGGGTGACGTTCCAGATCGACAACATTCTCCGCGGCGTGAACGGACTGATTGACGCGGCCAAGGGCGCGGTGCCCGGCGTGGCACTGCTCGACGGCGTACTGACCGCAGTGCAGGGGATCGTGTCAGCGCCGGTGACCGCAGCGCTGGCGGGGGTCGACGGCGTGGCCGGCACGCTTACTTCCGCCGCATCCCGCGTTCTGAGCAAGCTCGCCGGTGGCGCATCTGAGATCGGCGCAGCCTGGCTCGGGGATGGCACGGCCAGCGGAGCCCTCCAGGAGGCGATCAACGCGATCGGCGCAGCTCCACTGAGTGCGGCGAGCTACACCCGTGCGCTCGGCGTGGTGGTCAGCGCTGGGATCAGCTCCGTGCGGTCGGTCGCGAGCGCCGGAGCCAGCCTGCTGTCGGTGCCATTCACCGCAGGCGCAGACCTCACGTCAACGGCTTCAGCCATGATCACCCGGTTCACTGACGGGGTGGCCACAGCCGCATCAGGCATCCTGCACGCAGCGGGTCTACCGTCCTTCGTCTCCTCGCTGCCGCACGCCCTGGCGACGACCATCAACATCACCGTGCGCGCTGTGAGCTTCGGAGTCTCAACGGGACTCAACGCCGTCGCTGCCGTGCTCGACATCGGCTCGGCGATAGCGGGCTCCTCGACTCCTACGCTGTCGCGCGAAGCGTCTAGCCGCGTGCTCATCGACGTCCCAACCCTCACCGCCAGCAGTGCGGGACCGACCGCCGGGGCGGAGGAGCCAAGCCCGGAAGCCGACACCGCGCCCTCACCGATGGCGGGGGAGGGACACCCTGCGACGGTCGCGGAGGAAGCACCTCTTGCCAGCGCAGGTGCGCCGGAAGCACCGCACGCGGACATGGCCGTCTCGTTGCCGGCGGTGGACGGTACACCCGTGGAAGTGGAGCAAGAGCTCGGCGACGCGGACACGGGGCAGTTGACGTCTCTTACCGGCACATCCTCGGCCGGAGACCCATCGCCTCAGGGCAGCGCCGCGCTGGACCCAGACACCAGTGACGGCGAGGCGCTGACCCGGCCGACCGCACACAGCGCAGCGTCCGAGGGTGATGATGCCGCCACGACCCGCCCGACAGCCCGGCCTGCGAAAGACGCCGACAATGCCTCGCCCGGTGACCGGGCCGACACGCATGGCCGGCATGCCTCCGGCGAGACCGCATCGGATTCTTCGGGCACGGCTACCGGACGGCACCGCAGTGACTCGCCGTCCTCCGCGTCGAACTCGCAGAAGCCCTCGAACAGCCGCGTCGGATCCGACAACGACCGCGCAGGAAAGGGCGAAGCCGCCGCCTGACGCCCAGCGCCGGTCATCCGTTAAATCGTTACTTATCAACGAAATATCGCAAAGAAGGGAACAGGTATGAACATTCAGTACACGAAGGACGATCGGCGGAGCATGCGCCGGCTCCTGGAGAACGAGGTGCTCATCCGGGCCCTGCAGCAAGCGCGGGACGGGATTCTCTCCCCGCAGTGGCGCGACACCTTGGAAGAGAACGGCGCCTTAGCGGATGCGCCCGATTTTCAGGGGGTCCACGGTGCAGTCATTGCCACCATCCAAGCGATGCCACTGGCCGCCTGGGAACCCGGAGTCAACTCGGAAACTCGGTCAGCTCTGGATCGGTGGTATCACGACGCGTCGGACGAACTCGGCAAGTCCTATGAACACCGCCTCCGCACACATGCCCGCACCGCCGCGATCGGCATCCAGGTGCAGAACTTGAAGCTGCTCAGCTGCAGCCTCCGAGCGCAAGACCCAGCACCAGCACTCCGAATGGATGTCCCCATAGTCGACGATGTGCAGGGAAAAGCATTGCGGGAACTCGAATCAGAGTTCATCGTCAAACGAGACACCCTCCTTGCCTCCTACCTTGCTGCGCTGGCGACCACCGGAATGGAAGTCGACTGGCGGTCGTGGTTCGAAGAGCGGATCGCGTCCTGGGAAGACCGGACGGCTGCCGACCTCGCCCGCATTTCACTGCATGCCAGGGTTTTTGAACAGATTCCGGCATACTGGTGACTCGCCCTACCGCGTGGTAGCCGACTCCCTATTGCAGTTGGTCGGGCATGCCGACATCGGCAATACGGCTCTCGCGCAATCCTTTCCAGGAGGCATGCCGCAAGCCTCCGGGGCTGTTGTACTCCCGGAAAGCCACTTCACCGACATACCGGGGACGAACCCAGGTGACCCCTCCGATCGCGGGTGCATCCGGCACCGGAGCGGCTTCCTGGGCAAGGCCGTCGAGAAGGCTATAGAGGCGCCGGCGCTCGGTGTCGCTGAACCCGGAGCCGACCTGGCCTACGAGAACGAGTTGACCATCCTCGCGGCGGCCGGCGAGCAAAAGGGATCCGACGCGCCCCGATCGAGTCGGTCCAGTGGGCGGCCACCAGCCGACGATCACCAGCTCGCAACTGCGCCGTACCGGCGACTTGATCCACGCAGAGGATCGTCCTGAGACATATGGCGAATTCAGGCGTTTGGCGACGACTCCCTCGACGCCATTTTCAGCGGCCGCCGCGAGCATGTCGACGGGCTTTGCATCGTCCCAGTACGGGGGGATCATCAACGGGTATCCCTGGGGCAGCGCACTCAGCATCTGGCGGCGCTCAACATAGGGACGGTCGGTGAGGTCGTCGTTGCCGCTGGCGAGTAAATCGAAAGCGAAGAACATCACCGGCACCTGCTCCAACAGGCTGCGGGTGGGACGTCGACGCATCGGCCACCGCTGCTGGAGCCTGGAGAACGACGGGCGGCCGAGCTGGTCCAGGGCGACTATTTCGCCGTCGAGCAGCAGACGTTGCCCACCGGTCACCTCAGTGATTTTGGCGAGTTCGGGAAAGGTGGAGGTGATGTCGGCTGCGTTGCGGGAGAACACTTTTACTGCGAATGGCTCGATGATGCAGCGGCCGCGGAACCCGTCCCACTTGTATTCCACAGCCCAGCCGTCGCCCGATGGCGGAGGCCCCAGGGTGGCCAGCATCGGGTCGGGCAATCGCAGCGGCCGAGCAGAGGACATGTGTGCAGATAGCGTACCGGCGCCCGGTCGTGCCAGTCGGCCGCCGAGCGATCCGTTCCACCTCCACCTACGGTGCATCTGTCGGGCACTAGAACCACCCAAGTTTGGTGATGACGCCCGCGGCGGCCATGGCGGCCGAAGCGCCACCTGCTGCCCACCGCCATTTAGCCGGACGGTACGGCGGCTGGGTCGCCAGCAGCAGCCGGTACCGCAGTGTCACCATCCAGCCCGCGCGAGCCACCCGCTCGAACTCGCTCGGCTCGTTGTCATGCTTCGCCATGCACGCATGCTGCGCCGAATCGACACCGAAATTCTCCCCAGGAGAGGGTAGCTGCTGGCGGGTGTCAGGGTAGCCAGTGGCGGCTCGTACATTAACCTTTTACATGTCCATGTACTATCCGCCAGCACAGACCCCGCCAGGACATACCCTATGAGTTCTCGACGCCTCCAGCTCGGCATCGGCATGGACGCCGTGCGAGCCGCCACCGGTTGCGTCCAGCAGAGTGGTGTACGAGTCGGACCTGATCGGCGGTACCGGCGTGTCGTAGCCGAGTGATTGAAGGTCATCGCGTGATTCTTCGAGGGACCGTCCAAAGTCACTCGAGCAAAGGAAT